>CAYVWL010000013.1:11647-16473 GCA_964455475.1 uncultured Candidatus Saccharibacteria bacterium
GGCTTGACCACTCTTGGTGCTCCTTTTAGAGTCCACTAAAACCACGCGAAAAGTCGGCTCATGAATTCTGCCCACTCGTTGTAATCTGATCATTAACATAAAGGGTATCCTATACTAAAAGCTAAAAATAGTCAAGCAAAACAACGAGCTGTATTCAGCGACTATGTTTGCGCAGTCCCGTATCAAATTCACTAAGAAAATATCAATATCACACTATGTATAATAAATAAAAACTAATTAATAATCAGAATCTCCTCTCTAAATTTGGTACTGGGACAAATATTAAAACTATACAATCAGCTAAAATTCTGTTATTGTTAGCAAATGCCAAATAAAAAGACTTTAAAGGGTATTTTAAACGTCAATGCGCGCGGAATTGGCTATTTACGTGCTGAAGACAAAACCCTCAAAGAAGACATTGAAATCCAGAATAATGCCTTAAATACCGCCTTAAATGGTGATACCGTGACTGTGGCCCTTATGCCTCGCCGAGGCAAGGAACGCCAGATTGGCCAAGTGGTCAGTATTGAAAGACGAGCCAAGCGCGCCTTTGTGGGAATTCTGCAAAAAGAAAAAGAAGATTTTATTTTGAAGGCCGATGATAAAAAAATGTATGCCGATATTCACTTGTCAAAAGACAGTATTAATAATAAGCAGGCAAAGATTGGGGAGAAAATTATTGCCAAGATAAATCGTTGGGAAAAAAATAAAAGTCCGGAAGGTGAGATATTGCAAGTATTAGGTCAGGCCGGTGAGCATAATACCGAGATGGAATCTATTCTTTATGAAAAGGGTTTTGAGATTGGCTTCCCCGCCCCGGTAGAGGCCGAGGCAGTAAGGCTGGAGAAAACAGAAAAGCCTATTCCACAAACGGAGATTACCAAAAGAAAAGATTTTCGAAATACCACTACTTTTACCATTGATCCCAAAGATGCCAAAGACTTTGATGATGCTATCTCCTTTAAGGCCCTGCCTAATGGTAATTTTGAAATCGGTGTCCATATTGCCGATGTCTCACATTATGTCCGGGAAAAAACCGCCCTGGATGCCGAGGCCATCAAACGTGAATTCTCCGTCTACCTGGTGGACCGCACCATCCCCATGTTACCAGAGGTGTTATCAAACGATATTTGTAGTTTAAATCCGGGGGAGGAAAAGCTGACTTTTTCCGCCGTTTTCGAGATGACAATCAGTGGAAAAATAATTTCTCGCTGGTTTGGCAAGACTATTATCAAGTCTGATAAAAGATTTACTTATGAGTTGGCGCAAGAGGTATTAAATAAGAACCACCCCCTGACCCCCTCCTTAGAAAATGAGGGGGGAAGAGAGAGTGATTACTATAATGAACTTAATACCCTAAACATAATCGCTAAAAAATTACGCAAAGAAAAAAGTGCTCATGGAGCGATAGATTTTGAGCAAGATGAGGTGGCTTTTGAATTGGACAGCTCCGGCAAACCAATCCGCATTTATAAAAAACAAAGGCTCGATACCCACAAGCTGGTGGAGGAATACATGCTCTTGGCCAATAAAGAGGTGGCGGAATTTATCTTCAAAGCCTATAAGAAGACTAATTCTGACAGTCCATTTATTTATCGCATACACGACCTGCCGGATAATGAAAAAATTACCGCATTGAGTATTTTTGTCAAAGCCCTGGGTTATGATTTACCGATCAAAAAGGAAAAAGGGTTAAAGGCAATTGATTTACAAAATCTATTCAAGCAGATTGAGGGTAAGGCGGAGGAAAGTATGATTAAAACCGCCGCCGTCCGCTCTATGGCCAAGGCTATTTACTCCACTAGAAATATTGGGCACTTTGGCTTGGCTTTTGAATTTTACACCCACTTCACCTCCCCCATCCGCCGGTATCCAGATCTCTTGGTACATCGCCTATTAGAAAAACATTTGCAGGATGAAAAGCTACCCAGAAGCGAGTGGCTTAAATATGAAAAAATATCCGCCTTGGCTACAGAAAAGGAAATCCGGGCCGCCGAAGCTGAGCGTGATTCCAAAAAATATAAGCAGATAGAATATATGCAGGACAAGATTGGTCAAGAATTTAATGGGACAATTACCGGGGTGACAGAATGGGGCATTTATATTGAAGAAAAGGATACCCGCGCCGAAGGTATGGTACGCATCCGTGATCTGGGCAGTGATTACTTTGTCTTAGACCAGAAAAATTATTGCCTGGTTGGTCAAAAAACGAAAAAGAAATACAGCCTGGGTGATCAGGTGCGCTTTAAAATCACCTCCGCCAGCCTAGAGAAAAAAGCGATAGATTGTATGCTACTAAATTAATATTTTTCTAGTTCCTCCTCTTTTTTAATTATTTGATCCAGCACTTTGTTCCAAATGCTCAAATGTCTGGTGAGTGGGCTAGCAAAAAGCCCGAGCGATCCTAGAATGACAAGTACAAAGGACATCCAACCGATATTTACCGGATTCTGAATCGAAAAAAGAAAGATATAAAAGAAGAGATACCAGATGGCTAATTCTATTATCCACCAAAATATATTTCCTGACATAGCTTTAAATATTAAAAGCTGATAAAGAGTGACCGACCTTTATTAAAGTTTATACCCCTAAAACAATATTTGCAATAGAATTTACTTGGCCACTTGTACGGCTTCTTCAAACTGGATAGAAAGAAGTTTGGACACTCCATCTGCCCCCATAGTGACACCATAGATAATGCCGGCCCGAGACATGGTCTCTCTGTTATGGGTGACCAGGATCAGCTGGGAATATTTAGATAGATCTTCTATCATATCTCCGTATTTCTTAGAATTGGCCTCGTCCAGAGCAGCATCTGTCTCGTCCAAGATAATAAATGGCGGTGGATTTACCTGGGACATGGCAAATAAGAGGGCAATAGAGGTGAGCGCCCGCTCTCCACCAGAGAGCATCATCAGCCCTTTGATTTTCTTCTTTGGTAGATTTACCTCAATGTCTATCCCCTCCTCACTCTCCTCTTCTTCAAGATTCTGATTATCCATATTTTCGTCTTCCAAAATAGCCAGATCGGTATCCCTCCTCTTTTTCTTCACTTCCCTGATTACGGATAATTTGGCCGTCCCTCCACCAAACATTTTACTGAAGAAATCCTGGAATTGGGTATTAATCTTTTCCACACCAATTTTGAATTCAGTAGTGAGTTTGTCATCGAGCTCCTTGATCAAAGCCAAAAGTGACTCTGATGAAGTACCAAGGTCCACCAATTCCTTCTCTAGGAAGGCATCACGTTCACTGGCCTCCCGGTATTCCTTGAGAACTTCATCAGACGAGCCGATACCAGCATCCTCAATCCTGATTTTAATGCGCTCAATATTCTTACGTCTGTCCTCCTGCACCAGTCTCTCTTCCGGTACTATTTCCAAAATCAAATCCTTATAACGCACCGCCTCTACCCCCACCAGCACCCCGGCCTCTGTCAGCTCCTGCCTGAAATTATTTTCATCCTGCTTCAGTCTGTCCTCGCGATTTTGCAAGCCAGCCAGCTTCATATTGATCTCATTTTGCTCGGCCATAATCCTGAATACCGCTTTTTCCGCATCGCGATTAGAATCTTTTTCTTTTTCAATTTCCTCTTTGACCGCATTATAATCAGCTGTAAATTCTGCTTCCTTATTTTTTAGATTAAATAATTCACTATCCGCCTGCTCTTTTTTCTTTCTTAAATCAGCAATCTCTTGTTCTATTTCCTTTTGGCTATTCTCGTCCTGACTGTCTTTATTCCTTAGGACAAAATCTCGAAGTAAGCCTTTAATTTTACCCAAAATAGTTTTGACGAGTGACAAATCATCACTCATATTTCCCTCATCAATATGTCCGGAAACGGTCTGGATCAAATCCTCTACCGCCCGCAAATCCACTTTTTTAGATTCGGCTAGGCTGGCTGTCTGAATTTGTTTTTTATGCTGACGATCCAGATAATTTATCTCTCCTTCGATCCGCCCTATTTCCCGCATCAAAAGATCCTTCGCCTGCCTGGTCTCACGGAGCCGGCTCTCCAAGGACATTATTTCCTCACTTTTTATATCTTTGTTTTCTGACCGCTGTAAAATATCTTTGGCCTGACGCAACTCTTGCTCAAGGTGGGCCAGCTCGGCCAAAGGTCCCCGCTTGTCCTCCACCAATTTTGCTCTCTCGCCTTTAATATATTCATCCTCCCGCTTAAAATATTCCAGATAAAAATTCTTCAGCTGTTCACGCATCTCTATCGTCTTCTCGATTTTTTCTACCTGTTTCTTTAGGAATTTCAGATGCGGCGCAATCTCTCGGCGCAGAGACTCTACTTGTTTTATATTCTCTTCAGTCTTGGTGAGCTTTCTCTGGCTATCCTCTTTTTTATAATGATAAATTTTTAAACCCAGGGCATCTTCTATCATCTCTCGGCGCTCTTTGATATTGGCATTTAAAATTTTATCGGCCTCACCTTGAGAAATAATATGGTGCCCGGAGGCGCCAATATGGGCGGAGGCCAAAAGCTCTATAATATCCTTCAGACGCACCGCTGAACCGTTGATAAAATATTCACTCACAGAATCACGGTGAATTACGCGTTCAAGAGATACTTCATCAAAATCAATATTAAAAATCCGCCGAGTATTATCAAAAACCACCTTGGCGGAAGCGCGGTTAGCCCGGGACGCATCCTTGCCACCATTGAAAATGAGGTCTTCTACCCGCTTGCCCCGCAAGGACTTGATGCTTTGCTCACCCAGCACAAAGCGAAAGGCCTCCGCCACATTGCTTTTACCAGAGCCGTTTGGGCCGACGATGGAGGAAATTGGAGTATTAAAATTCAGCTGTGCTTTTTT
>CAYVWL010000014.1:0-3301 GCA_964455475.1 uncultured Candidatus Saccharibacteria bacterium
TAGTGCGGTAAAAACGCTCGCTACGTCGTCTGGATCGTGACGGATCTGGAGCTAAGGCAGTAATGTCTTAGGGGAACTTTCATTCATTTAGTTAGATGAAAATATTCGCCCGTCAAGTCAGGGGAATTGGGGATACCCAAAGTCCGTATTTATACGGCCTACGGTAAATTCAATAACAAGGACTAAGTCGTAACAAGGCACGGGTAGCGGAAGCTGCTCGTGGAAATTTTCAAATTGAACAACGTTGGCGTGATTTATGTGAGTATTTCACGCTGACTCATCGAGTCGATCTTGCGTATCTCGTACGAGTACACAAGGGTTTACTGAAACCTAAAATCAGCTGACTTTCTCGGAAAGACGAGATATATTAGTCATCAAATCAGAAATGAATTGATGAACTGAAGAACGGAACAAAAGAAAGAATAATATTTCGAAGCTCGCAAAAAACGCCTTAAAACAAGGCGTTTTTTGCTACCCCATTTTGTGCTTGACTTTTAATACGAAAGGTGCTATACTGTACTCTGAGTCGTAAATGCAATCAATGAAGGGAAACACGCATGAAGACAGCAGTTCTTTGGAAAATTGGGTACGTTAAAGGACAGCAGAAGACGGTCAGGGCTGGCATTCGTCATGCTCTAGTTGACCTCATTCTGGGTTACTTCGGAGTAACTCGGGGAATGGTAGAGGCTGTGAGGAAGGTAATCATGTTTTGTCTCACAGGCGTGCTCCTCTATACCCTTTTCGTCTTCGTCCTCGCCATGTAGATCTTTCCCGGGTTGAGATTCAACCCGAACAAAAGCACTCCCGCGATTCGTCGCTGAGTGCTTTTTGAATATCTGTTTTGTGCGCGCACTAGGATTCGAACCTAGAACCCCATCAGTATCAGTGATGTGCTCTACCAACTGAGCTATGCGCGCAATCGTCAACTCAGAAAATATAGCAGAAATTAAACAAAAAAACAATCTTATGCTATAATACCGCCTTAATTTTATAAGCCAAAATAGCAAGCTTTATGCAACATTTAAAGAAAACAAAAATCGTCTGTACTATCGGCCCGGCCACAGAAAAGGAGGAAATGCTGGCCAAGCTGGTGAAAAACGGTATGAATGTGATGCGCCTAAACTTTTCCCACGGTGACTTTGCCGAGCATCAGGCCAGGGTGGACAATTTACGAAATATTATAAAAAACACAAATAGTCCGGTGGCTATTATGCAGGATCTGGCAGGGCCGAAGATTCGGATTGGTATGTTTGAAAAAGGCAGTACTATTTTAAAAGAGGGAGAGATTTTTACTTTGACCACGGAGGATATTTTAGGTGATGACAAGAGAGTAAGTATAAACTATCCGGCTTTTGCCCGAGAGATAAAGGTGGGTGATCCGGTCCTGCTTCATGATGGTAAGAAAAAATTGGAAGTGTTGGAAATAAAAGGTAGCGAGGTAATTTGTAAAATAATTATTGGTGGCGAGATCAAGGACAAGCGCGGGGTAAATCTGCCCGGCTCGGATCTCTCGGTCAGCTCGCTCACCACCAAGGATAAAAAGGATATTGAGTTTGGTTTGAAAAACAAGGTGGATTATTTTGCCCTGTCTTTTGTCCGCCGGCCGGAAGATATTGCCGAGCTCAAAGAAATTTTGGACAAGGCGGGGAGTGAAGCGCGCATTATTGCTAAGATCGAGACACCGCAAGCCATTAAAAATTTGGATGAAATATTAAAACTCACAGACGGTGTGATGATTGCCCGCGGAGATCTGGCTATAGAAATACCAGCCGAGGATGTGCCTTTAATGCAAAAGATGTTAATAAAAAGATGCAACGAGCTGGGCAAGCCAGTGATCACTGCCACGCAGATGCTGGAGTCCATGATTAAATCCCCGGTGCCTACCCGTGCTGAAGTGTCTGACGTGGCCAATGCTATTTTGGATGGTACAGATGCGATAATGCTCTCTGAAGAGACTACACTTGGTGATTATCCGGTGGAGGCGGTAA
The DNA here is from genome assembly GCA_964455475.1 of uncultured Candidatus Saccharibacteria bacterium. Taxonomy (GTDB): domain Bacteria; phylum Patescibacteriota; class Minisyncoccia; order Phycocordibacterales; family GWA1-40-21; genus CAIJXO01. The sequence goes on from CAYVWL010000014.1 coordinate 1,989, forward strand.
AGATGATGAAAAGTATTGCGGAGCGGATCGAGAAGGATGCATATTATCGCAAGGTGGTGAGTGGCCGAAAATATAGTGACTCTATTCGCCGGACGTCGGACGCCCTAGGTAACGGCGCCATTGAGGTGGCCAAGGAGGCCGGGGCAAAATTGATTGTGGCCCTAACTGACCGCGGTTTTGCGGCGCGGATGATTTCTCGTTATAAACCAGAGCAAAAAATATTGGCACTGACGCCGAGAGAAACGACTAAAAATCAGCTGGCCCTTTCCTATGGTTGCGTGCCGATTCTCTGTCCAGAGTTTGGAGATATAAATCAAGTAATTCCCGAGGCTAAAAAGCTAGCCCTAGAAAGTGGCCTGGCAGTAGCCGGGGACAAAGTGGTTATTATCTTTGGCCTACCACTCGGCAAAAGTGGTGGCACAAATTCGCTGGTGGTGGAGACTTTGTAAACATTTGATTCTTATTGACAAAATATGTTTTCTAAGTAGAATCTGAATCAGATTAGAGGGTTGGTCTTCACGTGTGTTAGTTAAACAGCGCTATGCGCGGAAGGGGTGGGTATGGACGCGATACAAGTGAAAAACGTTGACGAGCTGGTTGATCGTGTGATGCTGAGATTCGAAAGGCGCAAACTAGCTTTAGCCACAGTTCTGCGAATTTCTTTCCACGGAGAGATCGGTCAGCCGGCACAGGTCCGGGAGATGAACGGACTTCTGGCGGGGATGACTCCGCAGGAGAAGGTTGAGATTCTTCATGACGTTGTGGAGGCAGTATCATTCTCTTATGACATGGCCAGGGAGGCGGGAATCTGGACTGCGCAAGATGGCCGATCGATTACCCGCCTTTTCGGCTTTCGGCCCGGAAATGTCTTCCAGCCACTCAGTCTGACGATCCGGGAAGACGGAAGAGAGATGCAGGTTTGGTTTGGCTTGCCGGACTTCAGTGCCCGGGAGTACAATCTCTTCTTCACGGTGACTGGTTTGCCGGTAGAGGTTAATGGCCTATGCCGTGACACTTGCCAGGGGTGCTCCTTGACCATGGCACCTGGCCTCTTCTGGATGAAGACCGGCAAAACGCCGGTGGTGGAGGATGGGTGCTGGGTCCGCGTCGCTTCAGAAGGTGATGCCGACGACCTCAGCTACAAGCTGGTCCAGCAAGGAGTGAAGAGGCGGACGATCTGCAATGTCCAGAACTGACACGACACACGAAAGGAGCGGGGGCCGATGGAACAAGACTGTTATTGTTCCGGAGGCCCCTTTCTGTTTTATATTTGTGATTTTTATGATAGACTCATTTTTATGTTGGGCGCGTGG
>CAYVWL010000014.1:3401-15862 GCA_964455475.1 uncultured Candidatus Saccharibacteria bacterium
GAATATTTTAAAGGCAAGAAAATCACCATGCTGGGCTTGGGGCTTTTGGGGCGCGGGCTAAATGATGCGAAATTTTTGGCCGAATGCGGAGCGGATTTGATAATTACGGATCTGAAAACGGAAGAACAATTAGCTCCTTCTCTTAAAAAATTACAGACGGCAAAATACGGTCTACAGACGACGAATTTTGTCTTAGGTGGGCATCGGATGGAGGATTTTCAAAATCGCGACTTTATATTAAAATCAGCGGGCGTACCCATACATTCTGTTTATATTGCCGAGGCCCAGAAAAATAATATTCCTATAAAGATGGATGCCTCGTGGTTTTCGGAATTAGCGTCAGGAGTAAAGTTGGTTGGTGTGACGGGGACGCGTGGAAAAAGTACGGTGACGCATCTTATTTATCAGATTCTAAAATTAGCTTTCCCTCACATCAGTTTGGGACAAAAAAACTCAGAAGTTTTTTTGGGCGGTAATGTGAGAGGTTTGGCCACTTTGCCTTTGTTGAAGAAAGTAAAACCGGGGGACGTGGTGGTGCTAGAGTTAGACTCTTGGCAATTACAAGGCTTTGGGGACTCTAAAATCTCTCCACAGGTTTCCGTCTTTACTAATTTGATGTCGGACCATTTAAATTATTATATGAAAGGCAGTCAAAGTGAAAAAGATGCGGAGGAGAGATATTTCACGGATAAAGCGCAAATCTATTTGCATCAGAAGGCGGATGATTATTTGATTTGCGGACAAAAAATCGCCGGGCGAATTGGTAAAATAAAAAGTCATAAAATTATAGCGCGCCAGGAAATCGTGCCAAAGACTTGGAAAATAAAAATACCGGGGGAGCATAATTTGGAAAATATTGCTTGCGCGGTGCGGGCCTGTGAGGCGCTTGGCATACCACTTAATATTATTAAAAAAGGGGTGGAGAGCTATATGGGTATTCCCGGGCGGTTGGAGCTCATCCGTGAATACAAGGGAGTGAAAATTTATAATGATACAAATGCCACCACTCCGGATGCGACTTTGGTGGCCCTCCGAGCGCTTGGTCCCACTTCGCATCAGAATGCTTCGCGGGATAAAATTAAAAAAATAATTTTAATTTGTGGAGGGTCAGATAAAAGTTTGGATATGTCGGAACTGGTAAAAGAGATTCCAAAATATACGAAAGAGATTTTTTTGCTGAGTGGTACCGGCTCGGAAAAGCTAATAGCTAATAGCTCACAGCTAAAAGCTTTTAAATATAATAAATGTGACAATTTGAAATATGCAGTAGGGGAAGCTATCAAAAAAGCAAAAAAAGGGGATATAATTCTGTTCAGCCCAGCCTTTGCTTCCTTTGGGATGTTTAAGAATGAATATGATCGGGGTGATAAATTTAATAAGCTGATAAAGGCTTTGAAATAATATGTCCGACAATATTTTAAAACAAGCACAGCGGATACATTTCATTGGTATCGGGGGGATTGGGATTTCGGCGATCGCACGTATGCTTCTTTTGGATGGTAAGACGGTTAGCGGTTCGGATCGGGATGATACCAAGGTCACCCAGGAATTGGCCAAGGCTGGAGCCACGGTTTTTATCGGTGCCAAAAAAGAAAATATTCCGGCAGACTGTGACCTGGTAATTTACACCGTGGCCATACCGGCGGACAATCCGGAACTGATGGAGGCTAAAGCGCGTGGAATTAAAATTCTCACTTATCCGGAAACTCTAAATATTATCTCTAAGGAAAAATATACCATCGCCGTTTCTGGCACACATGGAAAGACTACCGTGACGGCCATGGTGGCCAAGGTGATGATAGATGCCGGGCTTGATCCCACCGTTATTGTTGGTAGCTTGATTGGTGATACAAATTTTATTATGGGCAAGAGTAAATACCTGGTGGTAGAAGCCGATGAATATAAAAAATCTTTTCATAATTTGGAGCCGTCTATTCTGGTGATAAATAATTTAGATTTGGATCATCTGGATTTTTATAAGGATCTGGCTGATATTCAAAACTCTTTTTTACATCTGGCCCAAAAATTACCGGCAGATGGTTTTCTGATTTGTAATACCAAATTGCCGAATCTCAAACCAATTATTGATAATGTGAAATGCCGGGTGATAGATTATAGCGAAATAGAGTTGAGGGAGAAATTATTGGTGCCAGGGGAGCATAACCGGCAAAATGCTAAAACGGCGCTCGCGGTGGCCCAGGCCCTAAATATTGATTTAGAAAAGGCAGAAAAATCCCTTACGCAATTTGCCGGTACTTGGCGCCGATTTGAATTTAAAGGCCAGACAAAATCCGGGGCACTGGTCTATGATGATTATGCTCATAATCCGCAGAAGGTGCGGGCGGCCTTGCAGGGCGCGCGAGAACTTTATCCGGATAAAAGGATCGTGGTGGTCTTTCAACCTCACCTCTTTTCCCGCACCAAGCTTTTATTAAATGAATTTGCCACCGCCTTTACCGATGCGGACGAAGTGATACTCACCCCCATCTTTCCCGCGCGAGAAGCGTTTGATCCAAGTATTACGAGTGAGATACTAGGAGAGGCGATAAAGAAAGCTCGGAAATCATCCTCTCCGCTTAACGGAGTACCTAATCGCTCCGAGGATGTTTCCGTGCTTTCTTTTGCAGATTTCGCCTCTATCGTCACCCATCTAAAATCCTCCCTCGGCCCCAATGACATCCTCATCACCATGGGCGCTGGGGAGCAATATAAAATTGGGGAAAACATATTGGCTTTTTAGAAAGTATACATATATACTAGATTAATTATGAATACTAAAATTAGAATTCGGAGCGGTTCTGGTCTCTTTTGTTTTATATTATTTTTCTCTTTTATTGTTGTTTTGTTTGGGTTGAGAAATAATGTAAGTGCCGCTGTATATTATATTAGTGCAAGCGGTTCGGATTCTAATAACGGTTTATCTACTACTACCACATGGGCACATCATCCTTGGGATGGATCTGCGGGGGCTACTTCTGCCTCGACCGTCCTAGTTAGTGGTGACCAGGTCTTGTTTAAGAGTGGGGACACCTTTACAAATGCTTATGTGACTGCAGATGAAGGAGGAGCCACAACCCCTATAATAACTGGATCGTATGGTTCTGGCGCCAAGCCAATTTTATTGGCTCCGGTGGGTGCAAATAATCATGCCATTTTATCTAATGGTAAAAGTAATGTGACATTTCAGGATTTAGATTTAAGAGGTGGTGATGGTAATGGTGCTGCTGTTCTAATGGGAACACTTAGTGGAGCCATAATCCAAAGATGTTCCGTTTCAAACGATAATGGGGCTGGAATTTATATATCAACCGGTGGTGTGTCGCAATCGCAAATATTGAATAATGAAATAGTAACCACTGCAGCCAATGCCACAGGTGTTTATATTAATGGGGCAAGTGGAATAACTGTTAGAAATAATACAATAAAAAATACTAATGCCTCCAAAAATAATACTAGTTTGATTGGTGTATTAGCTGTGACTTCATCAAATCAGGCTATTATTGATAATAATATTATAGGAACAAATAATGCGGACGGTTTTAATCTCGGGGTTTCTGTGGCAAATTCCACATCAGTTCAATCCACAAATAATTCAATCGTCACTAATAATTCAACAAGTACCGGTATATATTACTTAAGCGCAGATAGTGGATTAATTACTGGGAATACTATTTTGAATACAAATCCAGATAAAACCAACTTGGCCCTTGTGGGTATTTTATTATCATCTTCAAATTCGGGGACCGTTGCAAGTAATACTATTGCTACAAGTAGTATTAATAATTATCTACAAGGGGTAAAGATATTAGATTCAGATTCGAATCAAATCTATAATAATATTATTTCCTGCGCCTGGAATGGTTTAGAATATCCAGATATGGCTGGTGTCGGTATAGCTCTGATGGGCTCGAGTGAGACTAATAAAATATACAAAAACTCTTTACTACAAAGTCAGATACAAGATTCTGTGAGCTCGGGTGCTGGGGGGAATGAGTATTATTATAATGTACTAGAAAATGCCCATGTAAATAGTATAGATTTCCGCGGGCAGTCTACCGCTAGTTCATCATTGGTTTACAATAATACAGTAATTCATCACCCCAGCGGTTCTGGTGGTCATGGTTTGGATATTCAAATCAGTGGCAAGAGGGTAGTCTTTGAAAATAACTTAGTTCAAACTGATTTAACTGGTCTGAACATGCAAAGTATTGCTATTGCGGGACCATTCACTTATGTCTTTACAGATTATAATTTGTATCATCAATTAAATGGGGCAATACTTGGTAGTTATAGCGGGCTAGAGTATACGGATATTGGGGCTTGGATTGCCTCACTTACCAGCGATCCCTTGATTAGTGGGAAAGATGCTTCGAGTATCAGTGATGATCCAGAATTTGTCTCTACATCCACTCGTGATTATTCCTTAAAATATACTTCTCCCGCGATTGATGCAGGTGCCAATATTGGTTTGACTTCTGATTATCTTGGCCAAGCTATTTATGGGGCACCTGATATTGGGGCTTTCGAATATCAACCACCTTATATTATTGGTACTGATCAGGTCAATTCCTCGGCTGATATTAAAATATATATGGATGGCCGATACCGTTATACTTCAGCCACTTCAACCAGTAATCCCATGGATTTTGCAGTAACACCAGCCGAAGGATCTTTTCCGATTTATAGTGGGACCACTACAAGACCAGAATGGTTGAATGTGTCTAATATAATTTGGAATACTACCGACACCTATTATAAACAATGGACAGCTTCCAGCTCTATCGCTACCAGCACGATCTATACTATTGGTGATTTGTTGCCAGATGTCCAATATACAATAGCCGTTGATGGTTTAGCTTCCAGCACATTACTTTCAGATAATGATGGCAAAATTACTTATGAATATTCTGCTGGATATTCAACACATGTTTTCACAGTAACAGATCTTACTGCCCCTTCAGCTTTGGGTATGCCAACATTCGGCGAGATCTCAACGTCATCTATTGAAATAATTAAGCCAGATTTTCTAGATACTGATGAGATGGATTTGTCTCAGTGGCAAGTAAAAAGAAATAATTCAATCGAATTAGGTTTTAACTCTACCGGCACAAATTCTGTAGTTGATTCTGGTTTACTGCCGAATTCTCTTTATATGTACAGTGTTCAATTCAGAGACAGTGCATTAAACTTGGGTGAATATGGTACCTCAACAGATAAATATACTTTAGCTCCGAATCCAGCGAATTTTTTAACTAGCTCTGTGGAAAAAACTAGTATTATTTTGTCTGTTGACCCTTTCACTAATGCGTCTTCCAGTCTATCTGGATATCTCTTTTCAAGGGCTGGCAAGGATTCAGGTTGGATACAAGACAATTCCTGGCAAGATACCGGTTTGGTCTGTAATACTTTATATACATATTCTGTAAAATATCGTAACGGCGATGGTATTGAAACAGATACCGTATCAATTATGCAGTCAACTTCTAATTGTGCAAGCAGTGGTAGTAGTGGTTCCTCCGTTAGGTCACCTGTTGTAATTTCGCCGATCAACTCACAAGTCACACCCTCTACTTATCTTAGTCTGACAGACTTTATCAAACTTCTTATCACGCTTGATATTATCCCTCAGGAAAAAATTGCTTACGCTAAGACTTTTCTCGCTTCTACTACAACTGCCAGTCTGAACAACAACCTCCCTTTTATGAAAGACTTGAAATTTGGCCAAACAGATCCCGATGTTAAAAGATTACAGGAATACTTGAATTCTCATAATTATATTGTCTCTAGAACGGGTGCAGGCTCTATCGGTAAAGAAACGGATTTCTTTGGCCTTAAAACAAAGGAGGCTTTGATTAGATTTCAAGAAGTAAATTTTGAGGCCATATTAAGACCTGTGAACTTTAAAAAAGGAACTGGCATGTTTGGCCCCTCTACTAGAAGTTTTGTAAATAATCTATTAACTAAATAGGGCGCTGGGGAACAATACAAGATAGGGGAGGAGTTGTTGACTTTATAGCGCCCTTTTGCTAGTATTACGGCTCAAAGCTCATAGGGGCTTTTTGTTTAGAAAAACGGATTAATTTCAATGGCAAAAACATCAGTCAAAGCAAGAGCCAGGAAAGAACCAAAATTTGCCTCACGCGTGGTGAGACGTTGTTTTCGCTGTGGTCGCAAAAATGGTTATATGAGAGACTTTGATCTCTGCCGTATTTGTTTTAGAGAGTTCGCTAATCAGGGTAAAATTCCTGGCATTAAAAAATCATCATGGTAACTGATCCTATTTCAGATTTAATTATCCGCCTGAAGAACGCCGGCCGAGTGCAAAAGGAGTCTGTTTCTTTACCTTATTCTAAATTAAAAGAAGCGATTGCCAATGTCTTGGTGGCCGAGGGTTATTTGAAGTCCGCTTCTAAAAAGAAAACTGCGCCGATTTTGGATATTGTTTTGAATTATCATAACGGTGAGTCCAAGATAAAAGAAGTACAAAGGATTTCCAAACCATCCCGCCGAATGTATCGCGGTTTTGAAGATATTCACCCAGCGCGTGGTGGTTTTGGTAAGACCATTTATTCCACCCCAAAGGGTATTTTGACAGACAGACAGGCCATCAAGGAAAAAGTGGGCGGGGAAATGTTGTTTAAGATTTGGTAAGGTATAGTTGAAAGTTCATAAAGTTTGTAAAGTTATAAAGTAAAAAAGAATGTCAAGAATTGGAAAAAACATAATAATAATTCCGGCCAAGACGGAAGTGAAAGTAGAGGGTGATACCGTCACCGTCAAGGGCCCTTTGGGTGAGCTTGTTCGTACTTTCCGTCCTGGCATTAAAATAGAAGTAGCGGACGGAAAAATTTCCTTTACTCCTGTCGCCAAGAAAATGAATGTGGATTTAAACAGCCTCTGGGGTACTATTTCTTCTCACGTTAAAAATATGATTTTGGGTGTGAACAAGGCTTATGAGAAAAAGCTGATTGTTGAAGGAATTGGTTTCAAGGCGGATGTAGTGGGAACAAACTTGGTTTTCAAACTTGGCTTTTCACACCCGATAAATGTGGCTATTCCGAAAAATTTGAAAGTGGCGTCTGAGAAAAACGTTATCACCATTTCCGGTATAGATAAGGAATTTGTGGGTCAGTATGTGGCGGAACTGCGCGCTTTGAAGAAGCCAGAGCCTTATAAGGGCAAGGGTATTCGTTATGAAAAAGAAGTGATTAAGAGAAAGGAAGGTAAGAAGACCGTCTAATAATATGAAAAAAGTAAATATTAAAAAACAAAAAGTACAGAGAAGGCACAATAAGATCCGCGCCACCGTTTTTGGCACGGCGGACAAGCCTCGTCTCGCGGTCTTCAAATCCAATAAATATATTTACGGACAGCTGATAGATGATAGTAAGGCCGTCACTCTGCTTTCCCTGTCTTCCATGAAAGTGAAAGGCAAGACTTTTATGAACCGTTGTGCGGAAACCGGTAAGGAATTGGCCAAGCTCGCTCTCGGTAAGAAAATAGAAGCCGTAGTTTTTGATCGTGGTGGTTTCAAATATGTGGGCCGAGTGAAGGCTTTTGCTGATGGTGCTCGTGAAGGGGGGTTAAAATTCTAGAAAATATTTATCCCGTTAGAAATTCAACAAAAGAGAATAGAATAATAAAAGTATTATGGAAAATGATATAAAACAAAATAATAATGTTGTCCCTAGTAAAATTTCTGATGGGACCGCTCCCGTTCAGACTCCCGCCCAGGTGGCCGGTGGCCGTCCTTCCACTGCTCGTTTTACTCCGCGTCCTCATGGCGCCGGGGCTGATGGTCGCACCAAGAATCCGCGCAAGCCAGGGTCTCGTGATGCCCGACCGCGCAATGAATTTGAGCAGAAAATGTTAAATATCCGTCGCGTGGCGCGTGTGGCCACTGGTGGACGCCGATTTTCTTTCTCCGTGGCCATTGTGGCTGGAGATAAGAAAGGTAAGGTGGGAGTAGGTTTGGGTAAGGCCAACGATACCTCACTGGCTATTGATAAAGCCCTTCGCAATGCCAAGAAAAATATGATTACGGTAAATACTACCAAGACCTTGTCTATTTCTCACGAAGTCAGTTCTAAATATTGTAGTGCCAGGATCGTTATTCGTCCGGCTCCGGGCCGTGGAGTGGTGGCCGGTTCCGCTGTGCGTAATGTGCTCGATCTTGCTGGTATCAAAGACGTGACCGCCAAGATTCTTTCCGGTTCCAAAAATAAATTAAACATTGCTCGCGCCGCTGTGGATGCTTTGTCAAAATTGGGTAAGGCCCCGGTCAAGGAAGTAAAGCCTGTTGCTCCAGTCACCCCTGTCACTAAATAATTTTACTATCATGCAAATACATAATTTAAAAAGAAAAACCCCGAATAAGAAAGTGATGATTGTGGGCCGTGGTGGCAAGCGAGGCAAGACTTCTGGCCGAGGAGGCAAGGGTCAGACCGCACGTGCCGGACACAAAGCTCGTCCTGAATGGCGTGATTTTATCAAGCGCATGCCAAAGCTCCGCGGTTACAACTTTCAGTCTATTACTGGTGTCACGCATCCAGTCACTGCTATCAATTTGGATATTATCAACGATGTTTTCAAGGATGGTGCCACCGTCAAACCGTCTACCTTATATTCAGCCGGAGTGATAGAGCAATACAAAGGTAAGAATCAAAAGATTAAAATATTAGGCAGTGGGGAAATAAAGAAGAAAATTACTTTGGTAGGCTGTACGGTCTCCAAGAGTGCTAAAGAAAAAATAGAGAAGGCGGGTGGAAGCGTAAAATAAAACTGCGATGCAGAACTTTTTCACAAAAATCGGTTTGATAATCAAAGATTCTACTTTGAGGAGAAGAATCCTTTTTGTGGCTGGGGCACTTGTTATCTTTCGTTTTCTATCCACTATCCCAGTGCCGGGTATTGATCCCCTAAAGTTGCAAGCTTTTTTTAACAGCCCAACCGGAGATATTTTTGGTCTATTTAATATTTTTTCTGGTGGTGGCTTGTCCAACGTGTCTATTGTCATGCTTGGTGTGGGTCCGTACATTACCGCCTCTATCGTTATGCAGCTTTTGACTATGATCTTCCCTAAACTGAAACAAATGTATCAGGAGGAAGGTGAGGCCGGTCGCGCCAAGTTTACACAATACTCTCGTCTACTCACTGTGCCTTTGGCCTTGATTCAGGGTGGTGGTTTCCTTTTACTCTTGGAACGATCCGGTGTGGTGAGTCAGCTAGGTTCTATGGCCATGATTACTAATATTGTGGTGATAGTAGCAGGTTCCTTATTCCTGATGTGGTTGGGTGAGCTCATGACCGAATTTGGAATTGGTAATGGTACCTCACTCATTATCTTTGCTGGTATTGTGGCCGCTGTTCCACAACATCTAGTTCAGACTTTGATTACTTTCACTCCATCACAGATTCCACTGTATATTGCTTTTGCGGTGGTGGCCTTGCTGGTGGTTCTTGGCGTGGTGATTGTCACCGAAGCCGAACGGCCAATTCCTGTCACTTATGCCAAGAGAATCCGCGGTAATAAAGTGTATGGTGGAGTGTCCACTTATCTGCCTCTCCGCGTGAATCAAGCTGGTGTGATTCCAATCATCTTTGCTCTCTCGATTCTGCTTTTCCCTCAAATGATTTTCCAATATTTAAGCACGGCTATTCCGACCGGTATGATAAATAGTATTGCTGTTCATATTTTGGCCGTTTTGAAAAATGGTTGGTTTTATTCTATCTTCTATTTTATTATGGTTTTCCTCTTTACTTATTTCTATACGGCCGTCACCTTTGATCCGCATGCTATCTCTGAGAATTTGCAGAAAAATGGTGCCTTTATTCCCGGCGTCCGCCCAGGACAAAGCACCTCTGAATATATTGGTCGCGTGTTGACCCGCATCACTTTGGTCGGTGCTATCTTCCTTGGCTTGATTGCTGTCTTGCCACTTGCCATGAAAGCCTTAACCGGTATTCAGTCCCTCGCTATTGGTGGTACCGCTCTTCTCATCGTTGTATCCGTGGTGATTGATCTCATGAAGAAAATAGATGCACAGGTAAGCATGAGGGAGTACTAAACCACCCCCGCTTCAGAAAGCGACCCCTCCTAAGAAAGGAGGGGTTCAACCACCCCGTCCATCAGAATGTCCACCCCGCCTTAACCAAGGCGGGGAAAGGGGACTCTAATTTTGTCACTCCGCTTTCTCCGCCTTTTCTAAGGAGGAGTGGTGAGGCTCTGCGAACCGAGGTGGTGCATTTGACAAAACACCCTCCCTGGGTGTATAATAAGGATAGATTTGGAGAGTTCGTCGTCAGTCAACTGTGGCCGAAAACCACAAACGGAGGAGAAGTAAGATGAAGACCCTAAAAAATAGCGGAGATTTTCTTGTTCGGTTTGATGAAGCGACCGGATTCCTGCACGTTCAGAGGATAAAGGAGAAGACGATTGTTCTGTTTCCAGGCGATGACGGTGTCGGTCCGAAGCTTGAGCTGCGAATAGCACCAGTGGGATGCCGTGGGATGGAGGTAAACTTCGGCCGGGGACATATCGGATTCGTACCGAATGGGATTGCAATCAACAGTTAGTCGCCCGCGGGCAGGAAGAACTGCCCGCGGGTTCTTTCTTTGCAAATTTTTCGTTTTTTTACATGCAATAGATGGTAAGCGGTCGCGTGCCATTTATTTCATTGGTTTTTAATTGAATTTTAAGGTAATATCAACAATATGGATAAGCAGAAATTTTACGTGGTGGGGACACCGATTGGAAATATGGAGGATATAACATACAGAGCCGTAAGGGTTTTGGGCGAGGTAGATTTGGTGTTGTGCGAAGATACGCGGGTGACGAAAAACCTTTTGACTAAATATAATATCAAGACTCCCACTTTTAGTTATCCGTCTGACAATCTGGCCACTAATACTAAAGTAGAGCAGATTTTGAAGATGCTCAAGGAGGGGAGCACTTTAGCTTTGGTGTCAGACGCTGGCACACCCACTATCTCTGACCCCGGCTCGTCTTTGGTCTTTCTCGTTAAACAAGTTTTTCCGGAAATGGAAATTATCACTATTCCTGGACCAAGCGCCGTTATTTCCGCCTTGTCCATTTCTGGCTTGCCCGCCTCGGATTTTACTTTTCTGGGCTTTTTACCGCATAAAAAAGGGCGGGAGACCTTGTTCAAGGAAATTGCCCAGTCCGAGCGCACTATGGTGTTTTATGAGAGTCCACACCGCATACTGAAAGCCCTGGAATCACTGAATAAATTTGCGCCGAGTAAAAAGGTGGTGATTGCTCGCGAACTTACTAAAGTCTTTGAACAAATAGTTTCTGGCACACCAGCAGAAACTCTTGAATATTTCACAAAAAATTCAGATAAAGTGCGCGGGGAATTTGTGGTCATGGTTTCCTAGGCTTTGAAAAGTGGTTAGGTATTCCTTTTTCTATGTACGATAATAATTTTGTCGTCACAAAATTATTTCTCTACTCCCTCGGTTTTTTGCTAAAAACCTCAGTCCGTAAGGCACGAAAAAGCAATACCTAACCGCTTTTCAACTAGCGCGCAAATATGCTATAATAACCTAACTATGAAAAAAATATCATCCATCACCGCTTTGGGTTTTTTAGTACTGGTTGTTGCCTCACCTTTTATCTCTCTGTCTCGGGAGTGGAAGGACATTTTCTTGATGCTTAGTGGTCTGGCCATCATTATTTTAGCCTTTCTTATTAGAAAAGAATTACATAAGGTCATTCGGATTGTGCACGGCGTGGAAGAGATCAAATCAGACACTTATGTTGAAAACAATCCACAATAAATTTTTCTATATTGGCCTCATTTGCCTGGCTATTTTAGTGCTCGCATTTTTTATTTTACCCACTTTCTTGCCAGCGAGTTTTACTCTCGGCCCCAAGATAGATTTGGCCAGTGTGGCCTCTTCTTCCACCACCACGCCCGCGGTGCCAGTAAAGAAAGTTGCTACGCATGTGGAGATGCCTCTAGCGGTAAAGGGTATTTATATGACTGCCTGTGTGGCCGGGACGCCCAGTTTTCGGCAGAAATTGGTCAAGCTGATTGATGAGACAGAATTGAATTCTGTGATCATTGATATCAAGGATTATACGGGGACAATCTCTTTCAATGCTGGGCCGGAATTCTCCGGCATTATTGGTCCGGGTTGCCGGGTGGCGGACATGGCGGATTTTGTAGAGACCCTGCACAAGAAAAATATTTATGTGATCGGGCGCATTACCGCTTTTCAGGATCCGCTCCAGACACGGCTTCATCCCGATTGGGCGGTGAAAAAGATGACGGATAAGAATGCGGTCTGGAAAGATCGGAAAGGCTTGAGCTTTGTGGATGCCGGTGCCCGGCCAATGTGGCAATATCTCGTTTCTTTATCTAAAGCTTCATACGAAGCTGGCTTTGATGAAATAAATTTTGACTATATTCGCTTTCCATCAGATGGGGATATGAAGG
>CAYVWL010000015.1:0-14541 GCA_964455475.1 uncultured Candidatus Saccharibacteria bacterium
ACCAACCACCAATCAAACCACCCCCTAGCCCCCTCCTAAGAAAGGCGGGGGAAGAAAAACCCCCTTAATCCCCCTTGTCAGGGGGAAATCAGAATCGGAAAGCCCTCCCCTGACAAGGGGAGGGTTGGGAGGGGTTTCTTTACCCCGCCTTTCTTAGGAGGGGTCGGCTTCTGAGCCGGGGGTGGTCACCGATCATAAAACTTCAACCTTTTTTTGATGTAAAAGGATGAGAGAAGAAGGATGAGGAAGAGCAAAGTAAAACGGTAATCAAAAATATGAAAAGTAGATGACAGCTTGCCATAATAAATATCCAAAAGCAGGCCATATAGAATAATCTCTGGGAAATTTTTCAAATAATATAAAATTGCCAAGGCTAAAATCACACTCACCCACCACGGGCAGATAATGATGGATATGAATAATATGATATTTAAAATAATTCTTTTCATATTATTACCTCCACGAAATTCAGCTCCGATATATTCACCGGACTTTTAAACAAAACGGTTTGAAAAGAATCTTTATCCTTAAAATTTACTTTCTCCACAATTCCAAACACGTTCGCCGTAATGGCCGGTACCACTATCACATCCCCTTCTTTTACCTCCACCTCCCGCGGTAAATAAATATTAAAATTCCCCGCCCCCGCCCCCACCGCCTCCACACTGACGGAATTATTACCCAGCATCACGGACAGCTTTCGCCCCGGCGTGGAATACAGGATGACCTTGGACGTGTGGGCCTGCACTTCGCTCACCTCGCCGATATAAATATTGGCATTGGCTATCACCTTGTCACCCACATGCACCCCATCGGCCGAGCCAATATCTACCGTGAGCATATCATAAGGTGTAAGCGGAGGCTTGACCAGCACCACGGCCAGAACAGTATTTTGTTTTATCTCCTTCCTGCCCAGCATATCCTTGAGCGTGCCATTCTCATTCTCCAAAACAATATTTTCCGCCATCAAATTGCCGGCCAGAAATAATTTTCTTTCCAATTCTAGCTTTTCATTTATCAAAGTCTGCTTACTTTTAAAGTATTCAAAGAAATGGGAATTCATAATGGCTGACTCGGCCTTCCAAAATGGCGTAGCAATATAAAAAAACATTTGCCGAATAGGTGAAATAAACATAAGGGCCCCAAGGATGGCAATAACAGTAATGACAATCATTATTCGCTTTCTGGCCTGCTTCTGCCGATCCGCTTGATTACTGCTTTTTAGGAGGTAATTCATCTTCGTTTTCAATTAAGACTTCCCGATAGTCCTCCAAATTCTCTAAAATTATTCCCGTCCCGCGGGCAATGGCAGTAAGAGGGTCGCTCGCAATATACACCGGGATTTTTAATTCTTCATTTAATAGTACATCCAAACCACGAATAAGTGCTCCACCACCCATCAAATATATTCCTCTCTGCATAATATCGGATACAATTTCGGGCGGGGTCGTCTCTAACACCTCCTTCACTGTGTCCACCAAATTCGCAATACTCTGGGCCATGGCCTCACGCACGTCACCATCGGTAATTATCACTTCTCTTGGCAGTCCGGTCACCAGATCCCGGCCTTTGACGGACACCTCCATACTTTGCTCCGGCATCACGGAGCCAACATTTATTTTTATTTCTTCCGCCGTCTTTTCACCAATTAATATTTTAAATTCGCTACGAATATAAGCCATGATGTCACTGTTTAATTTGTCACCAGCAATTCGCAAATTTTTAGACTTTACAATACCGCCAAGGGAAATCACCGCGATATCTGATGTCCCGCCTCCAATATCAATCACCATACTGCCCACCGGACTTTTTATCGGTAGGCGGATACCAATAGCGCCGGCCATGGGCTCTTCCACTATATACACTTCGCGCGCGCCGGCATTCCTGGTGGCATCACGTACCGCCCTGATCTCCACATTGGTCACACCGGAAGGCACACCCACTACCACGCGCGGACCCAAAGGCTTGGGGGAAAGCTCCTCCGCTTTTTTCACCAAATAGGCAATCATCTCTTCCGTCACCTCAAAGTCAGAAATCACACCATCTACAAGGGGCCGTACTGCCACAATATGTGGAGGTGTCCGCCCCAGCATGGCCTTGGCCTGCGTCCCCACCGCTACCACCTGACCAGTCTTTTGATTTAGGGCCACCACAGACGGCTCATTCACCACAATACCCTTGCCCGCCAGATACACGAGAGTGTTAGCCGTACCCAAATCAATTCCAATATCATTGGAAAAACGGCGATTTATTTTATCTCGGATTTTATCAAAAAATTCAGACATCTTATTTATACTTTTTTACAAAATCACTGACGGTAGTTTCCTTCACCATATGCACTTTGTCATTCCTTCTCTCCTTTATTTCATACTCTCCACTCATCAAGGTCTTCTCACTCACAATAATCCTAAGTGGAATACCCAGAAGATCCGCATCCGCAAATTTCTCACCCGGACGCAAATCCCGATCATCCAGCAGTACCTCCACTCCATCCTTCTGCAAATCCTCATACAGATTTTCCGCGCACTTTTTCACCTCCTCCTTATCACCCACCTGAATAATATGAGCTTTAAATGGGGCAATCTCTACCGGCCAGATCAGACCTTTGTCATCAGACAGGGACTCCACCACCGTGCCCACCAAACGGCTAGGGCCCATGCCATAGCAACCCATAATCACTTTTTGTTTCTCGCCTTTCTCGTCCACATAAGTCAAATCCAGAGCATCAGAAAATTTAGTCCCTAAATTAAAAATATTTCCTGTCTCAATCGCCTTATCCTCACGTAAGTTCTCATTACCACAATTTGGACATTTATTTTGCTCGGAGATTATCTCTTTGTTTACAGCCACTTTACATTTGTCACATATATAAATCAAATCCTCGCCTGCTGGGGACACGGTTTGAAATTCATGTGAATATTTACTAAAGCTACCCCCCGAGGCAAAGGTAATATAGGTCTTGTCCCCCAGGCCCATCCGTTCAAAAATATTTTTATAAGCCACCTTGGATTTCTCATAAAAAGCCTCATGCTCGGCTACATCTTTGGAAAAAGAATACATATCCTTCATCAGAAATTCTCGACAGCGCATAATACCGCTTTTTGATCTCGTCTCATTTCTAAACTTGGTCTGAATTTGATAGGGGTAGATAGGTAAATCTTTATAGGAACGAATATGATTTTTCAATAAATTTGTTAGTGGTTCTTCGTGTGTAGCACCTAAACCCAGCTCCGTGCCATTTTTTAATTTAGTCTTAAACCAAAAATCCACCGCTTCGTCGCTCCAGCGGTTTGTCTTGTCCCACAATTCTTTTTCTTGGAGAGATGATAAAAATAATTCCTGCCCACCGAGGCGGTTCATCTCCTCACGAATCACATTGTTCACCTTATTCAATACTCGCAAGCCAAGTGGTAAATAATCATATACCCCAGCCATCTCCTTATTGATAAAACCCGCCTTGATGAGGAGCTGAGCATTCTTGCTCTGCTCATCCTTTGGCGCCTCTTTACGAGTCTTGGTTAAAAGCTTTGATTGATACATAAGCGTATAATAGCCTATTTTATATAAAATGAAAAGATAAGATTTTTTCGCCCCGAGGTGGACAAAAGGCCATTTTTAATCTAATGTAGGTGAGGACGAGTACACGGATTTACAACTGGAGGATAACGATTTGAGAGATATTAGAAGGAAGGCAAAGAAGGGTGGTGGTGTAGCGATAGCGGTGGGAATAAAGGTCGGCGCTGTCGGTTCGTACTTTATTCTCTTCCTGATCAGCTACCAGACGTTTGCGGGAACCATTACCTGGTTTCTGATGAATGTCCTGGCCTTTGTGATTGTGCCCAGACTGACATATATTTATGATCGTCTGGAACAGGATTGGTTTCTGATTGAGGAGATGAAGCGAGAAAAGCAAAGGCCGTGGATTACGATAATGTTGAGGTGGCTATCAAGCTTGCCTCCACTCATCCTGATCCCGCCGATGACTGTCTACTACAATCCATTCCTGGTCACAATCATGCGTAGACCGCACGGCGCAAAGGGTCTTTCGCTCAAAGACTGGAGAAACATGACAATCTCCATTCTCACCCTAAACTCAGGATTAACATACTTGTGTAGCATTGGGGTGAACATCCGACCAAAGACGCTCATCTGGATCTGTCATCAGGTCGCTGGCTTTGCCTACGACTTTGTGATCAAGATGACGAACTAAAACGACCCGCAGTAGGAGCTGCCGGGTCGTTTTCATATTTAAAATAAAATAATAACTAGAAAAATTTCATTATGTCCCGATAAGTGATAACGAGCATAAGAGCAATAAGGATAAAGAAACCAACAGCGTTTACGGTATTGGCAACCTTGGGCCGGATAGGCCGGCGAGTGATAGACTCTATAATTACGAAGAGGACCCGCCCACCATCGAGCGCTGGAAATGGAATGAGGTTTATAACAGCGAGGTTCAGAGAGATAAAGGCCACAAAGCCCAAGAAATAGGCCAAGCCAAAATCCGCCGCATCCCCCACGAGCCCGACAATCCCCACTGGACCAGATACTTGGGAGAAATCCCCTTGCCCACGCACCGCATTGAAAATAAATGTGCCCAGGCCCACCGCCACTTGCTTAAAGGTGACAAGGGTCAGCTTGCCTCCTTCCCAGAGGGCTAAAATAGGATTCAATTTTACCACCCCCACATTTTCCATATAAATACCAATCACTTTTCTATTTTCCTCCTTATTTATTTCCGCCGTAGCCACTAAATTTTTAATTTCACCGGCTCGGTCAAGAGAAATATTTATTTTTCCATCAGCATCTTTTTCAATAATCTCCCGCACTTTTGTGGTATTTAGATCCGCTCCACTCACCCCTTCTACCGTCAATAATTTATCGCCCTGCTTTAGGCCGGCTTTTTCTGCCGGTGAGTCTGGCATCACGCTAGTGAGCACCACCTGCGTCTCTTTGACATATTTAGAATAATTTTCTGCCCCCTCGCCCACCGGTATGAGTGAACCAAACATAAAGGAGATGGAAATGAGGAGCCAGGCAAAAATAATATTCATCCCCACCCCAGCCACCAAGACACACACCTGCTTCCACTTTTTAGCATTTACAAAACTGCGCGCGCTGTCTGCTCCACTAATACTTTCCTCATCCGGATTTTCACCATGAATCTTTACATAACCACCAAAGGGAATTAAATTTAGGGCATACTTTGTCTCCCCTCTCACCCAACTAAAAATTTTCGGCGGAAAGCCAATGGCAAATTCATCCACCCGAATTCCGCTCTTTTTGGCCACAATAAAATGCCCCAGCTCATGGACAAAAATCAACACCGCGAGAACAACTAAAAATAATATTATGGTCATTAGGCGGTTATTTCTTTTTCCTTTTTAGTAAATATTTCCTCCAAGGCTTTGTTGCCAGCATCCACCAGCTTTTGCATCTCCGCTTTAAAACGAAATCTTTCGTCCTCACCCATGCCACCTTCTTTTTCCTTGGCTTCAATATCTTTGACCACTTCATCACGCACACCACGCAAAGTAATCTTGGCTTGCTCCTGCTTTTCCTTGGCCACTTTCATGAGCATCTCTCGGCGCTCACTAGTCAACTCTGGAAAAAATACCCGCACACCTTTTTCATCTGTCTTCAGAGATACACCTAGATTAGCCACGGTGATAGCTTTTTCCACGGCTTTTACTTGTGAAGCATCCCAAGGGGTGACCAAGAGAGACCGCGGATCCGCAATGGAGACCGAGCCCACCTGATTCAAAGGCATACGCTGGCCATAGCTCTCCACCTGAATACTATCCAATAATTGCGGTGAGGCCATACCTGTCCGGATACCGGTGTATTCCTTCTTCATCCAATCTTCCGTCTCTTTGATTTTGTTCTTTAACTTTGTGAAATCGTATACCATATAAATTTTATAGATTAACCTTCTAATAAATTAATACCTGTAGTATAGCATATTTTTAAAATATTTTAATTATATTATGTGAAATTTATACGGCACAGGTTGCATATATTACAGGACAATTGCCAAATGTTCCAAAATGACTTTGAGTGATGGGGATTCATCACCAGCATAGCTGATGGCTTTTTCAATATCCTCCACCGCCAGCAAGCCACCGCCCCGGGCATTGTGCGCATTTCTAATCTTTAAACTATTTTTAATGACCTTCTCCATATTTTTTATAAAGGTGATAACATTGGATTTATTTATCTTTTCATCCTTGAGGTCCTTGATAATTTTAGTGATCATCTGCATCCTCCTGCCCACCTTGGCACCTAAAAACTCCTCCGCTTGGGACAGGCCACCATCCTCTTCTGCTCGTGCTCCGCCCTTGGCAAAAATCAGACGTGATTTTAGGGTCGGTAAAATATTCGTCACACCAGGCAAAAGCAAAAAGAAAATCGTCCCCTCCGGTGGTTCCTCAAACATTTTAAGTAAAGAATTCTGCGCATCCTTGGTAATAAGATTGGCTTGAATGATAAAAATCTTTCGATCATGCTTTACTGGTTTGCTCTGACTGGCATCGCCCAGTGTCCGGCTGTCTAAAATCTTGAAGACATTGTATTCCCTCTGCCACAAATCCGGATTTCCACTCACTGGAAATTTCAAATCCTTTTTCAAAAAGTCCAAGAGCTCCTCCTTGCCCTTTTTCTGCTCACCCAAAATAGCATAAGCATGATGCATCCGCCCCGTCTTCTTGTATATTTCCCGTATCTGCTTCATAAGGTAAGTATAGCACACAACCTCACCCCTAGCCCCTCTCCTTGACTAAGGAGAGGGAGAGAAACTACCTCTTGGCAATAATAGATTTTTTATAGACATCCAGATGCTCGAGGGCGATACCGGTGCCTTTGGCTACGCAATACATGGGGTCCTTGGCCACCGAGGCCTTTACACCAGTGCGACGGAAAACCAGCTCGGCCAGATTACGCAGTTGGGATGAGCCACCAGTCATAATAATCCCTTGATCAATAATATCGGCGGCCAGTTCCGGCGGAGTTTCCTGAAGCACATCTTTGATAGCCTTGATCATATCGCGCAGTTCTTTGCTGATAGCTTTTACGATTTCATTCGTCTTTATCTCTGCGGTCCGAGGCAGTCCGGACAAAAAGTCCCGGCCCTTTATGGTCATAGTGAGTTCCTCCTCCATTGGTACAGCGGAACCGACGTTGATTTTTATTTCTTCCGCTGTTTTGTCTCCAATCGCCAAATTAAAAGTTTTTTTAATATAATCTGTAATAGCATAATCAATTTTATTTCCCGCGCATTTGACCGACGTAGATGACACAATTCCCCCAAGCGAAATCACCGCCACATCCGTGGTCCCACCGCCAATATCCACCACCATATGCCCCATTGGTTCTTGAATAGGAATACCGGCACCGATTGCGGCCAAAATCGGCTCCTTCACCACATAGGCATTCTTGGCCCCAGCTTTCATGGCCGCTTCTATCACCGCCCGGCGCTCCGTAGAGGTGACACCGGCGGGCACACTGACCATCACTTCTGGTTTAAATAAATTCCACCGGCCCAGTGCTTTATCTATAAAATAGCGGAGCATGGCCTCCGTCACACGATAATCAGCAATCACACCATCCTTCATGGGCCGATAAGCGATAATACTATCCGGAGTTTTTCCGAGCATTTTCTTGGCCTCCACCCCCACGGCTAATATTTTATTATCCTGCTCAGACACAGCCACCACGGACGGCTCAAAAAGCACCACGCCTTTGCCTGGTAGAAAGACCAAGGTGTTGGCGGTGCCTAAATCGATACCAATTTTCTTAGCAAAAAATGACATAGCCTTATATTAAACCTTTTGGGACTTTTTGCAAATTTATGCTATACTCCGCCTATGAATCCCGTTTGAAGTTCAGGGGACGGGAGTATCATATAGATTTGATATTTGCTTGTGAAATAGCACCTGGAATCATTTATTAATTATTAAACTTCAAACGGGATGAATTTTGAGATTGAAGGCGGACATAAATTGAGCGGTTCGGTGACCACTAAAACCTCGAAAAATGGGGCCATGGGGGTGATTTGTGCTTCCCTTTTAAATGCCGGCCGGACCACCATAAAAAATGTACCAAAAATTGAGGAAGTAAACCGCATGGTTGAGGTTTTGCAAAGTATTGGTGTCTCCATTTCCTGGAAGGATAGTGATTTGGAAATCATACCGCCACCCGCCGGAAAAATTGATTTGAAAAAAATAAATATTGAGAGTGCGGAAAAGACGCGCAGTATTATCATGCTGATTGGCCCACTGATTCACACCCTCAATAAATTTTCCTTACCACAACCCGGTGGGTGTAATCTGGGTTCACGCACGCTAAAGCCTCATCTCTTTGCTCTGGAGAAATTGGGTGTGGAAATACAGACAAAGGCAAAATGTTATGACGTGCGAGCCAAGAAATTACAGGCCAGTGAAATTATACTTTATGAGAGTGGTGACACCGTGACGGAAAATGTGATTATGGCGGCCGCAGGCATACCAGGTGAGACTATTATCAAATATGCCTCGGCTAACTATATGGGGCAAGAAGTGTGTTTTTATCTAGAAAAATGTGGAGTAAAGATTGACGGTATTGGCTCTACCACCCTCACCATTCACGGCCAAAATAATATCAATAAGGATGTCACTTATTATCTGTCCGAGGACCCGATTGAATCCATGTTTTTTATCGCTTTAACTATTGTCACCAAATCAAGGCTAACCGTAAAACGTTGCCCGATTGATTTCTTGGAATTAGAACTACTAAAATTGGAAAAAATGGGTTTGAAATATAAAAAATCCAAGGTCTATAAATCACTAAATGGTCAGACTAATTTAGTTGATATCACTATTTTGCCGTCAAAGTTGAAAGCTCTGGAAGAAAAAATTCACCCCAGCGTCTATCCGGGTATCAATATGGACAATCTGCCATTCTTTGCCGTGATTGCCACCCAAGCAGAGGGCACCACCTTGATTCATGACTGGCCATTTGAAAAACGAGCTATTTATTATAAAGATTTAGACAAACTAGGGGCCAATACAGATTTGGTAGACATTCACAGGCTATATATTACCGGTATTACCAAGTTAAAACCAGCAGAGGTAATTTGTCCCCCTGCTTTGCGCCCGGCCGCCATCCTTTTGATTGGCATGCTGGGAGCCAAGGGGCACTCCATGCTCCGCAATGTGTACAGTATTAACCGCGGTTATGAAGAAATAGCCGAACGTTTAAATACTCTGGGAGCAAAAATAAATATTCAGAGAGACTAATAAAACGGTTGAAAGATACGCTATTTTGTGCCACTATATAGGCCTGATGAAATTACTGAACGTTATTCCCATATCACGTGGAATCAACAAGGAAAGCTTGTCATATTTTACCGGCTCAGACGTGACTGTGGGCTCCGTGGTCAAGGTCCCCTTAAGGAAGAAGATCATACCGGCCATTGTCATCTCCGTGGAGGATGTGGCAGACGCCAAGGCTGAGATCAAGGATGCTGACTTTCAAATCCGCAAGGTAGAAAAGATCAAATCTACTTCCCTTTTGTCCACCGAATTTATGTCCGCCGTGGCCGAATCCGCCTTATTTTTTGCTGGCACCTCTGGTAGTATTTTGAATACCGTTGTACCAAAGACTATTTTAGAAGAGGCAGAGAAGATTAGGATGAAAATTGGTGAGATAAAGAAAGAGCGCGCGCATGAAAAACTGATTATTCAATGTGACGAGGAGGAACGCTACGCTACCTATAAAAGTTTGATTCGCGAGGAGTTTGCCAAGGGTTATTCCGTTTTCTTTTGTCTGCCGACCATTCAGGACATTAAAAAGGCTCATGAAAAATTATCCAAAGGCATTGAACAATACACTTTCGTCCTTCATAGTTTTCTAGATAAAAAGGAGCAAGTGGAGCTGTGGAATAAAGCCTCACAAGAAGAGCATCCATCACTTATCATTTCCACCGGTTCATTTTTAGGTATTCCCCGAAATGATATTGGCACCATAATTGTGGACAAGGAAAATACTCGTTCTTATAAGAGCCAGGTTCGTCCTTTTGTGGACTTTAGAAATTTTGCGGAAATTCTAGCTGAAAAGATTCGCGCCAAAATTATTTTTGGTGACCTTCTCCTCCGCACAGAAAATGTCTGGCGTCATAGTGAAGCCGAAATATTTGAAGTGGCCCCCTTAAAATTCCGCTCTCTCACCACGTCTACACAAAAACTAATTGATATGAAGGAATCTCTACCAGAAAATGTTGAGAAAGGGAAAGAGGGTAAGGAGCCAAAGTTCAGATTGTTTAGTGATGATTTCCTGGATTTAATAAGTAAAAATCAGGAGAATGATGAGAACCTTTTTATCTTTGTGGCGCGCCGAGGACTTTTCCCCTCCACTATCTGTGCAGACTGCGGTAATTTGGTAAAGTGTAATACTTGCGGTGCCCCCACTGTCCTTCACAAAGCCCAAAATGAAAACTTTTTTCTCTGTCACCGTTGTGGCGAGCACCGCAGTGCCATGGAGAAATGTAATAATTGCCAGAGCTGGCGCCTGTCCACCTTTGGTATTGGTATCGAAGGTGTGGAAGAAGAAATCAAACTAAAGTATCCCAATATTAAAATATTTAAGATTGATTCCGATAGTGTGAGTACCCATAAAAAAGCCCTGGATACCGTGGCCAAGTTTTACTCCTCACCCGGTAGTATTTTACTTGGTACAGAGATGGCCTTGCTCTACCTCAAGGATACGGTGGCCAATACGGCGGTGGTATCTATTGATTCCTTTTTCTCCATACCGGATTTCCGCGTAAATGAAAAAGTGATGAACATTTTATTAAAAATACGCGCCATCACTTCCCGAAATTTTCTAGTGCAGACTAGAGATATCAATCAAAAGATTTTAAAATATGCCGTCGGTGGAAATCTGGCGGACTTTTACCGTGATGAGATCAAGGAAAGAGAGACATTATTTTATCCCCCATTTTCGACACCAATTAAAATTACCTTGCAGGGTGATAAAAAGACGGTTTTGGCCGGGATGGAATATTTACAAAAAGATATGGCCCCATACGAGGTGGATATTTTCCCCGCTTTTATTCCGATTCAGAAGGGGAAATTTAGCATGCATGGCCTGATCAAGGTCAAGAGACATGATTGGATAGATCAGACCCTGCTCGAAAAGCTTAATTCTCTCCCTCCGCAATACACCGTAAACGTTGACCCAGAGAGCCTTTTGTAAATAATCTTAAGACTAATAACAACCATATCAAGTTGACCATGGTCAACTTACATTTATACCACTAATCCATCTTCCAAGCTAAGCTATTTAATTTTAGGCGGTAATATTTCTAACACAACGAACGGAGTGTTTCATCTTTTTGCTATCGTAATCTCCGATTACCTTTCCTTCATCGTCATAACCAAATCGCGAACTTGAGCCGCCGTAATGATAACTAGTCCAATAAAAAGTACCGTTTTTAAAACCCGCCACCTTATCCTCTAAAGCAGTCTTCAGCTCAAGCGATGTCGGCATTCTCCAACTTTCGCCCCTACTGTCGCACCAATTCATTGCTTCAGGCCAATCCATTGCAACCGGAGCAGTTTCACCCCACTCAACCTTTGATTTTTCAATATTTTCACCATCTTTTTCTACTCCTTTTATTCCAATTTTTAATATAGCATCCCTAACCTTTCGAGCTTCAGCTATTTTCAGGGATGACAACATTGTCATATTTTCTATTCTTTCTTTTTCTGGATTTTGATCACCGTACCTTCTCTCTGTTTGTTTAAGCTCAAGCCCTAATCTTTCAAGCTCTTCTGTCATATCTAGAATAACTTCATCAATGTCGGTGATCAACCTTTCTCTGTTCTGATCATTTATTTCTTCATACTCCACAGGCTGAGTTGAATGCTCTGGTCTTTCAGTAGTTACGACCCATTTGCCATCTTTAAATTCTATATAATCGCTTCTTTCTGGATTAGAACGAAGATAGATAGTAATATTCTCTGCTGGTTTTTCTAAATTGTTCTCTGTTTGTTTAAGTGTCTCCATTTTAGTAAATTTAACTAATAATATACTTCTTCAGCCTGGCACGAATCTCTGTATCTAATTTTGCCTCCTCCTCCCTTTTGCTTAAATCTCCATAAGCAGCTGCGTCAGCAACCGTCCCCGCCTCCCTATCCATAGCGGCGTCGTCCGACCTAGACCGAGCACGCTCATCTAATTTTTCTATGAGTTTAGCGACATGGCTTGAAACATCATCAGATTTCACTAATCCGTTTTCCAAAGCTTCAATAGAGGTTTTTACAAAATCGTCTTTTTTTCTCTCAATATCCTTGGCCAACTCACGCCAATAACGCTGCAGTATCTCACGCAGACTATCTAGGATTTTCCTGCTTACGTTGTATTCTCTGATATCTCTATCTCTCATATCAGATTTGATGTACGGTGTTTTTCCTCTCGCTAATTCAAATAAATTATGCAACTTTTCACAAGCTAATTTGTAATCAACCCCCTTAAGTAAGTCATCAATTACAACTCTAAGATGAAAAGATAGGTTATTGTTATCTGGTATTTTTTTCAACCAATCAATATTTTCATGCCAATCAAGACCGGTCTTTCTTTTTTCGTCCTCAATTTCAGCTTTAATACCTGAAATCTCCAATTCGACTGGTTCTAATGGAATTTGATTAATTTTTTCGCCCATGTTTTTTACTTTTGTTTACTTTTATTAATAAATTCTGGTAGGATTTTGTAAACAAAAAGCCCACCACATGAGCGAGACCTTTCGGTCTCCACACCAGTTTCCTGATATGGCCCGTCAGAGCTTACCCCATATGATGGGTTCTTTAGCTCTGACGGGGCTCTTTTCACCATGCCAGTAATTTTACTCACCGGTTTAGGCTACTTTCGCTATTTAGTTGTCTAAATAGTATATAATAATTTAAAAAGAAAAGCCAAGTCTCCAAAGACACACTTTCTCCAAAAATTCAAATGCTTCGAGTTGACCATGGTCAACTTGATTAGGGATGACCGATATGGCTAGATGTCATTCCCTCCTTTTGAATAAGGCTTGGCCAACTTTAACGTTCTCAAGCGACTCAGTAGGCCGATCGCTTTTACATAATTAAGAAAATCTTTTGGCAATGGCGATGGTCCGACCCAGACGCTTTTTTGTATCATGACATAGTCAAACTTCTGCAAATGCCGCCTGAACCAGTCCCTTTCTTTCTTTTTATCTTTTGGAATATCATACATGACAATAAGGTCTTTTGGCGCGGTGTTTTCAAAATTATGAACAAAATAGCGATATTGATAATATCGTTTTCCTTTTTCGTGAATAATCGTTTTATTCTTATCTGATATTAATATCGGCAAACCAAAAGCATTTACGCTCACTCCTTTATATTTTAGATATTTTTTCATTTTTCCATTATATCACCAATCCCAAAGTTGACCATGGTCAACTTACATTAACAATAGCCCCATAAATATATAGTAAGTCAAGAATAGATTAAAACCTGAAAATAGGGTATATTTTGCTTATGAAGAAGGAAATTAAAGAGAAAAATGTGCCGGTGATTGTCCAGAAGGAGGTGCCGGTTTTACGCAAGATTGCGGAGAAGGTATCACTCACAGATATTAAAAGCGCGCGAATACAGAAAATATTGGTGGATATGAGCAATGCCCTAGCCACCCAGGATGATGGCGTGGCGATTGCTGCCCCGCAGATTGCCGTTCCTCTGCGGATCTTTGTAGTGTCCAAAAAGGTGGAAATTATGTTAAAAGAATTGGAGGAAGCCCCGGCAGAAGTAAAAGCCAAGATCAAGGATGCCGTGTATATAAATCCAGAAATTAGTAAGGTCTCTAAAAAGAAACAGGTGTTGGATGAAGGCTGTCTATCCGTTCGGCCACTATTTGGCAAGGTAGAGCGCGCCGAAAAAGCCACCGTCACTGCTTATGATGAGCAGGGTAAAAAGTTTACCAAAGGTGCGAGCGGTCTTTTGGCCCAGATCTTTCAGCATGAGGTAGATCATTTGAACGGCGTTCTCTTTATAGACAAGGCCACTGATTTAAGGGAAGTTTTACCCGAAAATAATAATGAAAAATAATTTTGCTTTTTTTGGAAGCTCTTTGTTTTCAGTATACTGTCTTGATGAGCTCAAGAGGTTGAATATTTTACCAACCTTAATTATTTCCACACCGGACAAGCCCACCGGCCGAGGCTTGAAACTGACCTCCACTCCGGTCAAAGTCTGGGCTCTGGCAAATAATATTGAATGTCTGACACCAGAAAAGATTCGTAGTTCAGAATTTATTTCACAGCTATCAGCTTACAGCTTACAGCTATTTCTCGTGGCTTCCTATGGCAAGATTATTCCCAAAGAAATCTTAGATCTGCCAGGACACGGGGTTTTAAACATTCACCCCTCACTCCTACCAAAATACCGTGGACCATCCCCACTCCAGGAGCAGATTATAAATGATGAAAAAAGTATCGGCGTCACTATTATCAAGATGGATGAACAAGTGGACCATGGGCCAATTATC
>CAYVWL010000016.1:0-1197 GCA_964455475.1 uncultured Candidatus Saccharibacteria bacterium
CCTCTCGGAAAAATTCGTAAACCGCGCAAACGATCCAATTGCTTAGAGATTTATACTCTGGAAGGTACAAAAAAAAGCCCCCACAAACACTAACAGGCTTCTACTGGACAGCTTAGCATAAAACAAAAAATATGTCAAGCAAAAATACAGATTCCCCTGCTGATTTCCAAAATAATGAGCAAATAAGCCCTGAAAAGGGTGATGCTAATTTTTTAGACCAAACCCTCCGCCCTACCGCCTGGAAGGATTATATTGGTCAGAAAAATATCAAGGATAATTTGCAAATTTTACTCACCGCCGCGGCCGAGCGGAAACATCCACCGGAACATTTACTTTTTTATGGCCCACCGGGCTTGGGAAAAACCACTCTTGCCCATTTGATTGCCAAGGAAACACGGGCCCAACTAAAAGCCACCTCTGGTCCGGCGATAGAAAAGGTGGGTGACCTGGCGAGCATCCTCACCAACTTGTCTCCAGGTGATATTTTATTTATTGATGAGATTCACCGCTTGAATAAAACAATTGAGGAGGTGCTATACCCCGCCATGGAGTCTGGCTCACTGGATATTATTATTGGCAAAGGTCCATCCGCCCGCACTATCCAGCTGGACCTGCCACCTTTTACTTTGATTGCCGCCACCACCCGTATTGCCCTACTCTCCGCTCCCCTGCGCTCACGTTTCTCCGGTGGCGTTTTCAAATTGGAATTTTATACCAATGAAGAAATAGAAGAAATTATAAATCGCTCGGCTAAAATTTTAAAAGTGGAGATAGATGCCGAAGCAAAAAAAGAAATCTCCAAACGCAGTCGCTTTACCCCCCGCACCGCCAATTATTTATTGAAACGGAGCCGGGATCTGGCCCAAGTACGAAAAAGCAAATTATCCAAAGACACGGTGATGGAGGCGCTAGACCTTTTGGGGATAGATGAAGCGGGCCTAAACGCCTCGGACCGCGCTTTACTCACCGTGATAGAAGATAAGTTTAACGGTGGGCCGGTGGGGCTAAATACCCTGGCCGCCGCCCTGTCTGAAGAGCAAGCCACGATTGAAGATGTGTATGAACCTTATCTCCTCCAACTTGGTTTCTTAGAACGCACCTCCCGCGGACGCACCGTCACCGACCGCGCCCGTAAACATTTAGGTAAAAAATTAAAAGGTTTAGGTTTGTAAATTTGAAAAAATTCAAAATTCTGCT
>CAYVWL010000016.1:1297-14379 GCA_964455475.1 uncultured Candidatus Saccharibacteria bacterium
GGTAAAAAATTAAAAGGTTTAGGTTTGTAAATTTGAAAAAATTCAAAATTCTGCTAAGATGGAAATATGAGCGGACATAATAAATGGTCAAAGGTGAAAAATAAAAAGGCGGTGACAGATGCCCGAAAAGGCAAAATCTATACCAAGATGGCCAAGGTGATTGCCGTGGAATTAAAAAAGGCCAATGGCGATGCCAAGGCGGCCAATGTGCAAGCGGCGGTAAAAAAGGCGCGAGAATATAATGTGCCAAACGAAAACATTGAGCGCGCTTTGAAGAAAAATGACAATTCGGCGCAGATGGAGTCTATAATGTATGAAGCTTATGGACCGGGTGGAGTGGCTTTTATGATAGAGGCTCTGACTGATAACAGGAACAAGGCGGCGGGAGAAATAAAACATATTCTCACGGAGAGCGGTTCGGCCCTCGCCGCCCCCGGAAGCGCCTCCTGGGCTTTTACCAAGACCGCCGAAGGTTATATGCCAAATACCATGACCCCAATTTCCGAAGAAGATGGTGCCAAATTAGATGCTTTGATTGAGGCCTTGGAGGACAATGATGAGGTGCAGGAAATTTGGACAAACGCAGAGTAAGAGGAGTATTTAGTATGGGTATAGAGTATATAGTATAACAACAAACACATCGTGATAAAAAGTTTTACAGATTTAATTGCTTGGCAGGAAGGTCATAAATTATTGTTATATATTTATAAACTTACAAAAAACTTTCCAGAGGATGAAAAATTTGGTTTAACCTCTCAAATAAAAAGGTCTGCTGTTTCTATTTCATCAAATATAGCAGAGGGTTTTGGTAGAAATTCAAGAAAAGATAAGCTTCAGTTTTATGCAATATCAAAAGGTTCTCTATATGAAGCTGAAAATCAACTAAAGATTGCTCTTGATTTAAATTATGTAACCCAGACTGAATTTGATTTTGGAAAGGAGATGATTCAGAAAAATTCAAGGCTTATCTCTGGATTAATCAAATCTGCATCTGATAAAATTTCCTAGCTCTTTATACTAAATACTTAATACTATATACTGTATACATGCTTATTATTGCCATTGACCCAGGATATGAAAGGCTAGGTATTGCCGTACTGGAAAAGACGACAGCCAAAGAAGAGCTGTTGTTTTCTGAATGTTTTAAGACAGACGCCAAGGAAAAACATGAGATTAGATTAAAATTGATTGGTGGAGAGATTGAAAAAATAACTAAGAAATATAAGCCAGAGGCCCTGGCAATTGAGACTTTATTTTTCAAGACCAATGCCAAGACGGCCATGAAGGTAAGTGAGGCGCGCGGAGTGATAATGTATGAGGCCTCAAAAAATGGTTTGGTGGTGACTGAATTTACTCCCCTGCAGATTAAGGTGGCAGTGACGGGCTATGGAAAAAGCGAGAAGGATCAGGTGACAGCCATGGTGAAACGATTAATAAAAATCACCGCACCTATTAAATATGATGATGAGTATGATGCTATCGCCGTGGGGCTAACCTATTTTGCGTACTCTAGGACAACCAGAGATTAAATAATCCTTTTCCTTTGCACGATAATAATTTTGTCGTCACAAAATTATTTCTCTACTCCCTCGGTTTTTTGCTAAAAACCTCAGTCCGTAAGGCACGGAAAAGCATTATCTAATCTCTGGTATGAAGATATCCACAGCCCTGGCTTGTGTCCCCCTTGCAAACATTTCTAAAACTGCTATTAATAGTAAAAATTGCTCAATTGAGCAGAAATTACAAAAAAATAAATTTATTAGCGCTAAGTTTTATAAAAGTATGCCAAAGAAAAAAATAAGTAAACACGATGACGATGTCATTGAGAAAAAGAAAGTGAGTAAAGACCCTTCAGATGAAGAGTCTCTTGGTGGCGAAGATTCCACTATTGATCCAGCTATTATTGAAGACACTTTTACTGAGGAATTCAGCGAGTACAACGACGTTGATAATTTCTAGTATTGGATAAAATTTTCTTTCTCACCGCATCCTTTTCCGAGTACGAATTTTTTCTACTAAAAAAATTCTCCGTTTTCGGCTCAGTCAGCCTCAAAAGCCTCTCCAAAGGAAGACGGTTTGATAAAAATTTTACTAAATAGTCACTTTCAAAAATCTCCTCTTCCCTATTTTAAATATTGCTGTAGAAATTACTTTCCAATTTGGATCAATGATTTTATCATTCGTTTCCTGATTACTGACCGCACCCTCAAGCACCAAGCGCCTAAACTCCCCTTTAGATTTTACCAAGCCGGCGCGGACGGAAATTTCCGATAATAATTCCCCATTTACCGCTTTCACCTCATCTATCTTCTCTGGCAACCCGCCTTCCTTAAAAGTTTTTACAAACTCTTCCTCGGCCTTATCCGCCTCCGCTCGGCTGTGATAAATGGTGACTATTTCCTTAGCCAAGCGCACCTTGATATCCCGCGGATTTGCCCCACCGGCCATCTCCTGCCTTATCTTCTCAATCTCTTCCATAGAGACATCTGTGCAGAGCTCAAAACCAAGTAAAATCACCCCATCTGTCCAGCTCATCACCTTACCAAACATTTCAGCTGGAGAATCGTTCATAGTAACCATATTCCCTGTTGTCTTCCCCATTTTGGCGCCGTTTGGATCCACTAATAACTTTGTGGCTATCACAAACTTTTCTTTATTAAGCATCTCCTTCATTAAATCACGCCCGGTGAGCATATTAAACGTTTGGTCATTGCCACCAATTTCCCCTTCCACATTTAAAACAATACAATCATACCCCTGCATCAGTGGATACATAAATTCATGAATATAAACTGGTCGCCCCTGCTTGATTCTCTCCTGAAACATATCTCTTTTTAACATCTGATCCACAGTCATCTTGGAAGCCAAGCTTAAAACATCCTCAAAGTTCATTTTTCTTAACCATTTAGAATTATATTTGAATTCCGCCCCACCCCAGCCAAATTTCAAAAATTTGGAGGCTTGTTTTTTATAATCCTTAGCATTATTGAGAACCTGCCGTCTGGTGAGTGGTTTTCTGACGGATAATTTATCTGGGTCACCAATTGTGGCAGTAAAGTCACCAATCAGAAGAATTATTTTATGCCCGAGATTTTGTAAATCTCTTAATTTTTTAAGAACCACCGCTGTACCCATATGTAAGGTCGGTCCGGTCGGATCTACACCTAAATAAACGGTCTGCCTCTCGCCAGATAAAAGTTTTTTTCTTAAAAAATCTGGGCTAGGATAAATATTCTCTACTCCACGGGTTAAAAACTCCTCTATTTTTTTGGGATCGGTGTTTATTTTCATATATGTTATAATAGCCTAAAACATGATTAAACACAAAATTAAAAAACATTATAAAAAGGCCCTTATTTATATCCTTAGTTTGGGTTTTATTGCCCTCGGCTTGATCGCCTTTTGGATTTCCACCTTTAAAGTGCCGGATCTAAAGTCGTTTGACGAGCGCTCTGTCTCCCAAAGTACCAAAATTTATGACCGCACTAGCGAGATTCTCCTCTTTGACGTCAATCAAGACCTAAAGAGAAAGGTGGTGCCTTTTGCGGAAATATCTAAATATGTAAAAAACGCCACGGTGGCGATAGAGGATGCCGGTTTTTACACTCATGGCGGAATACAGGTAAAAGCTATTTTGCGCGCTATTTTGGCCAATCTTACCGGTGGTGGCTTCAGCCAGGGTGGGTCTACAATTACCCAGCAAGTGGTGAAAAATTCCTTATTAACTTCCGAGAAGGCGGTGTCCCGAAAGCTGAAAGAGTGGGTATTGGCGGTCAAACTTGATAAGGTAATGAGTAAGGATGATATTTTAAATATTTATTTAAACGAAAGTCCTTATGGTGGTAGTATTTATGGAGTAGAGGAAGCTTCTAAAACTTTTTTCAATAAAAAATCCGCGGATGTCACCTTGGCCGAGGCGGCCTATCTAGCAGCCATTCCGAACGCCCCTACTTATTTTTCTCCATATGGCAACAATAAAGACAAACTGGACAATAGAAAAAATTTGGTTTTACAAAGAATGCTGGATAATAAATTTATCACCCAAGCCGAATATGATAAAGCGAAAAAAGAAGTTGTCATTTTTCAAATTAAGCAGAGTAATAGTATAAAAGCGCCACACTTTGTGGATTTTGTGCGCCAATATTTGGAGGATAAATATGGTGAAAAAGTGGTGCGAGAGGACGGTCTAAAAGTAACCACCACTTTAGATTACGGACTGCAGGCCAAAGCGGAAGAAATTGTTAAAAAATATGCCTTGGAAAATGAAGTAACTTTTAATGCCGAGAATGCCGCCTTGGTAGCAATCGACCCAAAGACCGGTCAAATACTGACCATGGTGGGCTCGCGTGATTATTTTGACAAGGAAATACAAGGCAACTTTAATGTGGCCCTCGCCCACCGCCAGCCAGGCTCTACTTTCAAACCTTTCGTCTATGCTACCGCTTTTGGTAAAGGTTATACACCAGACACGGTACTATTTGACTTACCAACCGAATTCCAGACTACCTGTACCCCACAAGGTAAACCGATCGGTAATACCAATCCTGACGACTGTTATATGCCGGTAAATTCAGACGGTAAATATCTGGGGCCACTCACCCTGAGAAATGCCCTAGGTCAAAGCCGTAACATCCCCGCTATTAAATTATTATATTTGGCCGGCATAAAAGACTCTATTAATACCGCTCGAAATATGGGTATCAGTAGCCTGACAAACGAAAATCAATACGGACTGACCTTGGTGCTGGGTGGTGGTGAAGTGTCCCCACTAGAACTCACTTCCGCCTATGGTGTATTTGCCAATGCTGGAGTCAGAAATCCTTACCTTTCAGTTTTAAAAGTTGAAAATGCCCGTGGAGAAATTTTAGAGGAAGCTAAATATAATCCGGAACAAGTTATTGCAGAAAACCTAGCTAATCAAATATCTGATATTCTGTCAGATAATGTTGCCCGCACCCCACTTTATGGGGCCAATTCCACTCTTTATTTTAAAGACCGCCCTGTGGCAGCCAAAACTGGTACCACAAACGACTATCGTGACGCTTGGATTGTGGGCTATACACCAAACTTAGCAGTAGGAGCATGGGCAGGCAACAATGACAATAGTCCGATAGAGAAAAAGATTGCTGGTTTAGTGATTGCCCCTATGTGGCGGGCTTTTATGGACGAAGCTTTGAAGAATTTACCAAAAGAATATTTTGCCGAGCCAGAACCAATCCTGAAGGATATCAAGCCGGTATTTAGAGGGGTGTGGCAGGGTTATGATTCTTTTACTATTGATATGATTTCCGGCAAGCTGGCCACGGAATTTACCCCGGAAGAAACTCGGAAGGAGGTCTTCATCCCAAATGTACATGAAATTTTGCAATGGGTGGATAAATCTGACCCCTGGGGCCCAGTGCCAAACAATCCCGCAAGTGATCCCCAGTATGATCACTGGGAATATCCGGTGCAAAACTGGCTAAAGACCCAGTCTCTCCCCACCCCTAGTGAACCAAAGGATTATGATGATGTGCACACCAAGGCTAAAAGCCCTAAAATAGAGATTGTGGAGCCGAGAAGTGAATTTCCTTATCAAAAAAATCAAAAATTGGTGGTGCAAATTTCCAATCGAGGAACTTATCCTTTGGCAAAATTAGATTTCTATATCAACAACACTTTCATTGGCTCTAGTACCAATTCCCCTTTCCTATTTACCTTTATTCCAGCCGAAATAAGATCTATTAGTGAAAACAATACCTTAAAAATAGTGGCCACCGATTCGGTCTATAACAAAACCGAGTCTGAAACCAGCTTTGTTGTCTCGGAGTAAAACTAACGAATATCATTTATAATTGACTCACTCTTCTCTTTTATTTTACTTAAAATAATATTTTTTTTAATGTAAATAGTGTTTTTTATAGCGGGTGAAACGGTAAAAATAATCTCCCCGTTTTTGAGAGTAATGTTTTTTTCTTCCAAATCAATATTTGATACTTCTTTTACAACCAGTAAAATAAGTTCTTTTAGCCTTTTTTCACTCTGACCAAAATTTTTAAACTTCTCTAAATATTGGGCAATATTGAACATCTTATCTGTTCATTGGCATTACTAGATAGGTAAAGGATTTATCAGACACCCCACGGATAACCATCGGCTTATTCAAACCGTTAAAAGAGAGTGAAACGCTGTCAGAATCAATAGACTGAAAACAATCAATAATATATTTATGATTAAAATTGATCTCTATCTCCTCTCCACTCACTGTGGCCACTAATTTGTTTACACTCTCCCCAACGTTGGCATTCTTGGTTTTTAATTCCAATTTTTTATCTTTTAAGGACACTTTAATATTAATTTGGTTGAAACTATCAGAAAAGACATTTGAGAGTTTTAAATTATTAATTAAATCTTGCTTCAAAACAATCACCTCGGTTTTAAAATCCTTGGCAATTATCTGTTGATAGTCTGGAAAAACACCATCTATTACCCGAGACACTATATAAATATCTTTATACTCAAAGGAAATCTGGTTTTTAGAAAAATTAACCGCCAAATCATCTTTCTCCTCACTAATTATTTTTAGTAGATCGACTACATTCTTAAATGGAATGAGAATTTGCTCAAAATCACTGTTTTTCTTAAATTTAATTACTTTTTCCGCCAGACGAAAAGAATCGGTGGCCACAAACACCAGCCCATTATCCCCAGAATGAATGTAGACGCTGGAAAGCTCGGGTTTGATACTGGATAAAGAGGCACTGTACCAGACCGATTTTAGTCCCTTAACCAAGTCTGGAGAGTTTAGTTCGTATATTTGACCGTCAATAATCTTGGGAATAGTGGGAAAATCCTCTTTAGGAAAACATTTGATGGTAGTTTGGCTATTTGTTCCAAAAACATACAAATTACCCTCTTTTTCCTCAATTTTTAGACTATTATCACCCACTAAATTTGTCAGAAAACTACTGAGCACCTGCCCGGGCACCGCCACCACTCCCTCCACCGCTACCTTGGCGGGTATTTTAATCTCAATTCCCAGGTCCAGGTTGGTGGCTTTGACAGTAAGAAAGTTTCCTTTAGCCTCAATTAGGATACAAGAAAGAATTGGTAGGGTCATATTCTTGCCAGTTATTTTTTCGGCTTTGGAGACCGCCGAAGAAAACTTTTCTTTTATGCATTCCGCTTTCATTTCTTTTGTTTATTTAATTTATAAAGATTATTACTATTATAAGGGTGGATAAGTGGATAATTTTTTATAACTATATATTTGAACGTATTTTTCAAAAAATATTTTTAAGGGTTGTTAATTAAACTTTTTAACTTTTTTTGTTGATAAATAGTTTCTTGTTTTATCCCGATATCATTCACAATTAATCCCGAGTTTTTCCCCACCTTATCCCCTAAGTGAGCATAGACCGGATCTGACTAAGCTCACGGATCAGAGAAGAATCGGTTTTTATATCCTCTCTTATTTTTTCATAGGAATGTATGACGGTAGTATGGTCCTTTCCACCCAGTTTTTCACCAATAGTAGGATAAGAGACATCAAAATCTTCACGGAGGAGATACATTACTATTTGCCTAGGCTTTACCACCGCCTTTTTACGGTTCTTTTCATAGATTTCATTCTCGGTGATGCCGTAAAACTCGGCTACTGTCTTTATTACCTCTTTTATTGAAGAGTTCTTCTTCGGTTTTAAATTGTTTTTTATAAGATCCTTGATTTCATTGATAGTCAGATCACGGCCTTTTAATTTACTCTGGCAAATAATGGAATTTAGTACCCCCTCAAGCTCGCGAATATTACCTTCTACTGATGAGGCTAAATACTCTATAATCTCGGCCGATAAGGAAAAACCAAGCATATTAGACTTCGTTTTGAATATTTGAATACGGGACTCCAGGTCGGGGCGTGGTATTTCCACAATCATACCAGAATTAAGCCTTGATTTTAAACGATCCTCTAGCCCCACAATAAAGTTTGGGTGTTTATCTGAGGAAAAGATAATTTGTTTATTATTATCATAAAAACTGTTAAATAAATGGAAAAATTCCTCCTCTGTTTTGCTTTTGCCGGCAAAAAATTGAATATCGTCAACAATCAAGAGATCATATTTGCGATACTTTTCTTTAAACTGATTAGCGGTACCGCCCTGGATAGAGTTCATGAGGTCTAAAGTAAACTTTTCTGAAGTTAAATAATAGATTTTCTTATCCGCGCCCGTGGATTTGATATGATTACCCACCGCCTGAATCAAATGTGTCTTGCCATGACCGGTTCCGCCATAGACAAACAGTGGATTATAAATGGCGGTTCTCTTTATAATGGCCTGGGTGGCGGCATAAGCCAGTTCATTAAATGGCCCCACCACAAAAGTTTCGAAGGTATATTTGGGATTTAGATTGTCTTCTTTGTTTATATAAAAATCTTGGAGCGGTAATTCATTGTGTTTGCCCGTCTCACTGTTTTCCTTTGGCACCTCTCTCTTCCCTTCTGGTTTGATGACTAAATATTCAATGGCGTGGATATGCTCACCAAAATTACGGAGACTCTTTAAAATATTTTTATGATATTTGTTGATCAGCCAGTCTTTGACAAAGACATTTGGCACACCCACAGACACTGTCCCCGCTTCCTGCTTATTAATAAAGGTGTCTTTAAACCACATATTAAAGTTAGCCTTAGAAATAGAGAGTTCTATTTCGGATAGGACGCTTTGCCATAGTTTTTTATTCTCCTCTGTCATGCTCCATAGATTATATACTGAATTTTAAAATGGCCAAGTTGTGGAAAAGGCCTTTATATGTTCATAAGTTGTGGAGAACTTGTGGAGAGGAAAACCTGCCGGGAGCTTTCGGAGCGATTAGGTACTCCGTTAAGCGGAGAAAGCTACCCGGCAGGTTTTCCGATCATTCGTTGACTTTTATAAAAAAATAAATTATACTCCTGTCATGTCATTTACATACAACCCAAAGAAAGTTAAAAGAGCCAAGAAGCACGGTTTCCTATCCCGGAGCCGAACTTCCTATGGTAAAAGGGTGCTAAGGAAGAGGATGCAGAAAGGGCGCAAGCGCTTAAGCACCGTCTAACTCTAATGTTACCTATTAACAGCCGGTTAAAAAAGGAATCTTTCCAAAGAGTGCTGAAAGAGGGTGTTTTTGTACATTCGCCCAGTTTTTACCTCCGCTTTCTTCATATTAATGATAATTTAGCCCCTAAATTGGCCTTTGTGGTGCCAAATAAGGTTAAAAAGACGTCCGTGGGCCGGCATCTCATAAAAAGGCGGATATCCGCTGTGGTGGAAAAGCTGTTAATAAGTCTAAAACCCGGCTATTTAGGGGTTATTTTTGCCAAAAAAGACGTCTCCACCGTGCCTTATAAGGAAATCGAGGTGGAAATCACAGAATTACTAAGAAAGGCTGGTATATTAATTTGAATGTCTGGCCGTTTTAAGGTATACTCTACATTATGTACTATCTTTATAATACCTTTCTGTATGTACCCCTCTACAACGCTTTTATTGGCACTATAGGCGCTTTTCCCTGGCTGGATGCGGGAGTGGTCGTTATTCTCCTGACTATCGTGGTCAAGCTCATTCTCTTCCCTCTCTCCCAAAAGTCCGTCCGCAGTCAGATAGAGATGAAGAAAATTCAGCCAGAAATAGACGCCCTAAAGCTGAAATATAAAGATAATAAGCAAGAGCAAGCCTTGAAAACCATGGCTTTGTATAAAGAAAAAGGCGTTAGCCCCTTCTCTGGCATCCTTTTAACTCTGATCCAACTCCCCATCCTAATTGCCCTCTATATGGTGTTTTACAAGGGCGGACTGACCAATATTCACACGGATCAGCTTTATTCATTTATCCAGGCACCAGAGCAAATCAACAAATTTTTCCTCGGACTCTTTGACATAACACAAAAAAACACTATACTGGCATTGCTGGCTGGTTTGGGCCAGTACTTTCAAATCAAGTTCACTATGCCGGCCCTGCCAAAGAAGGAAGCCGGAGCGCCCAAAGATACTTCCTTTCAGGGTGAGCTGGCGCGGAGTATGAGTATGCAGATGAAGTATGTGATGCCGGTGTTTATGTTCTTTATTGCTCGCAGTTTTGCCTCCCTTGTGTCTCTCTACCTCATCACCTCCAGTGTCTTTGCTATCGGCCAGGAGCTGTATATGAGAAAGAGGATGGAAAAGGAAGATAAAGTAAATTAACCCACCAAAATTTTATCAGATAAAACTTAGGCGGGTAAATAAAAATATGAATAGTGAAGAAGCGAAAAAAGTAATAGAAAAAATTTTCAACCTGTTGAGTTTACCAGTCGAGTCTTTGACTTATGCCCTAGATGAAAAACGTGGACATATTTTTTCTATTAAAAGCGCAGAGTTTGAAAAGGTGTCCTCCGAAAGACCAGATCTGGCAAAGGACCTAATCTATCTTTTAAAAAGAATTTTCAATAAAAACTCTCCCGTCGGTGAAGAATTATTTAAATGCACAATTGATATCAATGATATGCAGTCCAAGGCCGATGCCCGAATAAAGACGAAGGCATTAAATGCCGCCGAGGAGGCGCGCAATCTAAAGACTGATGTGGTTATGGACCCGATGTCTTCTTATGAAAGGATGGTGGTGCACAGCACGCTCGCCGGGACACCGGATATTACCACTGAGTCTGTGGGTGAAGGCCGAGAACGAAAAGTAAAAGTTAAATATTTGGCTATTTAATAAGAAAAATATTCACAATACTCTCTCCGTTTAACGCGGACTAATCACTACGAGAGTATTCTGACTATTTTTCTTATTTTAGATTCAAACTCCAGAGGGTTAAATCTATTTTATTAGTGAACAGAAGATAATTGTCTTTTTTGTCTAATTGCAGTTCGGAAATATCCACGACTTTATTTTCCTCCTTTTCCATATCCAATATTAGGGTGGCGGCCATAGTCTCAGTATTGATTAGCCAAATATCATCTGAAAAACTAGCCAAGCCTTGATACCACAAGTCTGGATAATCCCCCGCTGGGTAGCTCTTGGGCACGGCACAGTAAATAATTTTACCATCAGCATTACCCCAAGCGCATTTTTCCGGTAAGGTGCTCCAAGGTAGGAGTTTGCTTTCACCACTTTTAATATCGTATAGATAAAGTCTGGGTGTATTTCTAACACTATCTGAATAAAGGACTTTGGTGGCGGTTTGGTTTGTCTTACTGGTCAGGCCGGCAATATTACCAAGGATTCTCGTGAAGGTGCCGGTTTTGCTATTCAAGAAATATAAATAACCAGCAATTTTAGCCGAGGGTTTGGTATTCATGGTAATGGTTTCTTCTTTTGGCCAAGAAATATTCCATTCAATGAGCGGTGATTCAAAAACAAGTTTCTTATCCAGACCATCCGGCTTGGCGGTAAAGCCCGAGGCACCATTCAAACTGTTTAATAAATAAAATATTTTATCGCCAAGTGGATTTACGGCCAAGGCGCCTATATTTTCTGGTAAATGATTACCGTCTATCCCCCCTTCAAATTCATTTAGAGTGGTGGTGGCGGGATTTATTTTGACAGAGAAGGTCTGTATATTTTCCGTCTCATCTTTTAAATAGCGAATCACCAGTCTTTTACCATCCGGTAGCCACTGTGATTCATATACCTTTGGTACCGTGGTTATTGATAAGCGTCTGATTTCCGGTGAATCGGTATAAGTCTCATAAATATTACCGTTGGCGCGCAAAATATAATGAATATCGGTTTTTTGGGTCTTAATATTTTCAATTATTGAAAAACCAGAAACTGGATCTGTGGAGATTTGGCGGAGGCGGTTTGGCGTGGTAGGAATAACCGGGGCGGGATTATCCACGGTAATATCTGTTGTGGTAGCTACAGTATTGTCCACGGCCTTGGTGCCAAAGGGATCATAGACGTCCGTGGTAGTAATGGGTGGAGGGGCAATTGGTCCTGGGGTACTATTGAAAGTAAAATAAAAATAGATTAAAGCACCCAGGGCACCAAGGAAGACAATAAGGATAAGGATTATGGCAGTTTTTTTAGACATCATATATTTATATATTAAAATCCAGGATTTTTGGGTTTATGGTGTAGAGAATGAGCCAGGAGACGAGGGCTAAAAGCAGACCCCAGATGGCGTCCTGAATCTTTTTCTTACCATCTTCCTTTTTAAATACAGATTCGGAAAGCATTATTTCTACCCCACCCCAGACAATCATAATCACAGCTAGGGCGGCAGCCAAAGCCAGGCCAAATTGAAAAGCTTGAGAGAGAAAGTCCTTGAGTTGGTTTGGGCCAGGGGCTATAGCATTTCCAAAACCAGCAAAAGCACCACCCTCGAGTTGAGTATAATCCAAAGCAAAAGATTTTATCGGTAAAATCAGGAAGGAAATAAAAAATAATATTTTATTTAATAACCGCTTCATCTTATTGTTTTTCGAAATTAATCACAAAACCGTTGTTACCGAATTGGAAAATACGGTTAGTATTTTCAATTTTCAAATCAATATTGGCGGTCCCCGCCCCTTTACTCTCTTGCCTAAAAATCATGGCCGTTTTATCTATATCCAAATTTTCTGATAAGCGATTATTAATATTCCATTTATAATTTAAATCAGGGCTCTGCGCATAACCCACACTCATAAATAGAGGAAAAGCGCGGACTTTAAATTCATCAGCAAGCATGCGCACGGTGCCATTGATGGCCTTGTTAAACATCAGACCATAGATGGGGCTGTCCTCATAAAAAAGGATTTTTGGTGCCACATTGGTAATATTTATTTGTTTAGAGGCGTAAGTGTTGCCGTCCAAAGATGAGGCCGTCACCTCCACCACCACGTCCCGGATTGGCACCGAGCCCACTAACATAAAAGTATTTTTACCCAGGCCGGAGACAGAGCCTTGCACCGTACCATCTTTCTTCCAAGAGTAGATCACATTTTGGGCTGGTATTTTTTCTCCAGTGGATTTTACTAGTTCCGGCATAGCCACCACTAGCACCACCCCCTGATTTGGATTTAAAGCCTTACCCTTGTAAAAAGGCGGAGTGTAAGACAAGGATTCAAAAATCAAATCCACCAAGGATGGAATAAAATATGCCTC
>CAYVWL010000017.1:0-14063 GCA_964455475.1 uncultured Candidatus Saccharibacteria bacterium
CATATTTTGTTTTTCCACCACCTCCCCTCGCGGACTCGGTACTCCTCCTTAGAAAAGGAGGAGATTTAGTGGATTTGAGCTGTAGTTGCTTCTACTAGATTTTGAAACAGAGAGGCCACCGTCATCGGCCCCACACCGCCCGGGACGGGAGAAATAGCGGAAACAATATCTTTTACCGAGTCGAAGTCTACGTCACCAACTACAGTCGCCGTAGGCTTCGAACTATCCCCCTCATCAGATGAGGAGGGGGTGCCGTTCTGACGGCGGGGGCGGTTGAAAGGGCGGTTGAGAGAAGTAATCCCCACATCCACCACCACTTGTCCTTCTCTCACATATTCCGCCCCCACCAGCTCCGGCTTACCAATGGCCACCACTAAAATATCCGCCGTGCGAGTGATTTTCTCTGGCTCCACCGTCTGACTGTGCACCACCGCCACCTCCGCCCCATTTTTCTTCAATAGCTCGGCAATCGGCCCACCCACCAAGGCGGAGCGTCCCATCACCACCACCTTTTTTCCGGCAACCGGAATCTTATAATAATTTAGCAGGGTCAGCACTCCGCGCGCTGTGGCCGGCACAATATTTCCATGCATACCATCCACATCTTTTTCGGGACTAATTTTCCTCACCGCTTCCGCCCAGTCCAATGGGGCTGGTAAGGGTGACTGAATAATTATGCCGTGCACACTTTTATCTTTATTCAATTTTTCAATACCATCTAATAAAATCTCTTGAGTAATCTGGGCACCAAAATCCACAATAAAAGCCCGGATACCAATTTTTTTAGCAAAGGCCAACTTCCTGGCGACATAAATATCCGAGTCTGGATTGTCCCCTATTTTAATAATAGCTAAACTGGGCACCACATTAAAATCCCCAATCTTTTTTTGGAGCTCTTTCATAATCTCATCCCGCACAATTTTTCCGTCTAGTATTTTGGGCATAAGAAGATATTAATACAGAAAGGCAAGCAACACAACCGTCAAACCACCCCCCATCATCAGAATGATTGCCCCCCTAAGAAAGGCGTGGGCGAGAAACCCCCTTAATCCCCCTT
This sequence comes from uncultured Candidatus Saccharibacteria bacterium, assembly GCA_964455475.1. Lineage (GTDB taxonomy): Bacteria > Patescibacteriota > Minisyncoccia > Phycocordibacterales > GWA1-40-21 > CAIJXO01. Next base: position 1,058 of record CAYVWL010000017.1, read on the forward strand.
GTCAGGGGAAAAACGAAAGCCCAGCAACTTCTTCGGATGAAGTTGCTGGGCGAGTGAACGAACAAATGCTGGTGTCAGCGGTCGTTTCGTGTTCTTGGCGCATCCGCCTTTGCCACGAATATTCGCTGGATCGGGCTCTGCACGGTCATGACGTAGATCTCAATCTGTTTCGTCCGACCGTTCCTCCGCCTGTACCAACCGGAAGACTCAACCAGGCTCGACGCGTACACCTGTACGAGCATTTCCTTGCTTTGGTCTTCAGTCAGAGAGACGATGTAGTAAGGAATACCAGTGACATCGTCGATCTTTGATCCAAGCACCTCCCGCCAGCCGACCTCGCTGTACGTGTTTGTAGGCGCCGTCGCGACGGCGGTCTGCAGAGCACTCGGCGATTGCTGAGGCTCCGAGGCGGTTTCCTCAAAAAAACCGAAGAGGTTCAGAACGAACGAGATTAGTGCGACCATGAGGACCAGAACACCAACTTCTCTCCAAGACATACCGACCTCCTTGCCCTACTGGGCTTGTGACGAACCACGAAATGCAACATTCAGTACCAACTGAAATCTATCCCTATTATACACCCATTCACTTTTTTTGTCAAATACCAAGACTTCGCCTCTCATCAGATGAGGAGAGGCCGACAGTCTGCTGGCGGGTGAGGTTGAAGAATCAGAAATGGTTACTCATACCTCAGCGCCTCCATTGGGCTTTTGCGCGAGGCTTGGCGAGCGGGATAAATACCGAAGATAAGGCCAACGAGACTGGAGACGATAAGGCCCAAAATGGCGGCGCCGTAAGGAAAAGTGTACTGCCAATCCAGACCACCAAACCGGCTGATCAAAAGCGAAATGACAAAAGCCAAGCCAGACCCTAAAATAATCCCAATCATTCCGCCCAAGCCCGTCAAAATCACCGCCTCTAATAAAAATTGTGTCAGTATATTATTATTTGTCGCACCGATCGCTTTGCGTAAACCAATTTCTTTTGTCCTCTCCGTCACGGACACGAGCATAATATTCATAATCCCGATACCACCCACAATAAGAGAAATAGCAGCAATGGCGGTGAGGAAAATGGTCAGCGTATTAAAAATAGTCCCCAATTTATCCGCCACCTCGGCCGGCGTAGACACAAAGAAATCATCTTTGTCCGGATCAGTGATATTATGGAGATCGCGTAAAGTCTTTTTTATATCCACGGCAGCCGCCTCAATATTTTTCTCGGAATCCACCTCCACCACCACGCGCTGAAAATATTTTGTCCCCACCACATATTGTTGCATGGTGGTATAAGGGATAATAGCCGCTGAATCAAAATCAATGAGTGAACCCGGACCTTTGGCAGACAGCACGCCAAGGACGCGGAAAGTGGTATTTTTTATTCGGATCTTTTCCCCCACCGCCTTGGACGCGCCAAAAAGCTCGGTCTTAGCCTTATCCCCCAGCACCACCACACTGGCCTTGCTTTTAACATCTTCGTCGGTAAAGAATGATCCTTCCTGCGCACTCAGATCCCAAAGGGCAGCCATCGCCTCGCCGGAACCAAATAATGATGGCTTGTAAATTTCATTTTTATAAACAGCGCTTTCCGAACCAAAGATTATTGGCATAACGTTCACCGCATTTGGCACATTGTTTTTATTACGCAAGGCGGTCAGTTCCCGCTCTTTGAGCGAGTCCGCATAGAGCGAGGCCAGGTCACTCGGTCCACCCGGCTCCTTACCTGGAAGTATCACTACATTTTTTGCCCCCAGTCCCTCCACCTGACCAAGTATCAAATCCTTGGCCCCCGCCCCGAGGGACATGATTAAAATAATGGAGGTAATACCAATCACAATACCCAGGATGGTCAGGGCGGACCGGCTCTTATGTGTCCGCAATCCATTCACCGCTGTTTTTATACTGTATTGTATTTTCATTTTAATCTTTTTGCTTGTTTCTTATTTAATTTTATTTCCTTCTTTACTTCTTTAATATGCTTTTCTGGTTTTAATTTCTCCGGCAAGACACCGCCAATATCTTTTATTGTCTGCCGAACTTTTCCACCCACCATAAAATGGGTATTTTTTGCTTGAGCCTCGCCTTTTATATTATCCTTTTGGATTTTTTGGTCGGTCTGAGTAATCCGAAAAAGATTAGCGGCCAATTCTGTCGCTCCCGCCCTATCTAATAGCTCGCCCTTTTTAATTCCCTTTACTTTCTCTATTTCGGATAATGGCGAACCATAAAGCCCCCGATATCCGGCATCGTTAAACGAACCAAAATTAGATACACCGGCTTGCTTGGCAGTTTTAAATAATTTCTTGTTTTGATCCGTCACCTCCTTCCTAATAAATAATCGTCTTTCATTGTTTGGAAGATTTTGAAATACCTCCTGCCTTCTGGTCTGAATGGCAAAATAGGATTGAGCGAGAGCAATCTGGGTAATTTTCGAATCACCGTTTTGAGCCACCAAGTAACAGGCATACCTGTCGAGCTTCCAATCCTTTACTTCTCGGACCGCATTAGAACCCACCAAAACCATTTTCGTCAAACGCCGAAAATGGTTTCCGATGTCCTGACCACTATTTTGAGCTGTGTTTAATGCCCGAGAAATCACCTTATCAAAATCCTCCCATCTGGCATAGCCAAACAAAGGGAATAATTCCCTGGCCGTCCAATATTCAACCCCATTCTCATCCGTCTTTTTTATGTCCTCAAAGCCCTTGGCTGGCCCTTTTAATTCAATTTCATTGGTCATATTACTTCTATAATATCACAAGATAACTATTTTTTCCTTCACAATTATTTTATCACCCAGAAACATTGCTTTGATTTTCTCCTTCAATTTATGACCATTGCAATGCTTCAACATTCCTAGATATGAATTAAGTACTTGCTCCACTTTTTCTCTCTCAATTTTTCCTTCTTTAAACTCCATTTTCAACATTTCTAAGCGCTTTAACATTCTCTTTTTCGTCTTGGTTCGCAACACGACATGATGGGGTAGTAAAACATAACCCAAGAAGTCGGTTCCCATGTGGAGTTTCCGAATCTCTACCTTGTTTGGATGCAAATTGAGCAATAATATTTCCTGACAAAAATCTCTAATACGATCTAAGTAGTAATTCAAATGCTCAATGGAAGAGTCTAAAATTACAAAATCATCACAATATCTTTCATAATACTCCGCTTTCAGTTCTTTTTTAATAAATTGGTCCATTTCATTCAAATAAATATTGGCAAATAACTGACTGGTGACATTACCAAGAGGTAAGCCCTTACCTGGTATCTTTTCAAAAGACAAAATAATCTTCTCCAGTGAACCAAGTAATTTTTGGTCAGAGATTTTCTGTTTGATTAAATGCAATAATATTTTATGGTCAATTGAATCAAAAAACTTCCGAATATCACATTTTAGAACATAACCTCCTGATCTTCCGTTTCTTGTGACCTTTCTTAAAAATTTATTAAAATTTCTCACACCCAAATGTGTGCCTTTCAAATTTCTGGAGGCATACGAGTGAAAAACAAAGCTTTTATCAAAAATCTGATATAATACCCGATAGATGGCTTGATATAGGACACGGTCTCTGACACTGGCTTCGTGAATTTCCCTTAATTTCGGGTCATAAGAGAAAAATACTTTGTAAGGATCTGGTGACCAAATCCCCCTTTTCAATCGTTCATGCAAATCAAATATATTTTCTTCCAATTTCAATTCAAATTCCGCCACTTTTGGCTTTGACCGCTTGCCTCGGCAAAATTCCTTCCAGGCAGAGAATAAATTAGAGATATTTATTACATCATAAAAATAACCACAATGTTGCCCCCCCCCCGCAACCCCCTCTATTATTCATCTCATCAGGCTTTTGCATAAAGAGCTGTATTGTAGCGGATTAAAATTACCAAAGCGAGAGAAGCTCGGTATTCACAAAGTTATAGAGAAAATTTGTCTGAAAATGCTGTCATTGGCTATTGAGTCAGCCTTTCAGACCAAATTTGAAAAAATATCCACCCTGAAAAAATTACGAGTAAAAACCGGTGTTCTACAAAATCTCATCCGGACGGAAAGCGAATTAAAAATTATGGAAGATAATACCTATCAACGATTGTCTGAGCAAATTATCAAAATATCTAAAGAGAATAATAATTGGCTTGCCTCATTGACACCAAAGGAGTCAAATTAATGACTCCTTTGGTGAGAAACTTCCTCACGGGGACGCAAGTTGTCGTCCCGATTGGCCACATTGTACCAGTTCACCCTGAACTTGCCGTCGTACCAGTTCGCGTTCGGGACGTTGCCGTCCGAATAGCGCGAGCCACACATTTGTTTGCTTTTGTCTGAATCACCGACAAGCCTCATTGGGCTTTTCTGTGTTGTCATACGGCAAAGTATGCGTAGTATAAAAACAAACAAGCAGTTTCTTAATATGAGCAAATTGCCATTTCTATTTTTTAGATAGAAATCAACTTAACAGCTCCTCTATATAATATCACAAAAAACCTCTGTCTAAATACGAAAAGAGAGCAGTGTTTATTTTTCAAAACACCGCTCTCCACGATTCACCTCTTTTTCTGAAGGGATTAAGGAAAAAGATGGAAGGGCACAAGCCCTAAGAAACCACCTCACGGGGACGCAAGATGTCGACCCGACGGGCCACCGCGTACCAGTCCACCCTGAACCCGCCGCCGCCCCAGCTCGCGAGCGGGACGCGGCCGTCCGAATCGCGCGAGCCAGAACACAGGGTGACGTTCACGAGATCCAAGTGCTTGCCAGTCTCGGCAAAGTACTTGAGTTCGTGCAGATTCCGCTCAAGCGATGTCTCCGTCTTGAGACCCTCCGCCACCACCATCTCCGCTGACTTGTTCTTGTGAACTTCGTCCGCTTCCACCGTGTCACGAACCCAGATGGCGTAGGCGCCGTTCATGGATTCGCGTTCATTCTCCGGAATGGCGGTGTCCAGGTCGTCTGCATACTTCCAGCACTTTCCCTTGAAGGTGCTGAAGCAGACATTATAGACCTGACCCTGAGTGAGTCCGCCAGCCACGATGATGAGGCGAGTGAACTCCTTGATCTGTTTGGCCGTCCGCTCGGGGATTCTCACGCCCGAGAGATCCACGGTGAGTCCGAAGTACTTCAAGTAGAAGCGCTCCCAGACCTTCACTGGATCGGCCAGATCCGCCGGATTCGGGAAGAAGGCGCGGACATGAGCGATGAAATCGGTCTTGCGACCGAGAACATCATCTGCGACTTCAAAACTCAAACCCGTCGGCACCGCCTGCACTCCGAGAGTGTAGAGGTCCTTCATCTGTCCATCCGTTGCCATCCGCACCTCTGCTACTGCTTGGGCTGTGTCATTTTTCATGACCTATCCCCTTTCCGTCCGATTTTACGGACTTATTGTTATCACCTAACGAGCGCTAGCCCGTTTAAGGTCAATCCCTTACTCAAGGAACTTCTACCCCATATTATATACCCTTTGATTGTAAAAGTCAATAGTTTTTTGATTTCGTCAAATTAAATCCTAAAGTAGGCTTATTTTGAGCCACTATTTGACAAAAGCCTTACCGTCTAACTTTCGGTTTTCCACTCGGATATCACTCTCAATCGCTCCGTCATGGAGGCGGATAATACGTTCCGCATATTCGGCGGTGTAAGTCTCATGTGTGATGAGGATAATAGTGTGTCCTTTTTCCTGATTTAATTTTTGAATAATCTCAATCACCGCCTGACCACTCTTGGAATCCAGGTTCCCGGTCGGCTCATCCGCAAAAATAATTTCTGGCTGATTTACGAGAGCCCGGGCAATAGCTACGCGCTGTTTTTCTCCACCGGAGAGCTGTGTGGCCTCATGATACATGCGGTGAGCCAACCCCACCGACTCCACGGCACTTCTAGCCAGATCCGTCCACTCACTCTCCGGCCGGCCGGAATATAGTAAAGGTAATTTTACATTTTCTAAAACGGTCGCTCTCGGCAAAAGGTTGAAAGCTTGAAAGACAAAACCCATCTTTTTATTACGCATCTTGGCGATTTCCTCCTGATTATAATCCTTAATATTGGTATCCAGAAAACGGTATTCGCCATGACTATAATCATCCAGCAAGCCGAGGATTTGTAATAAAGTGCTTTTACCAGAACCAGACGGGCCCATAATGGCCACAAACTCACCCTTGCGAATATTAAAAGTGACGCCATCTAGCGCTCGGGTCTCCACCCCTTCATTATCATAGACTTTGGCCAGATCTTTGACTTCAATAATATTCATCCCGTTTGATGTCTTAATTTATTAATAATTATCAAATAATAACAAGTACTCAGTGAACTCACATCTATTACTATTCTTTTCCTCCCTGGACATCGAACGGGATTCATTTCCTATCTTACAAAGAGGTCACCACTTTATCCCCTTCATTCAGTCCAGAAATTATTTCCACCTTACCATCGGAACCGCGCAACCCCATCACAACCTCCTTCTCCTGGGCCACCCCAGAGATATCCAGCACTTTGACAAAACGCTTGCCGTCCACATTGTAAATAGCGCGGGCGGGCACAGTGAGTACCTCTGCTCGCTCGGCCGTCAGAATATCCAAATTGGCGGTCATACCAGAACGGACCCGATCATCTTGATTTACAAAACGTAAAGTCACTTTGTAGGTCGGCACACCATCTATCACGGTGGCGGCCGGATCGATCTTTATCACCTTGGTCTCAAAAACCACGGTGTCACCATAGGCATCGAGCGTCGTCCTGGCTATATCATCCACCTTTACTTTAGAAATATCCGCCTCAGGTACAAAAGATTCTACTTCATAATCACCATAAGAAATAACGGAAATAATATTTTTATTGGCGGAAACAATCTCGCCCAATTTTACATCCACCTTGGTAATTACGCCAGAAATCGGTGAACGAATAATGGACTTGGCAAGCTCGGCTTCAGCACTAGCCACCCCGGCCTGGGCTTGCTCTATCCCCGCCTCCTCGGCTAAAGTGGTATTTTTGGAAATCTTTATCGCCAAACCGGCTGTTTTATAAGCATCATAATAATTATTCAATGTATCCATGGCGGTATTTATATTTGTGCGCGCCGTAGAGATATTTAATTTCCAGGTATCAATCTGTGTTTGGGTATTACCACTAGATCCTGGGCTCAAACCATTGACCGCGGTGGCACATTTGTCGAGCAGAGCTTTTATGATTAAGAGATTTGTCTTAGCTAAAGTATAATTAGTTTCTGGATCAGAAGAAATATTTGTTTTTATTAAGGTCCTGTCCCAGGCGTCTAAAATATCATTTACACTATCCTTTCCCTCTTCAATATCCTCCTGCAAGAAAATATCAGTGCTAAAGGCTAGCTTGGCGCGATATTTAGCTGGATCATTAAATAGAGAGTAGATTTTATTTCTTACGGCATCATCGGCTTTGGTATAAGAATCCTTGATCGCACTAACCAAAGAATCCTTGGCTTGAGTAAAGTCTAAAGCGGTCTTATCGGCGCTATCCCCGGCACTAGCCATCACTTTTTTCAAATTGGCCTTGGCCTGATCCACATTGGCCGTAAGATCGGCATTGGAAACAGAAGAGAGCACTTGCCCTTGGTACACTTTGTCACCCACCATCACGTTCAGGCTGGCCACCCGCCCACCCCGCTCAAAAGCCAGATCCACCTCGGACAAGGGTTTTACATTACCAGTCACACTCACCTCTTCCCGAATATTACCTTTTTCCACGAGAACAAAAGTGGCTGTGTCCGTTTTCTTTCCGCCAAAAAATATAAAGTAAATTATAATAATAACTAGGAGTCCGATAATCACGGACCATACCTTATGCGCTTTGATAAAACTAAAAAATGAGGTGAAAATATTTTTCATACCATCACTTTAACATAAAATTGTTCAAATTTCCATTAATTAAAAGACACGCGCACCCCGGGGGCGCGCGTGCAAGGTTGACGAGCTACCGGCTCGTCATGGCGTAGCAAATATTCCTACGCCAAACCAAATCAGGAGTGAACCGCGAGAAATCGACAGAATCCCCCCTGAAGACAAGGCCCCAGAAGCCGGGATGTTCACCTATCCCTCTCTTCACATATTTGCGTCGAAGAGAGAGCACCCTCCGGCCATTCAGAAGACCTTTGAAATCGTTGAGCAACAGAAGCTCAACAATGTTCACCGGCCGCTGATGACGTAGTCGAATTTGATCTACCACCCCAGCGGTAGTGATGGTGGGCGACATCTTGAATATCGTCATGCCCAAGAGCTCACCTGCCAACTGTGCCTTCCCCATCTTTTCCCTGAACTCCTGCACGTCCCGGTCGAACTCTTGAGGGAGCAACTTAATGATCCATGATATTCTGTCCTCATCATAAGGGGTCAGAACCCTCATCACCAAGCGCATCCTCTCCCGATGCTTCCAACCAAAAGGTATTTTGAAGGTCATGCCATCCTCTCTTGTTAGGTCTTGTCTTGTTTGTACTTCCTTTTTTAGATTATTCCTTTGTCAGCAAAAAAGCAAGTTAGAAATAATTTTATTTAAACCACCGAGCAAAGATACCGGCAGGTAAAAGACGACCAGATTTAGCTTGCCCCGCAGAATCTTGATGGCGTGGGGACTCCTCAATCGTCAATTCCCCACTTTCAATCTGCCCACCCATTTTCTTCAAAAGAGGTGAAAGACTATTCTCATAAGCAATAGCCGAATAACCGGCCGAATAACCATTTACCAAAACAAAAAGTGGCTTGTCGGATAATATTTCCAAACAGGAATCCAATAATTTTATAAAATCCTCCTCAATTTTCCACACTTCTTTATTAGCCCCGTGACCAAAAGCCGGCGGATCCATAATAATAGCGTCATATTTATTCCCTCGCTTTATTTCTCTCTGCACAAATTTGCGTGCATCATCTTCTATCCAACGCACCTTTCTATCCGCCAAACCGGAAGCCTCGGCATTTTGTCTGGCCCAGGTGATGGCGCTTTTAGACCCATCTACATGTGTCACTTCTGCCCCAGCACGGAGGGCCGCCAAAGTGGCCCCGCCGGTATAACCAAAAAGATTTAAAATTTTAATTGGTGTATTATCTTTTTTATCTGACTTTATAACTTTATAACTTTCCACTTTTGACTTAATGAAATCCCAGTTCGGCTCTTGCTCCGGAAAAAGGCCGGTATGTTTGAAAGCTGTTGGCTTGATTAGAAATTTTAGCTCCCCCATTTTTATAAACCACTCGCTCGGCATATTTTCTCCTTTTTTCCATTTACCAGACTCACCAGTTCGTAAAAAAGAAGCGTCGGCACCTTTCCACTCTTTGTCATCCAGACCCTTACGCCACAAAGCCTGTGGATCTGGCCGGCGCAAAATATACTGGCCAAACCGCTCCAGCTTTTCCCCGTCTCCAGAATCAATCAATTCGTAGTCCGCACTAGCTTTGGTCGTCAATATCTTCATCCCGCAATTCTATAGTATTTCCAATAAATGTCAATTATGCTGAACGGCTCAACGGGAGCCCTCGGTTGAGCCGTTCACTGCCCGCCCTCAAATCCTCTTAGATAGACCTATATTAAAATATTTGATTTTCTCAAGTAAGCTATCGCTTACTTGGTCCTTGCCCCTCCCCTATCTACATCAAGAAGTTGCGTGGCTACATATTTCTATCCCCTTTTGAATAAGGCTTGGCTAATTTCAGAGTTCGCATTTGACCGGAAAGTCCGATCTTTTTTACATAATCAAGAAATTCTTTTGGCAAAGGTGATGGTCCGACCCAAACACTTCTCTGTATCATAATGTAATCAAATTTTTGTAACTGCCGTCTAAACCATTCCCTCTCTTTCTTTTTATTCTCTGGAATATCATACATCACGACCAGATCCTTTGGTGCGGTGTTTTTAAAATTATAGGTGAAACATCGAAATTGATAGTATTTTCTCCCTTTCACTCCTTGTCTCGCCTGATGCGTCTTCCAAGGATCAGGCACTGGTATGCCAAAAGCGTTGACCGTGATTCCTTTATATTTTAAATATTTCCCCATACATTCATTATATAACTAATTCTTCAAGTAAGCTATCGCTTACTTGAGTTTAGGTGTTTCTGTTGTGTTTGAAAAACAAAATAGATTATTATCACTAAATCTTAACGGCGCCGGCACGCAGGACTTCTATTTTATCCCCCACTATTCGCACCAAGGTGGAAGGGGCGGATTCCAGGGTGCCGCCATCTTCATAAAAATCCACTTTGTCACCACCTTCACCTATCGTCGGTCCAAAGTATTTTTTCGCTTCTTCAATACTCCTCGCTGGAGGCAAACCTTGTGGATTGGCACTAGGGGCAATTAATGGGCCGGTTTGTTTTAAAGCCTCAATCAAATCTGATTTGTCTGGCAAACGGAAAGCGTTGCACCCTTCCGGCCGGCGCAGATAAGAAAATTTCGGATTATCATAATAAAGTTCCACACTCACCTTCCCCGGCCAAAATTTTCGCAGAAAAATTTTGGCCGGGTCGGATAGTTCCACGCCAAAAGTATTTAAATCCTCTATGCTCGAAATGAGTACAATAAAACCCTTACCCGGTGTTCTTTCTTTACGACCGGAAATCTTGATCACAGCATCAGGATCCAAGGCACTGCCCACTATTCCATAAATAGTATCCGTCGGGATCACGCCCACGCCACCGTTTTTAAGAATTTCAATGTGTTTTTTTAGCACAGTTTTTTCTTCTTCCCCCTCCTTTCTTAGGAGGGGGTTAGGGGGTGGTTTATAAATGATCCGTAGTATCCGCCTCCGCCACCGCCTTGGTGGCATGCACCGTACCGTCCACATGATGCGGAGGCATATAAATAGTGTAAAGCTTGAGTGGCTTATCCGCCGAAGTGTTTATCACATTGTGCAGGGCACCCGCCGGCACCACCACGGCAAAACCGTCGGAAATCACCGCTTCCTCACCATCAATTATCACCTTGCCCTCGCCGCTATCCACGCGGAAAAACTGGTCAGTATAACTATGCATTTCCATCCCAATCTCCTCATTTGGCAAAAGCGACATTACCACCACCTGCCCATGTTGGGAAGTAAAAAGTACTTTTCGAAAATTATTATTATCTAATGTTTCCTGTTCGATATTTGTGACAAATCCTTTTTTCATCTTATTTTATTATTAACTGTTAATAATAGTATTGTAGCAGAATTGTGCTACAATGGACAGATGAACGAAGAACTAATTAAAAAAATAGACGAGCAACAAATAAAGATAGATCAAATCTACAGGTCGGTGGAAAAAACACGAAAATATTTTCAATGGACGCTCATTATCACCGTAGTGATTTTTGTCCTCCCCCTTATCCTCATGCTGTTTGCCATCCCTGCCTTCATCAGCTCTTATTCCAGCATGCTTGGCGGTCTGACATTCTAGATTTGAGCCCTCTTTTGAATTTTTCTTCGGCGATAATATAAATAAGCGATAAGTAAAATAGCGCCCGCGACAGCCAATATCTCCATCCATGATTTTATGCCGGCGATTCTCTTAAAAAGAGAAATCGCCACATTCGTCCCCAGATAACCGATATAAATATAAATAAAATCACGTAAGGCTGAACCAATAAAAGTAGAGATGATGAAAAGTTTAAAAGGAACCTTCAATAGACCAGAGCCAATAGAAATAAGCACACTCGGTATGACAGGGATGGCACGCAACACAATCATAATCAGATAATCTTTTGGACCACCCTTTAGTCTGGCGCCAAATGACTCAATTTTCTCATGAGTGATACCGAGGAATTTCGTTATTTTACCGGCAAAAATATCTTCCACTTTATCCACCACCAAATAGACTACGCTCGCCCCAAGCGTCTTTCCCAGACCACCGAGCAGGGCCAAAATAATCAGACCATAAATATGATAATCCTGAACCATCGCAACGGAACCGGTGACGAGCATTACCGACGGTGAAGGAATGGGCGGAATCACTTCGTCCAGAAAAGAGACCATAAAAGAGAAGAATTCCAGTGGGAGGGAGTGAGCAAAGGAAATTAAGATTTGTTCCAAATGGGCAAACATAAATATTATTTCATCACATTATACACACTTGGCAGTTCCAGACCAAGCGCCCAAGCGGAAAAACCGCGCAAATTATTTTTTTTCAACAAGGAAATTTTATAAGCAACACTCTTGGCATTTTCATACCAGCCGGTATAGCTTTTACCCTTTTCCCAAAAATGAAAATATGGGGCCTGTTCATATTCGTCATACTGAAATTTTATCTTGTGTTCCTTTTGTAGATTTTCCAAATGGACCGCTCCCCCTATCCCCACCCGCTTCATGGCCGCATCGTCCCAACGCCAATAATAAAACGGTAGGCCAATGGATATTTTCTCCGGCGGAATCAGACGGAGGCAGTGGGCGATCACTTTTTCATACCAGATCCGCCCCGCCACCGGGCCCAAAGAATTTGGATCATCATAAGACATTATGCTAAGAAAATCCGTGCTCTTGGCCAGCCGGGCATAATCATACACCCCAATAATCCTTGCCCATAAATTTTTCGGATAATCCGCAGGGTTTTCAGATACTTGGGCAATCACGGCCACACTCAAAACTAAATTATTTTTCTTAAACTCCTTGTAAATTCGCTCCACAAATTTGGAAAAATCATCACGATAAGATAATTCCATTTGTTCAAAATCTATCTGCCAGCCAGCATAATTAAAATCTTTTGCCTCTTTGATCAGGCTTTTTATCAATTTCTTTTGCGCACTGGAATTATCCAAAAGTGAATGCCCGGCGGACTGGCTAAAAGCGCCATTCGTGAGCAAGGGCATTACCCGGATATTATTTTTTTTGGCGAAGTCCAGCAGATCCGGTTTGACACTGCCGGTCAATTTCCCCTCCGCATCTGTGTGATAAGTCTGTGGGGCAAAGATATCTATGGAGTCAGGATGGGCAAAGAAGGATTTCCGGGCATTTGCCCCCTCCACGTAGTAAAACAGGCGTTCATAACTAACTACCGATGCCTCAACCGCCCCTAGCCCCT
>CAYVWL010000018.1:0-13476 GCA_964455475.1 uncultured Candidatus Saccharibacteria bacterium
AGAGATTTTCTGCAAGGCCGAGGCTAGGCCTTCTGGATAACGGGTTAAAAGAACGCCAGACGCATCCGCCAGAAATTCCCTTTTGCGAGAAATGGCTAGCTGAATCAATTGGGCAAAAATGGGTGATAAAATGACTAGAATAATACCGAGGACGGCCAAAATATTTCCACCTTTACTGTCACTGTCACTATTCCCCCGCCTCATTCCCCCACGCATAAAAATATTGGCGAGGATAGATACAAAGCCCACAAGCACCACCACCACGGTCTGGAGTAAAATATCCCGATTTCCAATATGGGACAGCTCATGGGCAATCACCCCTTCGAGCTCCGTCTTATTCAGGATCTGGAGCAAGCCAGTGGTAACGGCCACTACGGCATGCTCTTTATTCCGCCCGGTGGCAAAAGCGTTTGGTGAGGCATCATTTATAATATAAATTTTGGGCAAGGGCAGTCCGGCGGTGATGGAGATATTTTCTACAATATGATACAGGTCAGTATATTCATCATGCTTGGCCTCCTTGGCGCCAGCCATGGACAGGACTATTTTATCGGAAAACCAATAACCAAGGACATTCATAAATAAGCTAAAAATAATGGCAAAATATAAAATCCCGGGATTATTGTAATAGTAGGAAATAAAATAGCCGAGGGCTACAATAATCACCAAAAAAATGGTCATCAAAAACCAAGTCTTTCGCACATTCTTACTTTGTTCTGTATATACCGTGGCCATAAAAACCCAGGGCAACTTGATACCTGGTACTAGGAATTATAGCAGATTTTCGCAATGCTGTTAATTAATCAGTAAATTCAAAAGATTCAGCTACATTATCTACAATCTTTATGTTCTCCTCAACGACAGGAAAATAATTCAACATATATAAAATATTATCTTTTACAGTAAAATAATATGCCTCTTTGGTTCCCTTCTTGAAAGTGTAGTCGCTCGTAAGAATCATCTTGTAACCCTTTTGTTTGCCAAACTGAATCTCTTGCACATCGATTGGTCCATTTTTTGAATAACGGTTCTTCTCGTTCTGTAAATAACTTTCTAAATCCCTAGAATTTTCTTTTATGTATATACCAATATTTTCCGGGTCGTTAGCAATTGTCTGTCCGCCCGGAAGAATGAATCGAATAATAAAACCAGTTTCTGTGTGTGTAGGTCTGACAATCGAATTCACTGGATATGTTAATCTAAATTTATAATGTGTATTCTCATAAATCGTACTTCCTATGAACTTGTTAGATTCTTCGGCGGAATAATTTGCTAAGGAACCTTTCTTATCAGGATTAAAAGTGCTAATTATACCAAAAAACATAAGAATTATTATTACTACAAATACCCCGGTAAAGATTTTGGTCGATTTTGGTACTTCTCCAGAATTAAACACAGGTCTAACTTTTTTGTTAAAGGTAAGATAAAATAAGACAAATATAGCAAGGACAAGCGGAACAGCATTAAAGATAAAGATCTGTATTGCGAGCTGCCCCAGAAGTAAAAAACCAATAGTTGTTGGAAATGAAAATATTATGCCAAAAGCAAGGATAATAATGATAGAAATTCTAGCCCAATTAGCCCTTCGCCATAAAAATATTCCTAATATTATTAGGATAATAAAAAAGATAACTCCGACAACATTGACTTCACTAAAAAAGTTTGAAGGAAGGTTTAGACCAGGTGTTTTATCTGCAATCTCTTGTACGCGCATTGAAGAGAAGCCGATGGTAAATGTATAAATAAATATCAAAGAAATAATAAACAACAGGATTGAAATTATTTTTATACCCACAGGAGTCTTATTTTCAATTTTAACTTCATTTATGTTATCCATATTTGATATTGTAGCAAATTTTTCGGAATCAGACACTATCTAAGGCGCTTATATACAGCAATAATAGTACCGATAGTAAATATGGCACCTACCCCGATAGATCGAGCCAGACCATCAAACGAGCTTGCCCAGGTATAAGCCAAGAAGAAGTTATACAGAAATATTTCACCCACCACAAATGCTTTAAACCACATTGTGACATCGTTTGAACCAAGAACGCTGAGCCGAGGAATAAATACCGCAAAAGAAAGTAAAGTAAGAGGTACTCCGATAAGCACCAGTAACTGTCTATTATAATCAATGAAGTAATACAGGAGGCCGACAGATACAGCATTAATAACTAATAATTTTAAAAAGATCTGAAGTCCTACTACTTTCTTTTGTCTTGAAATAAAAAAACTTTCATTAAGCCTAATTCCACTGTGATCTATAAAGGCAGAGGGAGGAAAATCAGTATCCTTATTTAAATACAGACCACCAAGAGTAATTATAATCATTCCAACAAATCTCACGGCCTCACTACTGACTGTGAGCCAAGAGATCAGGAGAAGCATCCAAGAAAACAACACGTCCCACTGTATAAACATTCTCTTCAATGTCAGACTTTCATGCTGATGAGAAATATCGACTCTCAAAAGGCGATTAGCTTTTGGTATAAAGAAGTGCAAGCACAGCATGGTGACTAGGGCAGATATACCCACCACCCACGCACTCTTGGTGGATAGGCCGTAGGAGACAAAGGAGGTAGAGATAATATTTATTATCAACAATCTAACTATTATTCTCCACTCGGAAATATTATTTTCACTCTTCATATTATTGTATTTAGTCTATAGCGAGGCTGAGGCGTTTTTCATGGCCGTCTGCTTTTCTGTGACTATCTTAGATAGCTCCATGGTCCTGACAGAAATATCCTTCAGCTTATTTTCTATCTCCCCTTTCTTATCTGCAAAAGCTTGGGTGCCAGAACTAGTGGTCTTTAATTCGGCTACTTGATTTAAGATATTTGCATATTCCGTATCACAATACTCCTTTACGGCCTGAACGGAAGCAATGTAATCCTTAATAATGGCAATTAAATTATCCATTTTAGCAATATCTGACTGCTTGGCGCCAAGACCAACAAACTTTTCTCTCTGCTCCTCAACACTCTTCAAGGATGTCTGGGCGTTTGGTAAGTAGCTTGACTCCACTTGGGTACTAATAGCCTTCAAGGATTCATTTTTCTGCAATATAGAGGATATATAGGCCTGATCCTCAGCCGTCAAAACCGGCGCCTCCACCTTTGTCACCTTGACACTACCAGTGACTTTTATATTTCCACTCATTATCCCCCAGGCTACGCCAGCAATTATGAGTATAATAATTCCAATGATGACATACTTAGCCTTACCCTTTTTCGGCGGGTTCTGCTCCGGAGTGCTAACGATATTGCTATTCACCTGCCCAACCTGTCCTTCTTGATTTTCCATTTTATTATTTATTAATTATTAAACTGATTATAAATTATCTGATTAGGCTTTACACTTGGACGCGTGAGTGGTAAATAGGTCTCATAATACATCGGGTCCAAATAGTGATCCACGGTTTTCCCGTCACTCTTTAATACAGCCACAAACACATGCTGATCAGAAACAACTCTGGCAGTCTTGATCCCCGCCATTGCCAATCCATACTCTAGAGCTGGAGCCTTGTCCCTGCAAACACCGCTCTTTGTGTCTATTGCATTTATAAGCACACTCTGTTTAGACATAGAGGGCAATTTGAACTGAATTACATTATTAACATAATCATATATCGCTTTTTCGGTATCAGCCTGTGACAGATTTCTAGCAGCTACTACCGCCCCATAATTTCCGAATTTTGCTAGCCGTGATGGCGGATTCTTTGGGTCTGAATATGATTTCATAGCACTGTGACTAAGGATTGAGTTATTCCCACTAATAGCAAGCCTTGCTCCATAATATACTTTGACTAGAACGGTCATAGGTATACCGGCATTTGCAATATTGTAGGTAAATACGCCATTATCATTTGCCTTATTCTCTCTTGCTAAAGCATTGGCTTCTGTCATCAAATTATAGACGGGAATATATTTATTATTCGCTGAAGCAGAAATAAAGAAACCTTCTGAGGTATACATATTTGTTCCGCCAGGGCTTATCATATTTGACCCCTGCAACACATAACCGTTCGGCAAATTATTCTTGTCTAAGATATAGAAATTATCCTGATATTTATAGGTAGTTATGCCATATATACCATCTTTAGCTGTTTCCGTAATCAACTGATCACCTTTGATTAACACCTGGCCAGACTGCAAAGCAGGAATAGCATCGGTAGCATAATAATATATTCCATTTTCTCCTCCAGTTGCGATTGCTGATATAGGCTTCAAGCCTAAAGCTTGTGCTAATTTATCAACTTCGGAATTTGGAGTGGAAGATTGATTAGCTGTGGTGCCATAATAAGTTTTGGTTGTTGTTTGATTATTAGAGGAAAAGCTACCATTTGTATCTTTATATTTATTATACAGATCATAAAGTTCCTTCAAAAAGTCTGCATCAATCTGACACGATTGCTCTGGGGATATAATGTCAGATTCATATGTATTTATTTGCTCATACTTAAGATATATTTCGGTTGTTTCAGCATTAGCCTTATTATTATTGAGTCTATTAATCTTCTCGGAAATTTTGCCTTTTTCATCAGTAATATCATAATATATACCGATTTCTGTAACACCACAGGTTAAGTATAGACCATCAGCGACCTTCAATACTATTTTACGTATAATATCTGAACGCTCTACATTATAAGGTGATGGAAGTGGTGGAATCACTGTTGGTATTTGCGTTTGGTCTGTCTGAACCGGTTTATTAACTGGTGTTTGGTTCTTGTCAGATAGTGTCCACCTTTCCAGATTTGGATCCCATTTAGCGCTTTGAGCACTAGTGTTATGTGGTGGTAATGTCGGATATTGCTGATATGCCAAACTTAATACAGGCAATACAAAAACTGTCGCCAGCAATCCAATGATAATTTTTGTAATCTTTTTAGTCATTATCTTACTGGAAACTTAATCTTACCGATAATTCCCTTAATCGCCTCCGTCCCTATTTCATTTTTTGATTCAATTAGAAAAATAAGCTCGTAATCGTAGAATTTCGTCCCTGTAATATAAGTAAACAAACCTTCTTCTTCGCTTCTATAAACGGGCTTGAGCTGGTCTAGAATATCCACCGAAACATAACCCTCACCCTCTTCTACAAATTGAAGTTCATTTGATAAGAGAATTGATAGAGCAGAACCATTTCCTTCATCATAAACCACAAAACTATCAAACACATCTTGCCCAATTTTCCAATCATCTTTTATATTTTCAAAGCAAATACCAAAATAACTGGAGCACAGAACCGTCGCTTCTTTTGCAATTATCTCCTGCTCCACCACCACTTCCTTGTCTGGCTTAAACAGAGTAAAGATTATACCGGCTATGACTAATATTAATACAATAGCTAAAAAGATAAATATGTACTTCCTATTTTTAGGTGGAGTAGGTATGGTATTGGCCATAACTACCGATTCTGGATTTATTATTGGATTATTATCTTGTGGGGGCATAATATTTAATTATTTTAGAAAGATATTTATCAAGATTTTACTAAGTATCACAACAATGATGGTGGTAATTATAAATTTGAACCAAGGATTGGGCTTAGAGAAATTAAATAGTTGAAAATCAGTGTGTGATGAACTGACTATTTTCAGTATTTTATCAAATCTCGAAGCTTCAATACTTTTATTTCTCCAAATCTCTAAGAGAATTTGATATATCTCCCTCTTAAGAGAGAGATTCTCCAAACCGTTTGTTGTAACTGTGAATCTAATTTCTTTAATTATATTGTCGTCATTATACTTAATAATAATCACACTAGAAAAAACTAGCCATGTTTTTTTACTTACCCCTAGAATATCATTAAACCTTATTGAGACGGGGCTAGCTAAACCAAAAATAATTTCTTTTTTTGTAATCAAAAATGATTCTTCTTTAGTACCAAACCCGGTAGGATTCACTTGAACTGAACCCTCAAACAGGCTTCTGTTGTCCAGATCTTCTTTTTCTACCTTAACATTTGCTGGACTTACCGATTCTGGATTTATTATTGGATTATTATCTTGTGAGGGCATTGAGATTGATTAAGATTTAAGGCCCATATTATGTTTAGTGAGATTTCCACCGGTGATGGCATAATCATTGATAACCACAATAGCGCTATTGAATTTCGCTCGATAAACACTGCTGTATAACTCTGCCAAATCTCTGGCAATATCGGCTGTATTAATACTGCCTTTCTCCAATAGGTTTGCGAGTAAGGCAATCTTGTATCTGGTATCAGCCAAGGCCTCCTCATCAGCCTGTGGATTCTCTGCTAGCATTCTCTCCAGACGTTCTCGATATTCAGCGAGTTTTAATTTTAATTTCTCCACCTGCCCTGCATCCTTTGGTAGGTCTATAGTTATCTCTATATCTCCTCTTTCCAGATCATTATCTTTCATGATGAATTTATTGATTAATAGCTGGAGCAACTGGCGGAACAGGAGTGACGGCCACCTCAGCTTTCTTAACGTTGATCAGAACCACGATTATAGCCAAGAGTGCGAGGAGGAACCAACTAAAAGGCTCGTCAGTAATAAACAGCATATAGACCATATCAATAATCAATCCCAGGGTAAAGGCATGTGTTGTCACTCGGAAGGCATGCTTGTAACCAGCACTATTTTTCTTGATAACGAGAATCCACCAGACGATAAGTGAGACGATGAGAATGGATATGAGCAAGAAGACAAAACCCAAAAATAGTCCAATGTAGATAAATAACGGAGCGATATAAAGTAATTTAGACAGAATCGGTGCCACCTTTTGTGCTATGGTGTTTATACCGGCCTGGTTTAGAGTATAGGTAAATCTCTCATATTCGCTCATGGATATCACCTGTAAACCACCGTCCTTGGGACCGATGATAGAATTCTTGGTTATAAAGAAGGCCGCACTATTATCCTTTAAAATACTCGGCGAAATACTTTCAATCGAGGTATCAATCACAACGAGATTCTTTACCTTAGACTCCGAGGTAGAATCCTCCGACTCGGTAAAACCAGCCGGAACTGGGATAGAGTAAGGTTCTACTACATTGGTGGAAAACTGACCATCTTTTATTTTGAGTTCAAGCTCGGCTGGATAATTAGAGACAATAGCGGAAACATTCTCCGGTTCTAACATGGCGCGAATATCCGGTAATACAAAGACAGACCAGCCCAAGGCCGGGAGAATGGATAAAAGTAAACCTAACTTTAAATAATACTTAATAGAGAAGGTGGTTTTTTCAGCCCTGAGACCAGCATAAAAATCCCTACCATAAACACTCTGACCGATTTGTTTAAATATACTCATGGTTAATTATTAAATTAGTAATGCACTAATTATATAATAATTATATAAAATTTGCGACTACTTATTTCTTCAAAATTTTATCCACCATTTCTATCTCCTCCCAAATGCCGGCGATCAAATCATAATCCTTGGCCTCGGCGAGTGTCACCCATTTGAAATCGATACTATCGTCATCCAGCTTTATTTCTCCACTTTTATATTTAGCATAATAACTAAGGACCACCACTGGTATCCCATCCGGACGGATAAAGGTCAGGTCTAGCAAATATTGTGGTTTTTCGATTTCCAAATTCACTTCCTCGCGCACTTCACGGCGCAACGTGTTTTCCAGTGAATGATACCACTGCCCCGCCGCCGTGGTAGGCGGAGTATGCATATAGTCATCAATATTCAAGCCCCCGCCTGGCACCGTCCATTTTCCCGGAAAGGCTTTTTTGGTCAGGGACCGCTGGGTAAGTAGAAACTTCCCCTCGTCATTATAGATAATAGCGGTGAGCGCAATTCTATGCAATTCCTTATCCTTGATTTCCATGATTGATTTTCCTTCTTAACCCCTCCTTTCTTAGGAGGGGTGCGCCTTCTGAGGCGGGGGTGGTTCTCTTCCCCTCATCAGATGAGGAGGGGTTAGGGGCGGTTGATTAAAACTTTACCTCCACTGGCTGTTTGGCAGCTTCTTCTTCCAGGGCAAAGAGTTCCATCTTTACAAAGTGAAAAATACCAGCAATCACGTTCCCCGGGAAAGCTTCAATCGCAATATTTAGGTCTCGCACATTACCATTGTAGAATCGGCGGGAAGCCTGGATCTTGTTTTCCGTATCGGACAATTCCGTCTGTAAACTCAAGAAATTCTGATTGGCTTTCAAGTCCGGATAAGCTTCAGCTAAAGCAAAAACTGATTTCAAGGCACCGGTCAGCATATTCTCGGCCTTACCTTTTTCCGCAATATTCCCGGCTGACATGGCAGCGGTGCGGGCCTGGGTGACTTTATCAAAAGTTCCACTCTCGTGGCTAGCATAACCCTTTACGGTGTTTACCAAATTTGGAATGAGGTCATATCGGCGCTTGAGCTGAACATCAATATCGGACCAGGCTTCCTTGGCATGATTAATGAGGACAATAAAACGGTTGTAAGACAAGATAACCCAAACCGCGAGGACGACGATAATACCAACCAAGACGTAAATAATTGACATAGATTATTTTAATTAAAGAATTACTAAATTGGCCTTTGCCCGACTGGGGATAAGCATATCATATATTGCAATAAAATACCAATATGCTATAATGACCGAAATGACGAGTTTGTTAGCCATATTACCCTATATTCAGATAGTCCTCTCCATTCTCTTGGTGGTGGCTATTCTCATTCAGAAAAGCGAGGCTGGCGTGGGCGGGTCATTTGGCGGAAGTGACAATTTCAATGCTGGTTTTCATACCCGCCGAGGTTTTGAGCAAAAGCTGTTTTACTTTACCATTATTTTAGCCGTCCTGTTTGTGGCTTCCGCTCTCTTAACTCTCTTCTCATAGCCTCTACCTAAAATTGTCATTAAAATTTATTTATTAGTTCGGTCTTTCTTTTGTTTTGATTGATTCTCTTTATTTATGTTAAATATAAAAAATATCTATAAAACCAAATTTAATCATTTGGAAAAAATAATCTCTTCTTTTGGCCTGACAGAGATGTTTATCTTTATCGTGGCCTCCGCTGTCCTTGTAATTTCCGGACTGACTTTATTATGGAAAGTAAATTCTTATTTCGTGACGGAGATGCCGGCGCATGGTGGGGCATTGACGGAGGGCCTGGTGGGCTCACCACGTTTTATAAATCCCCTGCTAGAATTATCAGACGCGGACCGTGATCTGACGTACCTGGTCTATTCGGGGCTCATGCGCGCCACGGCGGACGGTGATCTGATTCCGGATTTGGCGGAAAGTTATAATATTTCTCCAGACGGTTTGACTTACACTTTCAGGATTCGGGATGATGCTTATTTCCATGACGGCACCAAGGTGACAGCGGATGATATCGAGTACACCGTGCAGATGGTCCAGGATGTAAATCTCCGCAGTCCAAAAAGAAACAGCTGGGTAGG
This sequence comes from uncultured Candidatus Saccharibacteria bacterium, assembly GCA_964455475.1. Lineage (GTDB taxonomy): Bacteria > Patescibacteriota > Minisyncoccia > Phycocordibacterales > GWA1-40-21 > CAIJXO01. The sequence continues at coordinate 9,386 of CAYVWL010000018.1, forward strand.
TGTAGAAATAAAAAAAATCAGCCCCATGGAAATTGCATTTGACCTGAAACAGCCATATTCCCCTTTCCTGGAAAATGCCACCTTGGGTATTTTACCAAAACATATTTGGAACAATGCCACCGCCGATGAATTTTCCTTCAGTACCTACAATACCCACCCAGTCGGCTCTGGCCCGTACAAGATAAATCAAATCAAAATGAATAGCTCCGGTATTCCCACTTTTTTTGAATTAAAAGCTTTTAGCAAATATGCCTTGGGTGAGCCTTTTATTACCACTTTAAATTTTAATTTCTATCAGAGTGAAAAAGCTTTAACCTCGGCACTAGAAGCCGGAGAGGTGGAAAGTACGAATGCTCTAAGCTCGCAAAATTTGGAGGCCTTAAAAAATAAAAATCAGCTACAGGCGGAGAAAATATCCTTGCCCCGCGTCTTTGGACTTTTCTTTAATCAAAATCAGGCCAAAATCTTTTTAAATAAAGAGGTACGCCAAGCCTTGAATATGACTGTGGACAAAGACCGAATTGTCCAGGAAGTCCTCAATGGTTATGGTGAGAAAATTGATGGCCCACTACCAAACGGCATTATTCCTACCCTCACCGGTTCAAATTCGGCCTATAATAGAGAGGAAGCAATTAATCAGGCCAAGACCGTACTAACCAAGGCGGGCTGGAAATTTAATGAAGCCGACAAGCTTTGGGAGAAGAAGGTGAGCAAAACAGAGATTCAGAAACTGACTTTCTCCATCTCCACTTCCAATACGTCGGATCTGAAAAAGACTGCGGATATTTTGAAAGAGGATTGGGCGCTCCTCGGCGTGCCGGTTGAGGTTTTGACTTTTGACCCTAGTGATTTGAATCAAAGTGTCATCAGCCAGAGAAAATATGATTCCCTACTCTTTGGAGAAATTGTGAGCCGTAGCCTGGACCTCTTTGCTTTTTGGCATTCGTCCCAGCGAAATACTGGCTACAATGTGGCCATGTATACCAACAGTAAAGCGGACAAATTACTGGAGGATGCCCGCCAAATATCAGACAAAGCAGAACGATTGAAAAAATATTCGGCCTTTGAGACAGAGATTTCCAATGATATTCCCGCCATCTTTATTTATTCTCCAGAATTTATTTATATTTTGCCGGGAAAAGTCAAAGGTTTTAAATCCGGCCTGATAAACAATCGCTCGGAGAGATTTGAAGAGGTCTACAAATGGTATATAGAAAGTGACAAAATTTGGAATTTTTTAGCTAAATAGTTTATTAATTAATTTACCCACTAAGGGTTAAAAACAATGATCCCCACTAACACTACTAACGGTAACAATGAGCGCAAGCGCTCTGCTCCTTTTCATGCAGATGTTTCTATTCTACGAAACATCGCCCGTCCCAGCGCCCCCCGCCCGGCAAGCAACAATAACAGTGGCAGTGGCCACAGCGGAAATCTCTCTTCCATGCCCGGCCTCCAACACAATGCCAAGCGTCACCTGAAAAACAATGCTCGACGACCGATGCCCCCAAAGAGAAATGGCCCCAGCCAGCATAAAAAGTTTGAGGACGTGGTCCCCGCCTTAAAAGAAAATACTATCCGCATAATTCCGCTCGGTGGTGTGGAGGAGGTGGGTAAGAATATGACGGCGATTGAATATAAAAATGATATTATTGTGATTGATGCCGGTATCCAGTTTAAGACAGAGGAGACCCCCGGTATTGATTATATTTTACCGAATACCAAATATTTGGAAGAGAGGAAAGGCAAGATCCGCGCCCTGGTCATCACGCACGGACATTTGGACCATATTGCTGGTATCCCCTTTCTGATAGAAAAACTGGGTAATCCGCCTATTTACACCCGCGAATTCGGCGCCTTACTCATCAAGAAGCGTCAGACCGAATATCCGCATCTACCAGAATTAAATATTAAAATCTGCGGTAAAAATGATGGCTTTCTACCTATTACGCCGGAACTGAAACTAAAATTTATTGGCCTGACCCACTCTATTCCAGACTCCGCCGGAGTGGTGATTGAGACGCCCTTTGGTGATATCGTAAACACCGGTGATGTGCGAGTGGAAAATGATAACGGTGTGGTGTCCGAAAAAGAATATGAGCAATATAAATTTTTCAAGGACCGAAAGGTGCTTCTCCTGACTATGGACTCTACCGGTGTGGAAAAACCCGGCTGGACCATTTCCGAAAATCAGGTAATTAAAACCATTGATAAAATTGTGAGCGAGGTGCCGGGCCGGATCATTATTGCCACTTTCTCCTCCCAGGTAGAGCGCATCATTCATTTTATCAATATGGCAAAAAAGTACGGCAAGAAATTGGTGATTGAGGGCCGAAGTATGAAGAATAATGTGGAAATAATTAAATTCCTAAAACTGGCGGATGTGGAACATATTATTGCAGTAGAAGATATTGCCGATTATCCGCCACACAAAATGATGATTCTCGCCACTGGTGCCCAAGGCGAGGAGTTTGCCGCGCTCATGCGTATGGCCAATGGCAATCATAAGCAAATTAAGCTGAATAAGACAGATACGGTCATTCTGTCCTCCTCAGTGGTACCCGGTAATGAACGCGCGGTCACTGGCTTGAAAGATAACCTTTTCCGCCATGATTCCCGAATCATCACTTACTTTGATACGGATGTGCATGCTGGTGGACACGGCAAGAGAGAGGAATTGGCCTGGATTCAAAAGCAAATTACAACCAAATTTTTCATGCCGGTGCACGGCCATCACTATATGTTGAAGATGAATGCGGACTTGGCCGTCACTTTGGGTATTCCCCGGGAAAATATCGTGGTACCAGATAATGGCAGTATTGTGGAAATCTACGACAGTGGGACAAAAATAAGAGTGCTCAAGGAAAAAGCCCCATCTGGCCTCGTGATGGTGGATGGATTCTCGATTGGTGATGTGCAAGAAGTGGTCATTCGCGACCGCCAAATGCTAGCCCAAGACGGTATGTTTGTCATCATTGCTAGTATCAATACCGTCACTTGTAAATTAAAGAAATCACCGGACATTATTTCCCGCGGTTTCGTGTATTTGCGCGAATCTCAGGAATTACTCACTGAGACTAGGCATATTATCAAGAAGACAATAGAACAAAGCGCCTCGGGTATGAAGCCAATTGATTTTGATTATGTGAAAAATAACGTGACGGACGCTATCAGCAAATATCTCTTCCAAAAGACGGCCAAAAAACCAATGGTCATCCCAGTGATTATTGGAGTGTAAACAATTTCAATTTCTCGGTTACCACCTTTTCCACTGCTTGGACGGAGTCTTTCATATATTTGTAGGGCGCTACCTCGTCCGGATTATCTTGCAAAGCTTTTACCAAGGCTTGGCGGAAGGCCACGCGGAGCTCCGTATTTACATGCACCACACTCATACCGGCCTTGACCGCTTCTTTAATATCCTCCGCGGAATTTCCAGATGCCCCATGAAGCACCATGGGGATTTTTACTGCCTCTTTTATCTCTTTTATCCGCTGAATATTTAGGGCTGGATCCTTGCCCCCTTTTAGCATACCGTGAATATTACCGACCGCTGGCGCTATCATATCCACCCCAGTCTCCGTCACAAACCTTTTGGCTTCCTCTGGCTTGGTCAGAAATTCCTCGGTAATTTTTACGCCCTCCGGAATACCGTCTAGCACCTTGGATGAACTACCAATAAAGCCAAGCTCGGACTCTACCACAATATCGGGATTCACTTTCCTGGCATACTCCACACACTGCTTGGTAATTTTTATATTTTCTTCAAAGGGCAGACTGGTGGCGTCAAAGATCACTGCATCATAACCGGCATCCACCGCCTCTTTTACTTTATCAAAGGAATAGGTATGATCAGCATTCAAAAAGATAGGGTAATCATATTCCTCCCGCAGGCTTTTGACCAAAGCCACCGCCTGGCGCACGCCAATAAAATTCCGCTCCCCCTCGGCTGTACCAATAATCACTGGTACATCACTTTTTTTGGCGGCTTCAAAGATACCCTTCAAAGTCTCTAAATTAGAAATATTAAAATGCCCAATCGCCGTCCCCTTTTCTTCCGCCTCCAAAATATATTCTTTTAATGTTTTCAT
>CAYVWL010000019.1:0-8915 GCA_964455475.1 uncultured Candidatus Saccharibacteria bacterium
GCATATTTTTTCAAAATCTTTTTTGCTGGGTGATACATAAATTAAAGCAGTGACCTTACCGGGAGTCGAACCCGGCTTCTTGCCTTGAAAAGGCAATGTCCTAACCGATAGACGATAAGGCCAATATTCTATTTTTAAACAAAAACCTCTTTTTACTCCGAAGAGTAGCAATGTCCTAGTCACAAGTTAAAATCTGCTGATTTTACTTGCCGACCCCCTCTCGCACCGTCGCGCTCCGATCTTGCGATTTGGGTCCCTTATCCCAAATCTCACGATAGACGATAAGGCCTTGGGGACGGGCTAAATATAACATTTTTTGTAAAAAATGCAAAAAAATGGTACTGTTTATCTGTTCCCAATTGGAAGCGTGGGTGAGTGGCTGAAATCACCAGTTTCGAAAACTGGCAGGCCCGCAAGGGTCTCGGTGGTTCGAATCCACCCGCTTCCGCATAGAGTAAAATTTGAATAATTACCTATTTTAACCCTTTTAAGTAAATCTGACGTTTTTCCTCCGGGAATTTTTCGATGGCGTAGCGGAGCATGGTGCGTGGCATAGTTTTATAGTGTTTTTTTAGGAATGATTCTTCTACTTTCAGATCCCTTTTCCCCACTTCCCGCAACATCCATCCCACAGCTTTATGAATTAAATCATGTGAGTCAAAAAGAAGAATCTCTGCTATTTTCAAAGTGTCAGTATATTTATTATTTACAATAAAATTCAAAGTAGAAAGAATAGCCACTCGCCTCTCCCAAATATTTTTCGACTTGACCAGCTTATATAAAATATCCTTGGGCTTATCTAGTAAATATCGTCCGACAATCCGCGGAGCCGATTGATCCACTAAGTCCCAATTATTCACATATTTTAGGTTTTTCAGATATAAATTATAAATACTTTTTTGCTCTTTCTCCTCTGCTTTGACATATTTTTCTGTCAAAATAATTAAAGCACATAAACGTTCTTCGTGGATTTTCGATTGCAAACAGATTTTGATTTCCACCAATGAAGCTTCTTTATGTTTCCTAGCCACCCTTCTCACGCCGGGAACGGCCACACCTATAAACTGATCTCCTTCACCATACTCCCCCTTCCTGGTTTTAAAATACCGCTGACACAAAGCCGCCCGCTCCTCATCCGCCAGATTCCACAGATCTCTCTTTATCCCTTCATAAGTATTCATGCAAACATTGTAAAACTCATTGCACAATATTGCAATAAATTTCTTGAGGCCACGCTTTAAGAGCAATAGGCACCACACTGATGAACACCTCAACGCCGTTGAGCCGTTCCTGGTCCATATTTTTCAACACTTTTTTTGACAGCCTAATGGGTGCTCAAGACTTTTTTAACTCTAATGGATATGATATAGTTTTTCTATGGAAACAACACCAGGACAAAAACCAAAATTTAGTTTAGAAGTATTTCGTGTCGAACCAAAAACTAATTATAGCGATTTAACACAAGAGGTTGATGGTATTACCAGGATGAGGGAAGAGATGAGAGCTGGTCATGATGAGCTAGCAACTGACCACATTTCAAAATGTGCAGATGATTTAATTGGCATGCGGAGAGGAAAACTCGATGCAGAAATGAGTAAAAAATCAGAAAGTGCCCGTGTATTTTTAAAGGAAAGATTAGTTGGTAAGATTTTGGTTGATTTGGGTGGTGGAGAAAGTCGCTCCATGGAATCACTAGCGCATATGTTGGGGGTTTCGGTTTATATTAGAGTTGATGCATATTTTCAAAGCTCATTAGCTGACGAACACGGTAGATTAGCTGATAGGGGAAAAATGGAACCAGGTGGAGAGATGGAGGTTTACCACGTTAAATTTGATATGCTTGAATTTCTTTCTACCTTACCAGATGACTCTGTTTGTGTGACAATAAATGGTATTGATATGTCTGTTATCCACTCTGAAGCATACCACCGGGCACTTACTAAAGAAATGATACGCGTCCTTGCCCCAGACGGAGTTATCTTTGGTAGGTTATCTGAGTCCTTAAACCTTATACAAGATGATCTACAAATCACCACCGAGCAGAGAGAAACACCTACCTCAACTATAGAGTTACTGAATTTTCCAAATAAATTTAATAATTTTTATTTAGATACATTAAAAATGTTTGGGAAGGTCAATAAATAGCATCGTCCTTTCAAATCCCCCTTATCTCTTTCCTTCCGAGATTCTTTTAATGGAAAATATTTGATATAAATGCTAATCTAGTTTTATGAAAATCCTAGGAATCGAAACAAGCTGTGATGAGAAGGGTGTTAGTCATTTATGTCGTTCTGAACTTTTTTATTTATGTTAGAATAATTATATGAAAATAACAATTTGCGGAAGTATAAAATTTGCTAAGGATTTAGTTCAAATATATTATCAACTTGAAAAGCTTGGCCACCAACCAATGATGCACAAACAGATGTTTGGTCTTGCTGACGGAACAGCCGAACAACTAATAGATTTGAAAAATAATGTGGAGACACATGAAATTAAGCGAAAATATGATTATATAAAATGGTGGCATAATTGTATTATTAGCGGTGATGCAATTTTAGTCTGTAATTTTGATAAAAAAGGAGTAAAAAATTATGTTGGCGGAAATACTCTTATGGAAATAGGCTTTGCTTATGTAAGTGATAAAAAAATTTTCCTATTAAATCCCATCCCAGACGATGTTTCTTATGTAGATGAAATAAAAGCGATGAACCCAGTTATACTAAATGGTAATTTAAATTTAATAAAATAGTTATATGAAAATAATCCTTGGTTCATCATCGGCGGGTAGAAAATTGATAATGGATGAGCTCGCTCAAGAACTCGGTATTGATTTTGAGACTATATCGCCAGAGATTGATGAGAAATCAATTAGGCATGACAAACCCAGCGATCTAGTGATGGCGATAGCAAATGCCAAAGCGGATGCCTTATTATCTGTTATAAAAGAACCAGCAATATTAATTTGTTCTGATCAAGTTGTCCTATATAAAGGTCAAGTAAGAGAAAAACCTGTCAATGAAAATGAGGCTAAAGAATTTTTACTGAGCTATAAAGACGTCGGCCCCGAAACCATTGGCGCTGTGGTAGTTGTAAACACAGAGACTGGTAAAAGAACGAGTGGACTACAGACATCCAAAATACACTTCAAACCATTTCCAATGGATATTATTGATAAACATATCAGCAGTGGCATGGCCTTGCGCGGCGCTGGTGGTTTTTCTTTACACGACCCTATTTTAAGAGATTATATTGATCACATAGATGGTGGTTTTGATAGTGCCACAGGTTTGTCTAAAGAGCTTGTCAAAAAATTAATAAAAGGGGTCACGAATATATGAAAATCTTAGGAATTGAGACCAGTTGTGATGACCCCAGTAGTACAACAGACTGACTACGGGGCGAGTAGTGGTTTTTTAAGATCTATAATGTTAATCTGTATTCTATGATTATTTTAGGTATAGAGACTTCGTGTGATGAGACGGGGGTGTGTATAATTGAAGTTGAGAGCAATACGGTAAAAGTGCTAGGGAATCAATTATATTCACAAATAGCCAAACATCAGGAGTTTGGTGGGGTTTTCCCCATGCTGGCCAAAAGAGAGCATGCCAAGAATTTGGTGCCCCTGCTTGAAGCCTGTCTGGATGAAGCGGATTTGTTAAGATCAAAAGATGATTATCATCTTCATATTGACGACGAAGTTAAAAATAAAAATATTGAAAATATCTTAATTAGGGAACCCGATCTTTTAACTGAACTGAAAAAACTTTTAGAAAAAATTGAACGTCCAAATATTGATGCCATTGCGGTGACGAATGGCCCAGGTCTTGAGCCTGCTTTATGGGTTGGTGTCACCTTTGCCAAGGCCTTGGCCCAGGCTTGGAATATTCCTCTCATCCCCACAAATCATATGGAAGGCCATATTCTAGTGTCTGCACTAGAAAGAGTAGACGGTAGTCAGTATACGGTAGACAGTATTGAAAAGAATCAAATACAATCTACTATCTACAATCTACAGCCTACAACATTCCCCGCCATTGCCCTTCTGATTTCCGGTGGGCATACTCAACTGGTTTTAATTAAAGGTGATTTGCAATATGAGATAGTAGGTGGAACCCGGGATGACGCGGTAGGTGAGGCTTTTGATAAAGTGGCGCGCATGCTTGGCCTCCCCTATCCTGGCGGTCCGCAGATTGGAAAATATGCGGATACTTGGAGGGAAAAAGGCATTTCCAAACAAACTTTTAAATTCCCCCGCCCGATGATTCATTCAAAGGATTTAAACTTTTCTTTTTCCGGTTTGAAAACTTCCGTCCTTTATACGATAAAAGAGATTCCGGAGTTAACAGAGGAAATAAAACAGGAAATAGCTTATGAATTCAAACAAGCGGTAGTGGAAGTTTTGGTTTCTAAAACTCGCTCTGCTATTTTAGAGTATAGTGCCGAAACTCTAATTGTTGGTGGCGGAGTGATTGCGGACAAAGATATACGCCTGGCCTTGGAAAAACTGACCACGGAAATGAATATTAAATTTCAATTGCCAGAGATTTCCGCCTCTACCGACAATGCCTTAATGATCGCTCTCGCCGGCTATATGAATATATTAGCAGGTAAAAAAGGTGATACTAGTTTTCGAGCCAATGGTAATTTAAGTTTATCGTAATTCAAAACCACCCAGTATTCCTTTTTCTTTGCACGATAGAAGCACTACGTCTTATAGTTTGTCTTCGTTCGGATAAAATATAAAATAAGAATTTTATATTTTAATCCTCACTAGCCAAAATAATAATTTTGTCGTCACAAAATTATTTCTCTACTCCCTCGCTTTCTTGCTAGAAAGCTCAGTCCGTAAGGCACGAAAAAGCAATACTGGGTGGTTTTTACTGTGCTTTTCTGCTAAAATGGGCGGATGGATGACAAGTTTTTAAAGCCCTATAATCCGCAGGAAACCGAGCCCAGAATATACAAAATATGGGAGGAAAGCGGTTTTTTTAATCCGGATAATCTGCCGGCTCGTCACACGGAGCCTTTTACTATTGTCCTTCCCCCACCAAACGTCACCGGGACCCTGCACACTGGCCACGCCCTGGCCATCAGTCTAGAGGATATTATGATTCGTTATAACCGCATGCAGGGTAAAAAGGCGCTCTATGTGCCGGGCACGGATCATGCCGCCATTGCCACCCAGTCAAAGGTGGAAAAAATAATAAAGAAGGAGGAGGATAAAAGCCGATATGATTTGGGCCGAGAGGAATTGTTAAGGCGGGTTAATGATTTTGCTCAAAAGAGTCATGACACCATAATCACTCAGGCCAAGGTGATGGGGGCCTCTTTGGATTGGTCACGAGAGGCTTTTACCCTGGATGATAAGAGAAATTTAGCCGTCCGCACCGCTTTCAAAAAGATGTATGATGATGGGCTTATTTACCGCGGATACCGGATCGTAAACTGGGATCCCAAAGGACAAACTACTATTTCTGATGATGAGATTGTGTATGAAGAGCGGGAAGCTAAAATGTATACTTTCAAATATTCGCCAGACTTTCCTATCTCCATCTCTACCACTCGGCCGGAAACCAAGGTGGGTGATACCGCCGTAGCTGTCCATCCGGAAGATGAAAGATATAAGAAATTTGTCGGTAAGGAATATGATGCTGTTTTCTGCGGTGTGCCAATTCATATTAAAATCATTGCTGATCAAGAGGTGGACAAGGAATTTGGCACCGGCGCTCTTGGTGTGACCCCAATGCACAGCACAATAGACTGGGAAATGGCGGAGAGACATGGTCTACCAAAAGTCCAAGTGATAAATGAATATGCCAAAATGATGGTGGGTGATGAAAGAATTTTGAATAAAAAGACAACGGAGGCCCGAGAAGTGATTGTGGACTGGCTAAAAGCCGAGGGTTTACTGGAGAAAGAGGAAGTGATCAAACAAAATATTTCCACGGCCGAACGGACGGGGGGAATTGTGGAACCCTTACCAAAACTCCAGTGGTTTGTGGCAGTTAATAAGGAGTTTACCTTATCTCATTCAGATATTACCGGAATAAAAAGCGGGACTAAAACCACCCTGAAGGAAATAATGCGCCGGGCCGTGGCTGGTGGACAGATAAATATTATCCCCGATTATTTTGGCAAAACTTATTTCCACTGGATTGAAAAACTCAATGATTGGTGTATTTCCCGCCAGATCTGGTACGGTCACCGCATCCCCGTCTGGTACAAAGGTGATGAAATATACTGCGAAATAGATACACCAAAAAGTGATGGCTGGAAACAGGATGAGGACACTTTGGATACCTGGTTTTCCTCCGGATTATGGACTTTCTCCACTCTGGGTTGGCCAGAAAAAAACCGTGACCTTGAAATTTTTCACCCCACTCACGTCCTCGAAACCGGACATGATATTTTATTCTTCTGGGTCGCCCGAATGATACTGATGACTGGTTATTGTTTAGGGACAATTCCATTTAGAAATGTCTATTTGCACGGTATGGTCCGTGATGGCCAGGGCCGAAAAGTCTCTAAATCATTAGGTAATGGCATTGATCCGATTGAGATTGCCAAGAAATTCGGTATTGACGCTCTGCGTATGGCCCTTGTGGTGGGTACAGCGCCAGGTACAGATGTAAAATTATCCGAGGATAAGATCAAAGGCTATAAAAACTTTGCTAATAAAGTTTGGAATATTACCCGCTTTGTCCTCTCCGGTGTGGAAAATTTTGATATAGAGTCTAAACCAGAATTAACAGAAAAAGATCAAAAATCCTTAAATGATTTACAAGCGGTGGTAAAAGAAGTTACGGCCGATATTGATGATTTCCGTTTTTATATGGCCAGTGAAAAGATCTATCACTATATCTGGCACACTTTTGCTGATATAATAATTGAAGAGAGCAAGACCGCTCTCAATGGTAGTGATGAGGTGGCTAAGATATCCATCCAGTATACTCTGTATCAAATACTAGTCATCTCTCTAAAGCTACTCCACCCTTTCATGCCTTTTGTAACGGAGGAAATCTGGGCCTCTCTACCACATCGGGATAAGAAAATGTTATTGATTGAAGAGTGGCCAGCTTAGTGGGGGCACGGCGCGTAGTTTTTTAAAATAAAAATGATAAGCGAGACAAATGTATTGATCTTTGCCCTGATTGGTGGCATAGTGCCAGCCTTATTTTGGCTGTGGTTTTGGATTCGTGAGGATAGATTAAAGCCCGAGCCACGCACCGCCTTATTGTCAGCCTTTGCCGGAGGTATTGTGGCCGTCTTACTTGCCCTATTTTTTGAACTAGTAATCTATTATTTATTAGTGGATGCCAGTACACCAGTAGAGACAAAAAGTCCCGCTTTATTTTGGATTCCACTACAAAATTTTGTTAATAGTCACAATCTGGCAAATCTACAAATAGACTTTTGGAGCAATGTCCAAGACTTCTTTAATAATTTCTCCTTTTTCAGTACTAACAATATTGATGTCAAAAGAGGTTTCCTGGTCATTATCCTTGCCCCGATTGTGGAGGAATTATTAAAACTCATTTTGACCTACAATATCTGCCTGCGCCGAAAAGTAAATGACGAGCCGATAGACGCCTCCATCTATATGCTGACCGCGGCTTTGGGTTTTGCGGCCGTAGAAACCGCCCTCTTTCTCACCGAGCCACTCTCCCATGGTAAAATATTGGACAGCCTGATTGCTGGTAATTTCCGCTCGATTGGCCCCATGCTCATTCATCTTATCTCCTCGGCCATATTGGGTATCTTTATTGGTCTGGCCTTTTATAAATCAAAAATCAAGAAATTCCTTTATCTCATTTTGGGCTTTGTTTCCGCCGTCATTCTCCATGCCCTATTCAACTTCCTTATTATTCTAAACGACACCACTCATCATATTATTTTCTTCTGGGCCGCCTGTTTTGGCACCTGGACCTTGGTGGTGATACTTTTAATCTTCTTTGAACGGGTGAAAAAAGTTGCTCGCCAAGTTTGATCTGTGGTATAATAAACTCATGAAAAATAAGAAAACTTTTTTTGACAGGATAAAGGGCTTGCTCAATGTGGGAAAGCCGGACAATACTGATACCGAATTAGAAGAAATAAAAGAAGAGGAAAGTGAAGAGAGTATTTTAGATGATGAAGAGGAAGGTCAGCTGGCGGTGGATATGTGCCAGACCGCTACCGATATTATTATCAAGACCATGGTGGCCGGTGTAAAACCAGAAGATCTAGATATTGCCATCACCAGGGATATGGTGACTATTCGGGGCAAGAGGATGGAGACCACGGAATCAGATGAAAATGATTTCTTCCATAAAGAGCTTTACTGGGGTTCCTTTTCCCGCACTATTGTCTTGCCCGCCGAAGTTGAAATAGAAGAAGCCGAAGCTTCTGAAAAGCACGGCCTGCTCACCTTGATCTTGCCAAAGATAGACAAAAATAGACAGTCCAAATTAAAAGTTCGAACTAATTAATTATTAAATGATGACTCCTGAAGAAAGAGCCCTGCTCAATGAAAGTATAAAATTAGGCGAGGAGAATAACAAGATTCTTCGAAGTATGCGCCGAAGCGCCCGCTTTGCTTCTTTTTTTCGGCTGATGTATTGGCTCCTGATTATTGGCGCCGCTTTTAGCACCTACTATTTTGTCCAACCCTTTATTGCCCCCCTGGTAAAAACTTACAATGACATTCAGCAAGGGGTGAATAATGTCAAAAATGTGACAAATTCCATGCCCACCCTGCCCTCCTGGCTGGGAGGTAATAAGGAGTAGATTTTTTCTAGAAAATAAGGTAATATCTCCTTTGTAACCAATTGCCGAGATATGCTGTTTTGGTAGATAACGCCGGTTATGTTAACATGTGATTGTAGCGTACCAATGCCGAGATAGCTCAGTTGGTAGAGCGCTTCCCTGAAGAG
>CAYVWL010000019.1:8925-11937 GCA_964455475.1 uncultured Candidatus Saccharibacteria bacterium
ATATGAATCTATGTTATCTGCCAAGACAGCATATCTCGGCATTGGCCTATTTAATCATATTTAAAGAATTATTTCCACTGTTTTGTGCCCTCAGTAGGAATCGAACTTACATCTCTCCCTTAGGACGGGATTGCTCTATCCATTGAGCTATGAGGGCGATACCGCCCAATATAACACAAATAGAAGCAAACTGAAATATTAGACACCTAAGAGCTTGGAGATCTGCTCCTCGTCAAAGCCCACCACAATATCCCCTTCAATATCAATCACTGGCACGCCCATCTGCCCGCTTTTGTCCATCATTTCCTTTCTCTTGGCGAGATCGGTGGCTACATTAAACTCTTCATATTTGACCCCCTTCTCCGCAAGAAAATCCTTGGCCACATGGCAAAAATGACAGGTGGGTGTAGAATATATTTTTACATTTTTCATATATTTTTTACTTAATTAATAATAAAACTATTTTACCATAAAATATCAAGGCTATATTAGTACACCACTTTTGTTTGTCTTTACAAAGGGGCGGGTATATTATACCGATATCACTATGAAAAAGTCCCTTGTGTGATATACTGGTCGGATAAAGGGATTATCAATCTTAATTATTTATTTGATGAAAAAATATATTGTCTCTGTTTTGGTCGTTTCGGTGTTTTTGATGGGTGCACCTTTTGTCGTCCCTAAAGCTATGGCCTCTGACTTAAGCATGAGAGATTTTATTAATCTCTTGGTCGCTATTGGTGTTATTACCTCTGACAGAATGCCTGCTATCAATACTCTTTTAGCTACTCTTAATAATAACTCCGCCACGACACCAAGCACACCAAATGTAGCAACAACCCCATCGACGACACTAAATCTACGAGACCGAAATTTGAACCTCGGGACGATTTCAGTCCGTGCTATTGTTGCAAATATTGACGAGGTTGGAAATAAATATGGATCCTATGGTATGAAATTTACCCAATCAAAACTCACAGAGGTTGATCAAGCACTTCAAAGATTAAATGCGTTCGTAAAGCAGAGTTCCTACGGAAAAGCACAACTACAATGGAAGACTTCTGGTGTTTATGAGCTTGGTGCTGGTGTGTGCAACTATACCTCTTACGGCGATAAAGTAAATGATTTAATTCAACGAGCATTGCAAGTGGCCGATTCAGAAATACCCCTTGCCGATTATTCATATTACTTAATTGTTAACCCGATGCCAGACTGTCCTGATGGACAAACTTGGTCTATTGAGGGTCGGGGGCAATTTGCCTCTTACACTCTTAATGGTAGGACAGTTCATCTACGAGGGATAAATAATATTTCTGATCTTTCAGATGAATATCTTTTCCACGAATTTGGTCATAGCCTAGCATATAAACCAAATACAGGTATTGGTCATCCAGATTACTTAAATTGTCCAGTAGTCGTAAGTAGTGGAGAGACAAAAATATTGCTTTCAAATAGTTGCCCCCGTATTTATGACTGGAATAACGGAATCGTACCAGTGTATACGATGATGTCTGCAAAAAGAGGGATACTTTCTGATTATTCCGCTATTGAAAAAGAAATTGCGGGTTGGCTAACAAGTTCAAACATTGCGACTGCCACTTTGGGAAAGTATATCCTATCACCGATTGAACAGACAGGATCTAGTCTAAAAGCTCTTAAAATACCTATCGCTGGTACAGATTATACTGTCTATGTTTCTTTTAGACAACCCTTTGGATATACATACCCTACGGCTCCGACAAACAAACCCAATGGTGTAATCCTTGATATAACCAATGGATCCGTAAATAGTTTTCTAACTACTAATAATGCAAGTATGGATATGCCACTTCAAATTGGCACGCCTTATCGTATTAATTCAAATGTGCCAGTTATTACTGTTAATAGCATTTCAAATAATCTTGCCTCGGTTACTCTGTCATCAGGCTCAATAGTAACGCCAAGTCCAACTCCAATAATTTCTTTTAATTCGTCTCCAATATCAATATTCCCAGGACAATCATCAGTACTTTCCTGGAATGTATCTAACGCAAACCGTTGTGTCTTAAAATATGAATCTAGTGAAGATTCTGTCTCTGTTAATGGTTCAAAAACAGTTTATCCTAGCCAGACGACTTCATATAGACTATGGTGTGCGAATAATCCAGGTACTGGCAAAGATGGTCCCTCCGCCGAGCGCACAATATCAGTAATAGTAAAAAATGCTAATGCTTCAGCAAGCATAGATCAAAGCTCCCTGACATCATCTTCGGGTATGCCAACACTAACAGGATCTGCTAGTAATGTAGTGAAACCGTTTGGCATTTCAATAAGCAATAGCGGAGGAAAGGTGTGGGCTAGTGGAAACATAGCCGTCAATGACGACCGCTGGTCAAGCCGAGTCGGCCAGACACTTTTGCCTGGCACATATCAAGTACAGATTTATTCAAACAATAATTTACTGACAAGTGATACATTAACAATTACTTCTTTGGCTCCAACCTGCTCAATCACATCTGACAGGACAGCATATACTTTAGGTGATAATATTGTGTTTTCATGGACAAGCCAAAACGCCACGTATGCTACATTCTGGCAGGATGATTCGGGAAGAGATCACCTGAATTTACCTGGGGATAAACTAGATATTAGTGGTTCACAATCTGTTACCGCAAATGTTGTCGGTAATCCGTCTGTAAGACTTTTAATTTACAGTTATAGTGGTAATAGTTCTTGTAGTATAACAATCCCTGTAAATCAATAAGGGGTAGTACCTGTGCTTAGATTATTATGTTGAGAATCGCCCGCGACTAAAATTTTTTCGTCAAAAAATTTTGTTAGGTAGCGAGACATCTCCCCTTACAGGGGCAGTACCCGTGCTTGGATTTTCTCTTCGCTTCGGAAAGCTCGATAAAATACTCAAGCAGGCTTCGATTCTCGCCGGAAGTGCTCCCCAGCACTTCCTTACCCGCCAAAATAAAAGCTGAAAGCTTTATTTTGGTGCGGGTAGCGGGAATCGAACCCGCGTCTAAA
>CAYVWL010000020.1:0-10059 GCA_964455475.1 uncultured Candidatus Saccharibacteria bacterium
AAGGCTAATCCAGCTCCACCAGTGGGTCCGGCCCTTGGTCAGGCTGGTATTAATATTGGTGATTTCGTCCAAAAGTTTAATGCCGCTACAGCCAAGCAGATGGGGGATATTGTTCCGGTAGAGATCACCGTGTATGAGGATAGAACTTATGATTTTCGATTAAAGACTCCGCCAGCTACTGGTTTGATATTAAAGGCTGCCGGTGTAGAGAGTGGTTCTGGCAAGCAGTTGGTCAAGAAGGCTGGTACTATTACCAAGGCTCAAGTAAAGGCTATTGCGGAAAAGAAAATGGCCGATCTGAATGCCAATGATATAAACGCTGCCATGAAGATCATCGAAGGCTCCTGTCGGTCTATGGGGATAGAAGTGAAAGGATAAGATAAAATATTTATCTCAAAAGGGCCGGTAAAAACCGGTCTTTTTGATTGCGTTTTATCTCAATTAGTTTTAAACTTTACTAGATGGATGACGCGACTAAAAAAATAAAGAATGAGAGGACTTTTGTTATTATAAAGCCGGACGCTGTTCAGCGTACTCTGATTGGAGAGGTGTTTCAGCGTTATGAGCAGTCAGGTCTTAAAACAGTGGCGTTAAAAATGCTTGTACCAACAACTGAGACCATTGAAAGTCATTATACGATTGATCAGGATTGGGTCAGGAAAGTGGGGCAGAAAAGTATTGATGGTTATATTCAAAAAAAAATTGATCCACCGACTTTGGATCCGATAGAGCTTGGAAAGAAAGTTTTGGCTAGAATGGTAAAGTATATGATCAGTGGACCTATCATTGTCTTGGTGTTACAAGGGGCAAATGCCGTCAACATTGTCAGAAAAATCAACGGCAGTACGGAGCCTCTCGTCTCTGATGTGGGGACAATTCGCGGGGATTTTGTGACTGATTCCTATCAGCGGGCGGAGATAGATGACCGGGCGGTACGAAATTTGGTTCATGCTTCCGGCTCGGTAGATGAAGCCGAGAAGGAAATTGCCTTATGGTTTAAGCCACAGGAGCTCCTTGGTTATAGACTTATTCAGGATGCTGTTTTGTATGATGTGAATCTGGATGGAATTTTAGAATAGAAAAGGTATAATTGCCTCATGACCGAGACATACAAGAGACCAAGTTGGGATGAATATTTTATTGAAATAATGCACGCGGTTGGCGCGCGGGCCACTTGTGATCGCGGACGAACCGGCTGTGTCTTGGTAAAAGATAAACATATTATCTCCACAGGTTATGTTGGAGCTCCGGCTGGTTGTGCAAGTTGTGATGATATTGGTCATGAGATGAATACAGTCACCCATGAAGATGGAACCATCACAAAGCACTGCATCAGAACAACCCATAATGAGCAAAATGCTATCGCTCAAGCAGCCAGAATGGGTGTAAGTACCGATGGGGCCACTTTGTATTGTATGATGACGCCATGTTATACCTGTGCCAAACTAATTATTAACGCTGGAATAAAGAGGGTGGTAGCGGAAAAAGATTATCATGCTAGCACTAGAAGCAAAGAATTATTTAAGGAGGCTGGTGTAAAATATGAATTATTAAATGAGGAGATGGTGACTTATGCTAATATGAAATAGGATTGATTACCTTATTACTTTAATAAATAAAAAACAATGAGTAGGAATATTATTGCAATTGTTGGCCTTCCGGGATCTGGGAAAACTGAGGTTATAGATTATTTGATGAGGAAACATAAATGGCCAAAGGTTTATTTTGGTGATGTTACCTTTGATGAGATGAAAGCTCGCGGTCTAGATATTAATGAAAAAAATGAAAGAGCAACCCGAGAGGATCTCAGAGCAAAGCACGGCTTATTGCATTATGCGAGTAAGGTTATTGAAAAAATAAGAAATATTAAAGACAATAATAATATTTTAGTGGAGAGTCTATACAGTTGGGAAGAGTACTTGTTGTTTAAAAAGGAATTTGGACTTGATTTTAAGGTGATAGCTGTTTACACTTCGCCTGATAACCGTTATCAAAGACTAGCTTGTCGTAAGATAAGACCCTTGACTAAGGAGGAGGCGGAAAGTAGGGATTATGCCCAAATAGTGAATATCTCTCAGGCCGGCCCAATAGCGATGGCTAATCATACGGTTGATAATAATGGTTCCTTCGATTCTTTATACGGACAGATAGATGAGATTATCGGGAAATATATAATCTAATGAATAGAGGAAAATTTATTGTTATTGAGGGAACAGACGGGTCTGGTAAAGGCACGCAGGTAGCTATGCTGGTTGACCGCCTGAAAAATGATAGGTTTGATGTAAAGACTGCCGACTTTCCCCAGTATGATAATTTCTCGGGCGCTTTTGTAGCTAAATATCTGAGGGGTGAATATGGTACAGCTAATGAGGTTGGTCCATACCGAGCTTCGGTCCTCTACGCCTTGGATCGTTATGATAAGTCTTTTGATATAAAAAAATGGTTGGCTGACGACAAGATAGTGGTGAGTAATCGCTATGTCTCAGCTAATATGGGGCATCAGACGGGGAAGATAAAAGGTGTAAAGGAAAGAGAGAAGTTCTTGAAATGGTTAGATGATTTCGAATACGGGATGTTTAATATTCCTCGGCCAGATATTATTATTCTTCTCTACATGCCACCAGAGGTAGGGCAAAAGTTGGTTGATCAGAAAGCCAAACGGGGCTACACCAAAGGAAAGAAAAGGGATATTCACGAAGCTGATCTTGATCATTTAAAAAAAGCTTCCGAAGCTTATCTATATGTGGCAAAGAAGTATGATTGGAAAGTAATAAATTGTGTGGAAAAAGGCCTTATCCTTTCTCGGGAAGAAATAAATGATAAGATATATAAAATCTTTAATAATTTAATTAAATAATATGAAAATATTCATTCACGACGAGTTTGGTCCGCAGGATACCGCCATGATGCAGGCCCTATATTCTAGAAGTGCCTTGAGTGTGGAAGAGCATGTAAAAAAAGTGAGAGAGAGCAACTCGGGTAAATTTATGGAGAGATTTTATGTTGGTTATGGCCACGCCAGTATTGCAGATTGTGGCAGTACCACTATCTTTGTGGAAGGGGTGAGTATGCTCGTGGCTAAGGCTATTCAGGATTGGCCTCTGTATTCAGGCCAGGAGACCAGTTCGCGTTACATTGACATGTCCAAGCAGGCGATCACTGATCCGGTTGGCACTGCCGAGTCTAAGGAGATTCTAAATAAATGGATGAAGTTTTATACAGAGAGTCAGTCGGAAGTACAAAATCATATCCGACAGAGGTATCCAAAGAAAGATGGAGAGGATGAAATTGTTTATCAAAAGGCGGTTAATGCTAGATCCTTTGATACTTTGCGCGGTTTCTTGCCCGCTGGTGTCACCACCCAATTTTCTTGGCATACGAATCTACGACAGGCCCATGATAAGCTGGTCTATTTGAGACGACATCCATTAGTTGAAGTGCGAGAGGTGGCTGAGAAAATCTTGTTCAGCTTGAAAGAAAAATATGCCCAGAGTTTTGGACATCAGGAAACTGTGGAGCAGGAAAAATATTGGAATTTTATTGAGAGTAAATATAATTATTATTTCAACAAAAAAGCTAAGTCCTTTTCGGTCAAGACAAATATTAATAAAAAAGAAATAGCCCAGTATAAGGATATTTTGATAAAGAGAACCCCCAGGACTGGATTGCCGTTCTTCTTGGCCGAATTAGGAAATGTCACTTTTGAATTTCTGCTTGACTTTGGTTCGTTTCGGGATATCCAGAGACATAGGAATGGTGTTTGTCGTATGCCACTATTGACGACCGGATTTGGCTTTAATGAATGGTATTTAGGTGAATTACCTGATAAAGTGAGAAAGGAAGCAGAGAGGCTGATTAAGGAACAGACAAAAGCCATTGGTAAGTTAAAGACCACTCCAGAGAATAAGCAGTATTATTGTGCCATGGGCTTTAATGTCACTTGCAAGGTATCATATGGTTTGACGGCCGCTACTTATGTGGCTGAATTACGCTCTGGCCGTTTGGTGCATCCTACCTTGAGGAAGATCGCTCATCAGATGAGCCGAGCCTTGATAAAAATGTTTCCAAACCTGAAATTGCAGTCGGATTTTAGTTTGGATGATTGGAACATTAGACGAGGAATGCAGGATATTAAAGAAAAAAAATAATATGAAAGACAAACAAATTGAGAAATTGATAAAGGCGGAGGAGGGGAGGCAGAAGAAAAATATTTCTTTGATTGCGTCGGAAAATTATGTCTCGGACGACGTTTTGAAAGCGCTTGGTTCCAAACTGACAAATAAATATTCGGAAGGCTATCCCGGCCACCGTTATTATGGTGGGCAGACTTTTACGGATAAGGTGGAGCTACTTTGTCAGGAACGCGCCTTGAAATTATTTAATTTAAAAGGCGAGGATTGGGCGGTAAATGTACAACCGCTTTCCGGCTCGCCAGCCAATCTGGCTGTCTACATTGCTTCCGTTCCTCTCGGCGGTAAAATTATGGGTATGTCCTTGGATCATGGTGGTCACCTCACTCATGGACATAAAGTCTCTGCCACCGGGAAAATCTGGCAACAGGTGGCTTATGGGGTGGATGCTAAGACGGAGATGCTAGATTATGAAGTGATTGCCAAGCTGGCCAAAGAAAATAAACCAAATATTATCGTGGCTGGTTATACCGCTTATCCGCGAATTGTGGACTTTAAAAAGTTCCGAGAGATTGCGGATAGTTGTGGCGCCTTACTCATGGTAGATATGTCGCACTTTGCCGGGCTCGTGGCCGGTGGGGCTTATCCGTCACCTTTTGATTATGCGGATATTGTGACGACCACCGTGCATAAAACTTTACGTGGCCCACGCAGCGCCATGATCTTTTCCCGCCGAAATATTATGCAAACCAACGCCAAAGGGAATCAGGTAAGTATTAGTGATCTGATTGATAAAGCGATTTTCCCGGGTCTGCAGGGCGGTCCGCATATGAATCAGATTGCCGCGGTAGCGGTGGCGCTCAAGGAGGCATCTACTCCGGCTTTTAAAAAATATGCCAAACAGGTGGTGAAAAATGCCAAAGTCTTGGCGAATGAATTGCAGAAATTGGGCTGGCGAATTGTTTCTGGTGGAACGGATAGTCATTTGATTTTGGTGGACACCTGGATGGCGGGGATGGGGATGCCGGGGGCGGAAGCATCCGCCAAATTGGAAAAAGCGGGAATCATTGTGAATAAAAATACCATTCCAAATGAGACGCGCAGTGCCTATGATCCGTCTGGTATTCGCCTAGGTACGGCTGGTGAGACCACCCGCGGGGCCAAGGAGAAGGATATGCTAAAACTAGCGCAGAAGATAGACAAAGTTTTGAAGGCTTAAAATAAGGCTGTTGAACGGCTCAACGGGAAGGCCCCCGTTGAGCCGTTCCCGTTAGTAAGGACATTATTTAGTTATTTTGCTATCATATTAAAGGATGGTGGGTCTTTTAAATACAACTTAGCCTTAAGGAGGCAGATATGAGTTACCCGATAATTATTCAGGGTGGAATGGGGGTAAACATCTCCAGCTGGTTTCTGGCGCGGACAGTGTCCATGCTGGGTCAGCTAGGGACGGTCTCGGGCGTGGCTTTGGAAAAAGTCCTTGTGGTCATGCTTCAAATGGGTGATCATGGTGGACATATCCGACGGGCTCTGGACCATTTCCCTTTTCCGCATATTTCCGACGCCGTCTGGCGAGAGTATTATGTAGATGGAGGAGTAAGGCCGGAACAAGTGATGAGAAGGGCGCCGTTCTTTACGGTCAACCCCACTGATTCGTTGGTGGGTTTGACAGTTTGTGCCAACTTTGTTTTTGTCTGGTTGGCCAAAGAGGGGCATCAAAATCCAGTCAGTATCAACTTTCTGGAGAAAATCGCGATGCCTCATCTGTATGCGGTATTTGGGGCGATGCTCGCTGGAGTGGACTTTGTCACTGTCGGGGCGGGTATTCCGATTCAGTTTCCGGCGCTGATGAGTAGTTATGTCACAGGAGAGGAGGCGCATTATGTTATACCGGTAATTGGTAAAACGATTACCGAATACCGAATGAGTTTTGATCCCAGGAAATTCTTTGGTGAGGACTTGAAGAATGTCCTGCCGTTGAAAAGACCGGGGTTCTTACCCATCGTTGCTTCCAACCTCTTGGCGACTATTCTCACGGACCCAAGGCGATTGCCGATAGGAAGTGTCACGGGCCTGGTTGTCGAAGGACCGCTGGCTGGTGGGCATAATGCTCCGCCGAGAAAAAGGGGTGTCTATGGTTTGAGAGACGAGGTGAAGTTCGATCATCTCGCTGGCCTAGGGTTGCCTTTCTGGATCGGTGGCGCCTGTGCCTCACCGGAAAAGTTGGCATGGGCTAGATCAGTTGGTGCCCAGGGGCTCCAGGTCGGCAGTCTCTTTGCCCTCTGTAATGAATCGGGGATGAAGCCGAGTCTTCGCCGACAGGCCCGTCGTCTGGGTTATGAAGGTAACCTCCCGGTCAGGACAGATATGCGGTTCTCACCTTCCGGCTATCCTTTCAAGGTGGCCGAGTTAGAGGGAACGGTAGCTATTCCTGCCCTGTATGAGGCGAGGGTTCGAGTCTGTGATCGTGGAGCCTTGCAACACGTCTATGAAAGGGTAGATGGTACGATCGGGTATCGTTGTCCCAGTGAACCAGTGGAAACGTATGCTCGGAAAGGAGGAGAGGTAGCTGATACGGTCGGCCGAGGTTGTTTGTGCAACGGCCTATTGGTCACTGCCGGATTAAGTCGTGACGGAGATAAGGAGCTGCCCGTTGTCACCTTGGGTGATGATCTCAGTTTCCTTCGGCTGGTCATGACCGATCCTCACGGTTCGTATAGTGCAAGTGATGCTATGGAGTATCTCCTAGGAAGCAGTTGAAAACAAAGGAAAGTTCGTCTCGCTCCGGTACCACAACGTTTGTTGGTGCCGGAGCTTTTTTATGCTAGTCTTTGGCTATGATCAAAAAAATTGCTAAAAAGACGGTAAGGAAAACCAAAGCGAAGGCGACTCCTAAAAAGCTACCAGCCAAGAAGCTCCAAGCGGATTTTGACGTGGTTATTATTGGTGGTGGGCCGGCGGGGCTTATGGCGGCTTGTTCGGCGAGTGAAAACGAAGCCAAGGTTTTGGTGCTTGAAAAGAACGCCGAGCTTGGTAAAAAACTACTAATCTCTGGTGGAGGACGCTGTAATCTGACCAATGCCAATCCGAATCATCGGGACTTTGTGGCTAAATATGGCAAGAAAGGAAACTTTCTATTTTCACCTTTTTCCATCTTTGGTGTGTCGGAAACCATAAAATTTTTTAATAATTTAGGTCTGAAAACTAAAACAGAGCCGGGCTTCCGTGTTTTTCCCGAGAGTGACAGTTCGGCGGATGTTTTAAACGTCTTAGTCAGTCAAGCCAAAATATTAGACGTCGAGTTTAGATTGGGGGCAGAGGTTGAGAAAATCAAAAAAGAAAAAAACACAATCAAGAGTGTGGTTTTAAAAAATGGGGAGGAGATAAAAGCCAAGAAATTTATTTTGACCACAGGCGGTTTGTCCCACCCCGAAACGGGCTCGACCGGGGATGGCTTTAAATGGCTCAAAGGGCTGGGGCATAAAGTGGCGGTGGCCAATCCGTCTTTGGTACCAATTAAGATTTCCAATCCTTGGGTGAATGAGCTCGCTGGCTTGACCCTGGATAATGTGGCCATTTCCGCTTGGTCCGGATCCGCGGGTAATTATCAGAAAAAAATAAATAAAAAAGGGCGCGTCCTCTTCACGCACAACGGTTTGTCCGGCCCGACTATTTTAAATATGAGTAAAGAGGTGGGGGAACTCTTGGAATACGGTGAAGTCTTACTATCCCTGGATTTCTTTCCAGGAACAGGCTTGGATGTGATGCATGAGATGATGTTAAAAACTTTTGAGGCGAATTTGAATAAAAAAATAAAGAATTTAGTTTTTAAAGAGGTGCCGGGGAAAATATTTGATTTGATTTTGAAACAGCTAGAGATTGATCCGGATTGGGAAATAAATGAAATTAGAAAAGAGGAAAGGCTGGCGCTCGTGGAAAAGTTTAAGAAATTTGAGATGACCGTGGCGGGACTTTTGGGTTATGACAAGGCCATTATTTCTTCTGGGGGTTTGGATTTGACGGAAGTGAATTTCAAGACTATGGGTTCAAAAATATATGACAATTTGTATTTTGCTGGGGATATTTTGGATTTTGACCGTCCCTCCGGCGGTTTCTCCCTCCAGCTCTGCTGGACCACCGGCTATATTGCTGGCAAGAATATATGCTAATATATAGGCATGAAAGAGCGGATTTATGATTTGATAAAAAGGGCGGTGGGGGAAGTGGGGATTTCCGAGCAGGAAACGCCGGCTTTTACTTTGGAGCATCCGGATGAGATGAGCCATGGGGATTTTGCGACGAACGTGGCCTTGATGCTGTCCAAACCGCTAAAGAAGAGCCCGATTGAGATTGCCAGGCAGATTGTGGAGATTTTAAATAAAAATAAAAGTGCCGAGATAGAAAAGATAGAGTTGGCTGGCCCCGGTTTTATAAACTTTTATTTGTCACCAAAATATTTTGCTGGTGGGGTGGGTGAGATTTTAAATCAAAAAGAAAAATATGGTGGAAAAAAGAAAAGTTTTTTTGAAAAATTATTTTCCGGCAAGAAAGTAATTGTGGAATATTCTTCACCCAATATTGCCAAGCCATTTACCGTGGGGCATCTACGCTCTACCATTATTGGTGACGCTGTAGCTAATATTTTAGAATTCTCCGGACACCAGGTTATCAGGGACAATCATCTTGGGGATTGGGGGACACAATTTGGAAAATTGATTGTCGCTTTGAAAAAATGGTCCAGCATTGAAAATATAGAGAAATCAGATCAGCCGATCAAGGATTTGGTGGCTCTGTATGTCCGTTTTCATGAGGAAGCGGAGAAAGATAAAGCCCTGGAGGACGAAGGTCGGGCCTGGTTTAGTAAATTAGAAAAAGGAGATAAGGAGGCTAAAAGTATTTGGAAAAAATGTGTGGCTTTATCTATGAAGGAGTTTGACCGTATATATAAAGTGCTAGATGTCAAATTTGATACGGTTTTAGGAGAAAGTTTTTATGAAGATAAAATGGCGGACGTGATAGTGGATGTGAAGAAGAAAAATATTGCCCGCGAGAGTGAGGGGGCCTATTTGATATTCTTTGACGGGGAAAAATATCCGCCACTCATGTTGTTAAAGACAGATGGTTCTTCTCTCTATGCCCTGCGGGATTTGGCAGCGGACAAATGGCGCAAGAAAAAATATGGGCCGTATACAATAATTATAAATGAAGTGGGGATGGAACAGGAACTGCAATTCCAGCAACTGTTTGAAGCGGAAAGGCTGTTGGGTTATGTAAAAGAGGGGGAGCGAGTGCATGTGGCTCACGGTTTGTACCGTTTCAAGGAGGGCAAGATGAGCACCAGGAAAGGTAATGTAATCTGGCTGGATGAGGTGATAAAAGAGGCAATAGAGCGGGCGGGAGACATAAATAAAGAAACTGCGGAGGTGGTAGCGATTGGCGCTTTAAAATTTAATGATTTAAAAAGGGAGGCTAAAGGAGATATTAATTTTGATTGGGATGAAATTTTAAATTTGAAAGGTGACTCTGGACCGTATTTGCAATATGCGTGCGTGCGGGCAAAATCTATTTTGGAAAAGGCACGGAAGGAGGGGATCAAATCCGAAGTATCTAGTATGAAGTATCCAGTTTCAGGAGAATTAACAAAACTACTAATCAGATTTCCGGAAGTGGTGGAGAGGGCAGGGGTGGAATATGCACCACACTATTTGGCTACGTATTTGATAACACTGGCGGGCGCCTTCAGTACTTTTTATGCGCAGGAAACCGTGGTGGATAAAAATGATGCTTCTTCACCATACAAAGTGGCGCTCACCGAGGCTTTTTCTATTGTCATGAAGAATGGCTTACATCTCCTGGGTATCAGAGTGTCGGAAAAGATGTAGCTTGACTTTATATACTGACTATGGTACCCTGTAAAAGGAATAGGGTG
>CAYVWL010000020.1:10159-11625 GCA_964455475.1 uncultured Candidatus Saccharibacteria bacterium
GGCGGCCGGAGTAGGTCTTTCAATCTTTTTTAGGAGAAACAAGCCGTCCGACTGTCACACTATGGAGTGTGGGGTCGGACGGCTGTTTGTTTGTCTAAAACTGGCGGAAAATTGAGAAAATGATACAATAAAAATTCGTAAAGTGATTAAAATTTAAATCAAATGACTGAAGACGTAAAAAGCCCACGGGCCAAGAAAGAGGAGGAAATGCTAGCTTTTTGGCGCGAGAATAAAATTTTTGAAAAAAGTCTGACGAAGGAAGCACCACACGGCGAATACGTTTTTTATGATGGTCCGCCTTTTGCCACCGGCACCCCGCACTACGGGCATTTACTCGCGGGAACGATCAAGGATTTTGTCGGCCGTTATAAAACCATGCGTGGTTTCCATGTGCCTCGGCGCTGGGGCTGGGATTGTCATGGCTTGCCGGTGGAAAATATTGTGGAGAAGGAATTGAATTTGAAAAGCAAGAAAGATATTGAGGACTATGGTGTGGAAAAATTTAATGCGGTGGCCAGGAAAAGTGTGATGGCTTATGTGGATGATTGGAAGAAAATTGTTCCGCGTCTCGGCCGTTTTGTGGACATGGAGCATGATTACAAGACCATGGACCCATCTTTTACGGAAAGCGTCTGGTGGATTTTTGCTAAACTAAATGAGAAAGGCCTGGTATATGAAGGTTTCAAATCCATGCACCTCTGCCCGCGCTGTGAGACCACCTTGTCAAACTTTGAGGTAAATCAAGGTTATAAAGATATTACCGATATCTCGGTGACGGTAAAATTTGCGGTTGTGGGCGAGTCAAATACTTATTTCCTAGCTTGGACCACCACGCCGTGGACCTTGCCGGGTAACGTAGCTCTCGCTGTCGGTCCGGAGGTAGATTATGTCAAAGTGAAGGTGATGCCGTCCGGGGAGAATTATATTTTGGCCAAAGCCCGTCTATCAGCCCTAAAAGATGATTATGCTATTACGGAAGAATTTAAGGGAGAGATACTAGTTGGAAAATCATATAAACCAGTTTTCGATTATTATAATAATAAGGAGACAAAAAATATTGAGAATGGTTTTAAAGTCTACGGTGCTGGTTTTGTGACCACGGAGGATGGGACGGGCATAGTGCATATTGCGCCAGCTTTTGGTGAGGATGATATGAATCTGGGTAAGGAGAAAAATCTACCATTTATCCAGCATGTGGGGACAAACGGCAAGTTTAGAAAAGAAGTGACTGACTTTGCTGGCACAGATGTAAAGCCCAAGGAGGATCATCAGAGCGCCGATATCTTGGTGATAAAATATTTGGCGGGTAAGGGCACATTGTATGCCAAGGAAAAGATTATTCACTCTTATCCACACTGCTGGCGCTGTGAGACTCCGCTTTTAAATTATGCGTCCTCGTCCTGGTTTGTAGAGGTCACCAAGTTTCGCGATAAATTGGTCAAAGCTAATAAAGATATAAATTGGGT
>CAYVWL010000021.1:0-9704 GCA_964455475.1 uncultured Candidatus Saccharibacteria bacterium
GCAAAAAAATCACTCGGGCAGAATTGGCTGAAGTCTAAAACAGCCTTGTTCAAGATGCTTGAAGCGGGCGAGGTGGGAGGGGAAGATACCGTGCTCGAAGTCGGCCCCGGCCAAGGCGCACTCACGGAAAAACTGTTAGAAAAGGCGAAAAAAGTAATAGCGGTGGAAAAAGACGACCGCCTCATTTCTTTTCTCCAAGAAAAATTTGTGGCGGAAATTGAGGCGGGAAAATTGGAATTAGTGAGAGGGGATATATTAGATTTTAAATCAGAAAGCTATCAGCTGACAGCTAACAGCTATAAGCTGGTGGCCAATATTCCTTATTACATTACCGGACAGTTTTTAAGAAAGTTTTTGGAGACTAAAAACCAACCAGAAAGAATAGTAGTGATGGTGCAGAAAGAGATTGCGGACCGGATAGTGGCGCGGGACGGCAAGGAAAGCTTACTTTCCATTAGTGTCAAAGCTTATGGCGAGCCAAAAAAAATAATGAAAGTGTCAAAGGAAGACTTTTCACCGGCTCCAAAGGTTGATTCGGCTATCTTACTTATCAGTAATATTTCCAAAAAACTTTTTACTGACAATCAAATTACCGAGGAAAAGTTTTTCCAGATATTACACGCCGGTTTTGCTCATAAAAGGAAGATGTTGATAGGAAATTTGAAAGAAATTTTTGGTTCTCAAAATAATCTCCCAGAAATTTTTACCCAGCTCAAACTCTCCGAAAAAATCCGCGCGGAGGATTTGAGGGTTGAGGATTGGGTTCATCTCATAGTAAAACTGAATTAGATAAAAAAACAACCCGCGACTTGCGGGTTGTTTTTACATTAATTCCTTTTATTATTCTACTACCAAGGATTTAATTTTTTAATTTTACTTACAACCTTTTTACCTCCAATTGCCCCTCCGACCGCTCCAGTAACACCACCTATAAGTCCGCCAGCTAGACCTCCGACAACACAGGTTACTGGTCCTCCCAAAAGACCAACAGTACATCCAGCAGCCATCCCGGTTGTTGCCCCCACTAAGTAACCAGCAAGAGCTCCCTGAATTCTCCCCATTATTGTGTAATCACTTGTTCCTCCTCCAGAGACTTTAATAGTAGTCGTACCACAATCAGATCCTACACCCATCGGACCGCTCACCACACCAATATATGGACCACTACCGGAAGAAGCATTGGTACATTCCGCTGCGCCATCGTGTACAGCACCACCTAATACAGTCTCACCAACCTTTGGCACTGTTTGAAAACCATCACGAATAACTATGTATCCATCCCCACTAGCCATACCACCTAAACCGCTAGTGGTAATATCACCCGCCTTACAAGGGCCAATAGTCACCTGCCACAAAGTATGACCGATATCATTTATTGGGGTACAGGAACTCACACTCTTTACTGTACCACCAAATTGAGTGACGGGGGCGGCTGGCTCCACTGGGGTAGTAGTGGCTGTACTGGAAGCGAGAGCAATGGCACCTAAAGCAGAAATGGCCTCGTTATCTATGGTTGGATTTGGATTGTAATAGACAAAACCCTTGTCATTCGTACTTCGAACATTAGTCACATATGTGGTCAAAATCTGCTTATCTACCCCCCCTAGAATATTACCAGAAGCGCTTAATTGAGAGAGCAAGTATGGACATTTGGTCACCACATCTGATCCAGGATTACCAAAACTAGTGATAGAACAAGGGTGATTTTCTAGGAACCACTTTGTACTTGGTGCCGTTACGGGATTACTGCCTTGATTCCAAGATTTCAGACCTGACCACTTGGAAGACATCAAATTATTCCATCTTTGGGCTTTAGCAGAACACAAACCACTACTGTCACTACCAACTTGCAAAATGACTTTTTGAGTTCCGATTTGTTTAATTACAAAGTCCAGACTAGTATTAAACCAGCTATCGTCATATTGTGGTTCACAGATAGTTGGATATTTCCAGTCTACCAAGTTAATAATGGTAGTGATACCACTATTTCTCATCGCCCTCACAAAATCCACTGCCTTGGTCTGAATACCTTTAGGATTATTGTAATAATTAGTGGAGGTGGCTGGAGAACCATAACCAGTTGTAATCTGAGAGATAAAGGCATTAAACGAGTTAGAGCTTGAAGCGATAGTGTTGGAGGTGGAGGAAGCTGTGCTTGACGCCAAGGTGCCGATTGCCCCCAAACGCGCATCACCTAATAATTCAATATAGGTGACCGGTAGCAAATTGATTGATAATTGAGTAGCCAACACAAAAGGATCAGTATCCATCCAGTAATTAGCTTGACCATAACCAATAATGTTTGGGGTGTCGGCCGAAGAGGTGATAGAGGGCAAATTACCACCCATACCAAAGTTTCCAATATTATTATAGGGGTTAGAAGAGATTGGGGTGGTAATATTCCAAGGACTGGAGGTGGCTATAGGTAAGGTGCTAGTACTAATAATAGGGAGAGTAGATGTGCTAATAGGTGAGGTAGAAGTAGCGGTACTAACCACATAAACATCCACTGAGTCATACACATCATCACCGTTTAGATCCTCACAATATATCTCATAAGTACCTGATGAGGTCACATTACTTACTCTTTTTGTCCCATGAGTAGCCTTTTTCGTTGAATATGAGCTGTCTGAAGCACATTTTGTCACATTGGCCGAAGTCCAGGATAAAGTAATAGAATCGCCACTATTTATAGTAACAGAAGTATCTTGATTATCTATTTCCAAATCCACATAAGCTGTTCCTGTCACATTTGTCGAACACCCCATACCAGATCTGGCTTGATTGATGCGACTGGAATTGACAGCTCCAATACCAATCAAAAGCTCCACAAATTGACAAACTGGCATGCTGGCTTGAGAAGTAGTATTTACAACCGTAACCGGGGCGGTATAGGTAATAGGAGCCGTGGCTACTGTTGCCGTGCTGGCCCGGCTTTGAGGCTGACCTACGGAATCATAGGTATTTACCACGCCTAAAAGCAGGTTTAGCCTGGTCCGAGTAGCTTTATTTACCACTCCGTCTGCCACTTTTATGCCATTTAGGGTCAAAACTATGTCTTTATACTTGTTTTGAAACTTTATTACCGCCAGCTTGGTCAAAGTACCAAAATAAGAGGTTTCCTTATTAGGAGAGCCAGGGCCATCCGTGGTAATAAGGGTATCAATATCGGAATTTAGCACTTTTTGCAGTTGTAAAACATCTGGGTCCGTATCACCAAGTATCAAATCCTTCTTAAAGGAAAAACCGGAAGCCGTGATCACCCGCAAACTACCAATATTTTGGGCCTGGGCCCTTTGCAGATCAACGAAAGGAGAAAATAGGGTAATAAAAAGAAAGGAGAAAGTGGTGATAAAAGCGATAAATTTATTTTGCTTCATGATTTAATTTATAAAATTAATAATCCCTGTATTTTATCACAGATACTTGCTATAATCTATCAAGCTATGCACAAGTATCTGCCCTCAAAAAGATTTGTTATGATTTTACTCTCCATTATTGTGGCTCTGGGTATTATTTTCCTTTTTTCTTACTTAAGTAAAGCCCAAAAAACCAAGACCGCGCTGACCCAAACGGAAACCCAAACCAAAGTCCAGGAATTTATGGTGCTGGATACGGACGGTGATGGTCTAAAGGACTGGGAGGAGGCCCTGTGGAAAACAGACCCAAAAGTGGCGGATACAGACAAAGACGGCACCAGTGATGGAGAGGAGATAGACAATAACCGTGATCCGCTTAAGACAAACCTAGCGTCAAAAAATGTAGCACCAACGGATAAAATAGATCAGGAAATAATTACCAACAATAAAAAAGTTTTGGATGATTTTGAGAAACTTTCGGAAACAGACAAAATGGGACGTCTATTATTTTCTCAATACCTAGCGACAAAAAAAATAGATCAGCCACTAACAAACGCGGATATTTCATCCATTGTACAAAATACTTTGTCGGAAATACCCACTCTCACTTTTAAACAATACACCTTGTTTGATCTGACCGTATCTTCTTCCGCCACCAATACGGAATCTATAAAAAAATATGGTAATGATATTGCCGGAATAATGATGACTGATCTTTTCAACAAGAGATTAGCTGAAAAAAGTTATGACTTTTACGGCATGACAAAAATAAGGGGTATAATGCAAATGCTCCAGGATGATGTTGATCAAGGGGCAATAGATAAAGCTTTTGCTGAATTGAGCCCAATTATTAGTGATTATAAAATCCTGATTACCGATCTTTTAAAAGTCCCGGTACCAAATAATTTGGCCAATAATCATATACTCCTGATTAATTCTTTCGAGCTTATCCGTGATAATCTGTCACAAATACAAAAATCGGTCAACAATATTGTGGTCCTCCCTTCATTATTAACCAATTATTCGGCAAATATAAGCAACCTGTGGGATGCTATTGCCATCACCAGAGAACTTCTGACCAATAATAAAGTAATTTTTACAGCAAATGACGTTGGCAACCAACTTTTTAATGGTATAATGACAACAAATTAAATGTCTTGTCTGACAGTAAAAATTAAGAGAATATTGCTAGGTATAATGATAGTAATTTTTATCTTTACATCAACTTCTTTTCCTTTATACACAAGAGCTCAGTTTGTTGTAGCTGATCCTACACATATAGGTGCCACGGTAGCGGGCTGGGCAGCAGAGGCCGCTCGTTGGGCTGTGGATAATGGTCGCTGGTTGGCTGATAACGCCATGAAAATTGCCATGGCTCGCGTTCTCCGCCAGATGACCCAGGCTATCGTCACCTGGATAGATAGTGGTTTCAATGGCAGTCCAGCCTTTATTACCGATACCAAACAGTTTATTCGTGATACGGCTGATATTACTATAGGTGACATGCTCATGGGCACAGATCTGGATTTTCTCTGTGATCCGTTCAAAATTCAAGTTAAACTATCTCTCGGTCTCCAATACCGCCCATTTAGGGATGAGATAAAATGTAGCTTTACAAGCGCCCTAGGCAATGTGAATAAGGCGATGACGGATTTTACCAATGGTGACTTTATCGGGGGAGGTGGGTGGGACTCCTGGCTTCAAATGACCACCGTTCCACAAAATAATCAGATGGGGGCTATGATCATTGCCCAGGGGGAATTAGACGCAAGGATATCAGGAAACAAGGAAATACAACTAACAGAGGCAAACTGGGGCGGAGGCTTTATGTCCTGGAAGAAATGTAAGACCACAAGCGTCAGCACTGGAGTCACCACCGGTGATGGAGTTTATGACGAAAACGGTGTCGGTGTGTCCACCACTACAGATGCCATTACTGGTCAGGTAGTGAGTGTTGGTTCCGGTGGTGGAAGAATGGAATATTACAATGCTCAGGGTGATGTGGCCGGTACAATTCAAGAAAACCAGGAGTGTACTATCCAAACCCCAGGTAGTGTAATTTCCAATAAAATCAATTGGGCCGACTCTAGTGATATTAGAAAAACAGAACTGGCCAATGATGTGAACGCTATTGTTAATGCGTTGATAAATCAACTTATTACTGAACTCTCTGACGGTTTGTTAAAGAGAGGATCAGCAAATTCAAAGAGTTCACAAGCCTATCAAGATAATCAGCAATATCTAGCCAGCCTGCAGGCACAGTTAGCTGCTCAAATAGCCGCCAATGGCGGAGGAAGTGGGGGAGGCGGTTCAATAAATAATCCACCAAGCCCAAATCCCGTCACCCCACCAGTCAATGTGACAGACATTACTACCGCTTTAAATGCTATAAATGCCCAAAAGGTTATTGAGCAGACTTATCAGCAAGCAGTAAACAACGTTCTCCAGCTACTATATTACGGTAGTGCCACTAGCAGTGCTTATGGAGCCTTTTATGAGAAAAGGACTTGTAATTCCCTGATTCAGACCAATGTTTTGGATAGAATAGACGGCACCAAGCCTTATTCAACCAATGACCCTGACCGCCTATATAATGAAAATCTAAATAGAGTAGCCCTAGAGCAGATGCGGACAAATTCTATGACAAATATGAATAGTCTAAATACCTTAATGACAACAGTAAATGCTTCTACAGGAGATAGTGCCACTATGGCCACGGTGAATCAAGCCTTAACGGCCTCAAATATGCATACCCAAAACGATATTGCCTCCTTAACCATTGGTGGTTCTCAATATCTCCAAATTTATGCCTGGTTGACCATTATGCAGACCACCTACAAAGGCACCAATGATGCTTGTAAAGCGGATTTGAGTGTGTGGGGAATATAGGAAAAATAGAGTTTTTAGGGTAAAATTAAAGTCAGAATGCAAAAAGTGAGTTCAAAATTAATCATTTCTTTTCTCCTCGCCATCCTCCTTTGGACCGGGGTGGGGTTTGATTTTGGAGTGAAAAGAGTTGAAGCTGCAGCTATAACTGCCGCTGAGAGAGCACAAATAGTTTCACACTGTAATTCTAGTTACTCCGCAAAAGCAGATATTTCAAAATGTATAGCAAATTTAATCAAGCAAAAACAAGGGCCTTCAGGTGTGAATAATAGTGGCGGTTGGTTTATATTTAGGGAGGGCTTTAGTAATATGGCCAACTTTACAAGGGATGCAGTCATTAAAGGTTTTGCATATTTAATCTACGTGATTCTCTTAGCCTGCAATAAATTATTGGCTCTGGCCGGTAACCTTTTTGATACAGCGATGTACTACTCAATATACATGATGTCAGACTTCGTCGGCGCCTCCACTGCAATACCGATTACTTGGGCCGTGATTAGAAATATGATAAATATTACTTTTATTTTTATTCTCCTTTGGGTCGCCATAAAAACTATTTTGGGACTGTCTAGTGCAAATACAAAAAAAATGATTTCTGGCGTGGTGGTGGCCGCCTTGCTTATAAATTTCAGTCTTTTTATAACAAGAATTATTATTGATGGGGGTAATTTAGTTGCGGATGCTTTATATCAAAAAACAACAAACATTGCTTCTTCAAACCAGCTCAGCGTAAGTGGAGTGTCAGTAGCCAACACTTCTTCTAGTTCGGATAAGTATATCAGTACCTCAATTATGAACTCGCTAAAACTACAGACTATCTATTCAATGGATGATAGCACCACAGTCGTCTCAACAACTGGTATTATAATGAACATTTTTAGTATCGTTCTAGCCTTAGTTGCTAGTTATGCCTTTTTCTTTGCTTCTTTTATGTTCATTGGACGTTTGATAGCTTTCTTCCTATTAATGGTCCTTTCCCCAATCGGCTTTATTGGTGACATAATTCCATATATGAAACCACACTCTGAAAAATGGTGGAAGACCTTAATTAATCAAACGTTAGTGGCTCCGGTTTTCTTGTTATTTATGTATATGCTGATAATGCTTGGACAAGTAACAACGCTGTCGGCAAGTATGGGCTCGGAAATTGATGTTGGTCTTTATATTAACTTTGCTATTATCATAGGCCTCCTAATTACGGCCGTAAAAGTAACAAAAGACCTAAGTGGTGAAGTGGGTGGAGTTATGACAAGCCTAGGTGGAAAAGCCCTCGGCTTTGGTTTAGGTCTTGCCACTGGTGGGCTGGCTATGGCTGGAAGAAATGTTATTGGCCGTAGCGCCGCAAAATGGGCAACTAGTGATAGTCTCACAAGTGCAGCAAAAGCCGGGGGCTTGAGGGGAATGGGGGCAAGACTGGCCTTAAGAGGGGCAACGGCCACCTCAAAAGCAAGCTTTGATGCTCGAAATACCAGTAGCTTTAAAGCAGCTACGGAATCTTTGGCTAAACAAACGGGTATAAATGTAGATTACAACAGGGGAATAAAAGTGGCGAAAGATGGCTTCCAAGGCCAAGTGGATCGCTCGGCCGCAAGTCAGGTTGAAGTTGCTAAAATGATAAATAAAGGGCGCGTTAATTTAGGAGAAGACGAGGTTGCAAACACAATTACAGAAAGAAGAAATAAGGTGGCAAACAGCACCGCTGAAATTCAGAGATTAAGACAGGAAGATAATCTATCATCGGTAGCAAAAGAAGAAATAGTCGGTTTAAACAAAGAAATTGTCGAACTCGAAAAGAAGAAGTCTGGAGAGAAAAATACAACTAAACTCAAACAACTTCAGGAAGAAATAGATAAGAGAAACAGGGCGGTTAATAAAATTAAATCAACCGAGGATAATTTGAGTGATGAAGCAAAGGAGAAATTAGCTGAGGCAAGAAAGAATTTAGCTACACATAAAGCTCAGGAATTAGACCCAGAAAAAGTTAAGAAGGAGTTAATAAAAAATAAAAAGGCAGACAAGGTTAGAGCTTACGCCGCAAAAGCAAAGGCCTCTATTATTAATAAAACAATCGGTTCCGCCGAAAAAGCCAGTGAGGACATTGAAAAAGTTGCGGCAACGAAAGATTTTAAAACCCTAGCAGCTGAAGCTTTGGCCCAGAAAGAAAAAGAGGAGGCCGCGTTAAACCCTCCTCCGCCAGCAACTCACTAATAAAAATAAACAATGGATGAAGAAACACAAAAAATAATAGCAGAGCAGATGAAGACCTTACCAAAGGACGTACTGTCGGCGATAATTTCCGTGGATTATAAAACTAAATTGCAGGAGATAACGCAGAGACAGAGATTGCTGATTGATCAGGCGGGTCAGCTTGAGATGGAAACCGCCTTGGTGATGATAGGTCTCGAACCCTTGGCGGATTTTGTTGGGAATATTCAGAAAGAACTTAATTTACCAATTGTGAAAGCCAAGGAAGTAGCGATGGATGTGAGCGAAAATATTTTCAAACCAATTCGTG
Source organism: uncultured Candidatus Saccharibacteria bacterium (assembly GCA_964455475.1). GTDB lineage: Bacteria > Patescibacteriota > Minisyncoccia > Phycocordibacterales > GWA1-40-21 > CAIJXO01. Next base: position 8,761 of record CAYVWL010000021.1, read on the forward strand.
ATTCTTTACAGAGAATGAATGAGGAACTAGAGGAAGCTGTTAACGATGAGTTGCCAGCTGTTAGTAAACAAAGCTCTAGTGAGGCTAGTCTGAATAGAGATCAAATTTTAAAAGAGATAGAAGACCCTTCTATTATCAATGGGGGAGATATTGGTATGAAGTTTACTTCGGTGCCAACCACAACTTCACCAGCAGAAACTGGGAATAAGATAGAGATACGCCCCGCCCAAGCACTGGAAACGGTTCCTGGTCAGGGAGTAAAAGATTTGAGTCCTAAAGCCAACGCTCCGGAGGATACTAATGTCTATAAAGCCAAAATGACCGGTACCACCATCATCTCCCAACAGTTTGTAAACGCCAAGCCAGAAGTAAAATTACCCGAGGTAGAAAAGAAGAGACCCACAAGTGGAGTAGACCCCTATAGGGAAGCTGTTAGCTGAAAGCTGTTGGCTGTTAGCTTATAAAGAAATGGAAATAAAATCTTATAAAGATCTCATTGTCTGGCAAAAAGCGGTTGATTTAGCAATAAAGGTATATAAAATCACAAATAACTTCCCAAAGGAAGAAATATACGGCTTAACATCCCAAATGAGAAGGGCTTCGGTCTCTATCGCTTCAAATATAGCGGAGGGACGAAATAGGGGAACGAGAAAAGATTTTAATCAATTTCTTAGGATCTCATTAGGATCCTGCTCTGAATTACAAACGCAGATTGAGATATCTAAAAGACTCAACTTAATTAAGGATGCAGACCATAAAGAAGCCGATTCCTTAATTATAGAAATATCAAAAATGCTTAATGTAATAATTAGTAAATTAAGTTATAATATGGAGTAGTTGTAATCTTTCACCTAACAGCTTACAGCTAAAACCTAACAGCTATTATGAGGTTTCAAGTCCCACAATTTATTGAAATAGAAGACAAAATATTTGGTCCGCTGACC
>CAYVWL010000021.1:9714-10781 GCA_964455475.1 uncultured Candidatus Saccharibacteria bacterium
CCCGTTTTTGCTTTGATAATGGTTTCCTAGATGGCTTGTCTTTTATTTTATTCCGTTTTTTACCTTTGATCCTAGTAATTCCACTCGTTGTAATTGTCCTTGGTTTTTCCCTAGCCCTGGCCTTTTATCAGATAAATAATAAGCCGTTGATTTATATTATGCAGAGTGCTTTTGGTTATTTTTTCTCCAGCAAATTATATTTGTGGAAAAAGAAGGATAAAAGCCCAGAAAAAGCCCAAGCGGCGGGGATAAGGGCGGAAAGTTTGCCTCCGGTTTATGTGCCAAAGCTATCGCAAAGTAAATTGCACGATCTCACTTGGAGTTTGGATATCAAGGAAAGTTTGAATCCAGTGACCAGAGAAGAAAAATAGGATATAATGAAATACAAATGGCTGTAGCAAAAACAACCCAAGAATTTGTCCCGATCAAAGAAGTCCGGGACGGAATGGTAATTATGAAGGACGGCTCGATGCGGGCTGTGGTCTTGTCTTCCTCCTTAAACTTTGCCTTAAAGTCCGCGGATGAGCAGGAAGCCATTATCTATCAATTTCAAAACTTTTTAAACTCGCTGGATTTTTCCATTCAAATCTCCATCCAAAGTCGGGAATTGGATATTCGGCCATATCTGGCTACCCTGGAAAAGCGTTATAATGAGGAATTAAATGATCTGTTAAAAATTCAGATTCGGGAATATGTCAGCTTTGTGAAAAGTTTTACGGAAAATCAAAATATTATGTCCAAGACCTTCTTTATTGTGATTCCTTTTACACCTACTATGATTTTGGGGCCAAAGAAAGATAGTGGTCTAGGCAAATTCCTGCCAAGTAATACCGGGAAACAAAAAGCTGCCGAAAAATCTGATAATTTTGATGAGAACAGGACACAGCTGGAGCAAAGAGTGTCCGTGGTCCAGCAGGGGCTTCTGCGTTGCGGTATCCGCAGTGTCAGCCTAGGGACAGAAGAGACCATTGAGCTCTTTTATAAATTATTCAATCCGGGCGATACGGAAAAACCAATCAAACTTTAAATTAACCTGTCAAATTTTTAGCTTAATTATGAATTACGTT
>CAYVWL010000022.1:0-9762 GCA_964455475.1 uncultured Candidatus Saccharibacteria bacterium
ATCCCCGCCTGATAAAAGAATTGTGACCCCACCAGTATTATCAAGGCCCACACCAGTGCCTGCGCCCCAATCAATTTGATATCAAAGGCTTTAAAGCGGACAATAGTATAGGAAAGCAATCCTATAAAGACTGGTATTGCCAAGAAAGAGAATAGCTCTAGTTGGTAATTGTCAGAATAGTAGGATAATTGAAAGATTGAGAATAAATTTAATAATAATAATATTATTCCAATAAATATAATCGTACTAATTTTTCCTTTTTCTTTTGGCGAATCCTTGTGGAATATATATCGGATAAAAGTATAAATTATTAATAATAAAACAAAGGAAAAGCTTATGTTTTGAATGTAAGCAATAAAAGGCTTATCCACCAGATCACATGAGCTAATATTGAAATGATCTATTGAAAAACTAGAAAAAAGAATGAAGGAATATATTAAACTTACTAGACCAAAAGTAAACTTCCAGAATTTGCTAATGTCCTTATTATACAATAAAACATACAAGGTTTTGAATGCAAAAAATGGTATTATAAAGTACAAAAAACCAGTTAATCTCCAGAAAAAAATTATCAACGTTACCTCACTGTTTGCCCAAGTTAGAAGATTAGAAAAAATTAATAAACTAACCAGTAATGTTAAATAAAATAGGGCCCTATTTTGTATGTTTTCCTTATTATTAAATAAAATAAAAAAACCAAAAAATAGAGAGATTATTAATGCTGGAACATGAGAATAGTATAAGAGACTAGGTACGTCTGGTGATATTAAATATAATATTGGTGAAGCTATTCCTTCGCAAATCATAATGTGTTAATTATATTAAACTTTCCTCCAATATTATCATTTTTTATTAAACCACTCAAATATTCGTTAATATAAAGGGGGTATGACCACCAAAAGAAGTCCTCTAAATCAGTTTGTCCTCCTGGATATAACTGTACAATAATCGGCCTAATATTATATTTAGCAAAAATTTTTTCAATTGTTGGTAATATTATCGATTCTGTAAAATTATTTTCATACTCATCACCCTCTAGCGTCTCAAAGAAGACTCCATGTGCGACACAATGAAGTAATAGCGGGTAATAATAAGAAGAGGCGTGACCAATATTGCTAAACCAATCAGAATAATCATGAAAAACATCACCGTAACCAAATTTATTCATTAAATTATGGTGAAAATCGATAAGTAGTTGCCCATCTAGTATTTTTACCTCGTCTAGCGGTTTTTTTTCGTTTGCATGAAAATCAAGAATATTAAAATATCCCTTTTTACCATCACTAGTAACCCTGAGCTTACCAAGCCCCTTTTTTTCTTCATTAAATGAGACAAAAATATCCTTTTTATATTCCATAACCAAAGGTTCAGTATTTAAATATTTTGCTTTCAGATAAAAAAGTGCAAAACCATTGTCTGGAGATATAATCTGCCTAAAAGATATAGCTCTGGGTGAATTACTAAATTCTTTTATAAATAACCCTCCGAGTTCCTCCTCAATCTTTTTCTTCAACTCAACATCATTCCATCTTTTTTTGATTTCTTCTCGAGCCTCATCTAATGAAAAATACTTTATCTTATTCTCTTCCATTTTTATATTTTAGCATTATTTTATCTTTATTAATAGATTTTAGTCTTGCTTAGATACTTATGAGGATACTGCCCATTATTATCACCAAAATCGAGATAATTTTTTGAACCAAGTGCTTTTTTGACAGTTTTTCTGTATAAATTTTAGGAAAGAATAAGGTTAAAAATATTCCAATCAAAAAAACAAAAAGTGGTTGAATACCAGAAACAGTGAGAACCAAGGCCACCGGCGCAATAATTAAGGCAAAATTAGTTGCAATATTACCAATAATTGTTAGTGATTCGCCACCGATATTTAGTGAGATTATCTTTTTACCCCGGGTTTTTAATAGGCGAATAAAGCTTTCGCGGTAGCTTTTGATAAAAATGTAAAAGAGAATACCCATTATTAATACCCCAACATATTCCCAGAATGATGAAATAACAAAACCATAATCTACGGCCACAAATTTAAACAATGTCTCATAAATAGCAAAGAGAACGGTAGAGATCAGCATTAGCCAGATAATTCTTTTTTTGAATTTTATTTTTTCATCCTTGTCTTCTTCAATAGTGATTACTATTGAACCAAATATTATAAATAAACAGCCAACCACCTGGACCCAATTTAGAGTTTCGCCTAAAATAACAAAAGAGAAAAAATAGCCCCAGATCGGTATTAGTTGAAATAATGGTATGACGATAGATGCCTCTTCCTCATCTAAGGCATACATATACGGCAGGATGGCAAAAATACTTATAATACCAATGACTACAAGAAAAATAATATTCTGAAGGGAGACATTGAAGACGTCATGATTAATTAAGTATAATATTGGTAATATTAATACACCGCACTGTAGGGTGGAAAATATCATCAGTGCCCCAATATTACTCCCCTCAAAATCATCGGAAAGCAAATATTTATCAATATGATTGACGGCCGCCCACAATATTGGTCCAATCAGTGCAATAAAAAACCAGGTCATAGTGAACTGATTATATATCACTTAATATTGTTTTAAAAGCCTAGTTATACTATACTTTCAAGGCAATGAATATTCTGTTTATATCCACGGACTGTATTGCTATTAATTTAGCCCTAATCCTGAAGAAAGAGGGTCATGACGTTAAGCTTTTCATAAAGAGAAAAAAGTCTCGTGGTAATTTCGATAATTTAGTCATAAAAACAGGAAATTGGAGAAAAGAGTTAAAATGGGTCGGCAAAAGTGGACTAATAATATTTGATGATACTGGTTGGGGCAAGATTCAGGATCAACTTAGAAAGAAGGGGTATAATGTAGTTGGCGGATGTGAGATGGGAGATAAAATCGAGACAGATAGGGAGTTTGGGCAGAAAATTTTTAAAGAGTACGGCCTGAAGACTGTCCCATTAAAGGATTTTCCAAACATGGAGGAGGCAGTAAAATATATTTATCAGAATCCCGCCCCATGGGTGATCAAGCATAATAGTCATGACTCAAAATTCCTAACATACATTGGTAAAACCGATGACGGCAGAGATGTGATCAGTGTCCTTAAAAATTATCTCCATAACAAGTATATTAATAGGGAAAAAATTACCCTGCACGAAAGAATTGATGGAATCGAAATTGGTGTGGGGCGTTATTTTAATGGAAATGACTGGGTTGGACCAATAGAAATGAACATTGAGCATACAAAGCTCTTCCCAGGGAACACAGGTCCAGTTACTAGTGAGATGGGAACGGTCGCCTGGTATGATGACGACGAAAGTAATAAATTATTCGTTGAAGTACTAAACAAATTGAAGCCTTTTCTACAGAAGATTCAATTTAAGGGTGATTTTGAGATAAACTGCATAGTCAATGAAAATGGTCCTTACCCCCTAGAAGCCACAGCGAGATTCGGAACGCCGATTATTCATTTACAATGCGACCTACATCTATCTCCCTGGGGTGATTTCCTAATGGCAATTGCTAAGGGGCAATCTTACGACCTAAAATACAAAAAAGGTTTTGGTGTGGTCAATCTTCTTGCCACGCCGCCCTTCCCATATGGAAATCACAGTAATAAAGACACTCTTTATGGGGTAAATGTGTACTTCTGCAAGAGTTTGACCGCTGAGGAGATGAACCACGTATATTTCGAAGAGATCTCGAAACGGACAGGCTCAAAAGATAATCAATTATACATATCAAACACCGACGGTTATGTGATGTTTACCAGCGCTGTCTGTGCGACAATAAGCGAGGCGAGACAGAAGAGTCTGAATATTGCCAATAAAATACTTATTCCAAAAGTTTTCTACAGAGACGACATAGGGAGAAAATTCGAAGAGGAAGAGATATCAAAGCTCAGAGAGTGGGGATATTTAAAGTGATTTAAGGTCTCCTCCAATGGGGTATAAATATCGTCCAGATTCATAATGAAGCATTATATACTTTTTTTGAGAAAATGCGAGATAAGGGTATCAATATTTCCACTGGAGGTGGTCCATATTTTCTGGGCGTTTTGGAGCTTCAGTTGCAGGTCAGGATAAAATAACTTCTCCTCCCTACCCAATATCTCTTTAAAGGCAGGTAGATTAAGGATAATAACATTGATAATTTCCGATAATTTCCACAATTTACCGCTATCTTTTGACATACCATCTATTTCTTTCCTGAAATTTCTATTCAAATATTCAAAGAAGGCAAAATGTAGCACCTCATGCAGTATAACAGCCAGCATGCTGTCTATATCCCTTTTATAATAAACCTGAAATGTCCTGGTCTCAATCCAACGCGGATTACAATCAAAAATGGAGAGATATCCTTGAAATTTACTGTCAGAAAAATTAATCTTAAATATTTTCTCCATCTCAGAAAAAAATACGCCCTGTTTTTCGGACAATAGACTATTTATTTGCTTTTGCTTACTGTCCAAATCAGACTGATTTTCAGCACAAAAACTATCTATGTATTTCCTATAGTTACCTTGATTTATGCCTAGATGCTCTTTTCTTATTAACTCAGCAAAATTAGCTCCGGCCATAGAAAAATCCCGGAAATCATTATAAACCTCATAATCCAATTCCTTATTTAAATCTATTTTTATCATTTTGTTAATAATAGAACCCCCTTGTGTTTTAAGCAAGGGGGCGTCTCCTTTCCATTTTGTTCAAACTCTTTTGTACACGTCCCAGATCAACCATTCGAGCGTTGCCAAGGAATGAATGCAGAACCGGTCATCCACGGACCAGATACTGCCGTTTCGGAGCCAAGCTCCATAAGCGCAACCTCCGCCACAGATCGCGATAGCAGGACAGCCAAAGCACTGGGGCATATTCAGAGGCGTTCGCCGTTTCCATTCACCGATCACTTCGTTGTGATGAAAGTCGAAGTCTCTCAACACCTTGGCAAAGAAGAATTGCCGGGCACCGATACCTTCATGACAAACACCCAACTGGCCGTTCGGAGTGCATACGAGCTGAGCACCGAGTGCCTGGCAATCGTAGGCATGAATACGTTTCTCCATAAAGGATTTTGCTTTACGCATTATCCTGTCCTCGTAGACACCCTCCTTCCGAGCCAACTCGAAATACTCGATCATTCGCCTGGAGGCCTTGCGCATATACTCCGCGCCCACAGCGTCATTCGCTGTATCTACAAGCGGGTTCAGATTGATCGAGGCGAAGCCGTATTTGCGATGAAGCCTGAGAAGTGTGGGCAACTTATCGATATTGTGCTCTCCGATTGTTGCCGAAAGAGACACAAAACGTTTGCGACCCAAAGTCCTAAGCAACTTCACCCCATTTATTGCCTGATTGAAAGATCCGCAACCGTCCACGCACACTCTCTGGACATCGTGGATTTCCTTCGGACCATCAATCGAGATGGCGATATCGAGGTTCTCGTGTGCCCCGATGAACCTGGCTATCTCCTCGTTTATCATCGTCCCATTCGAGACGATAGCCAATCGAAGTTTCGAACCCATGGCGGCAACCTCAGACTCATAAGCGGATTCGATATACTCGACCGTTCGCTTGATGAGATCGAAGTTGAGAAACGGCTCTCCTCCATAGAAGAAGATCGTCTTCCTGAGATTCGCATATTCCGGCGGATTCAACGACAGGTTCCGAAAGAACATGTCAATCGCTTCCTTAGCGACATCAAATGACATCATGCTTGGACGGTAGTCCTTTGGCATATTGCCATTGATGAAGCAGTAGCGACACCTCAGATTACAACTGTCGGTTACGATGAGATAGAGGGTCTCGAGTCCAGGAGTAAAGACATGTGCCTTTCTCTTTTCTTCGAGCAACTCCATATCATTGCTTTCGACAGTCACCACCAACCCAGTCCGCTGAAGTTCTCTGATGACCCCCTTTATTTCTCTCGAAAGTCGTCCGAACTTCAGGTGAAGATGCTCCTGGGTCGTGCCCAGACGGAGCAACTCAATAACTTCCAGGTATTTCTTCCGAAGAAACACCAACTCCATATTCAGAGAATGATAAAGGGCAAAGTGGCCCCGACCTTTCCTCGTGAATACATGCGCCCAAGAGGACAACCTCAGGGGTATACTAAGTGATGATTTCATGACACCCCCAATCGTCTGTTTTAGAAAGGAGCTGGACGATATTGCACGTCCAGCTCCCGCTCCATACCCAGGAGCTCCATCAGCACGAGCATCCGCACGCGCAGCGGCTCAGTGCGACCATGCCGAGATCGATCTTACCGATCACAGCCCTTCGCTTGGCACTGCCAATCTTTTTCATGATCCACCAGGTTGTGTTGTTGATCTGCTACAGACTGACGGTTAAACGATTGCTCACCTCCTCTTTTGAAAGACCTCCTTCGCCTTAGACCACCCAAGACATCTACTGTAAAGATACCAGATGCGTCCCCTATGTCAAAATAGTTATACACAGGCGAAATTACAACTAATTAAATGTTAAATATGTTCCCTAGCCTGAACACATGATCTAAACTAGTATCAAAAATTGACTCCGTATTAATCCTTTGATAAGGTTATTATATAAATTATGAAAGTTTGGCTTGATGGAAAAATTATAGAGGAAAATGAGGCAAAAGTGCCATTGCTAACCCATAGCCTGCATTATGGCAGTGCCGTCTTTGAAGGAATCAGATTTTATAATACCGACCGCGGTCCGGCCGTCTTCCGCCTGGAGGACCATATTGATAGATTATTTTTCTCCGCCTCAGTTATGAATCTGAAAATTACTTTCACCAGAGATCAGCTTATTAAGGCTGTCCTTGAAGTAATCAAGGTAAATAATTTTACTGACGGATATATCCGTCCGATAGGCTATTTTGGAAACAAGATGGGTTTAGACCCAAAAGGGGCACCGGCACATGTCGCCATCGCTGCTTGGCCATGGGGGAAATATTTAGGTGATGAGGTGAAGGTAAAAATATCTAAAGTAATGCGTATTCACCCAAAGTCGCTTAATGCTTGCGCCAAGGTTTCCGGCCATTATGCCAATTCTATACTTGCTACCCAGGAGGTACGAAAGGCTGGGTATGATGAAGCCCTACTACTTGATTATAAAGGCAATATTGCCGAAGGTCCTGGTGAAAATATTTTCTTTATAAAAGGCAAAAAAATATATACCCCACAGAAAGGTAATATTCTATTAGGAATTACCAGAAACTCAATTATCACTATTGCCAAAGATTTTGGCTTGCAAATAATCGAAAAGGATATTAAACCAAAGGAAATTAGTTCCTTCGATGGAGCATTTTTTACCGGAACAGCGGCCGAGGTTTCAATCATCAGTTCAATAGATAAAAGGAAATTCAAGAAATCTGAAATTGCGGAAATGATTCGTTCGAAATACCAAGAAATCATCCATGGTAAAAATGGCAAATACAAAAAGTGGCTCACTTATGTCTAAGGATAAACCGGTTATCCTGATTATTGGCGGACGAGGGAAATTTGGTTCCTGGTTTGTTCGATTTTTTGAGAAAGAAGGTCTGACAGTCATAATAGGAGGCAGAGAAGACGATAATCGCTCCTTAATGAACAAGGTTAAAACAGCTGATATCGTAATTGTTTCTGTCCCTATATCCGCCACCGTTAAAATAATTAAGCTGATCAGAGATCACGTCCGTCCAGACTCCTTGTTGTGTGATTTTACTTCTATTAAGAGCCTTTCCTTAAAAGAAATGCTGAAAACAAAGAGTCACTGCGGTGTGACTGGTATTCACCCCATGTTTGGTCCTTTAGCCTCAAGTATCAAAAACCAAGTAATTGTCTTCTGTCCTGGGCGAGATAATGATTGGAGTGTATATTTACAGGCACTATTCCAAAAAAGTGGTGCTCGAATTATTAGTTCCACCCCAAAAGAACACGATGAGAAAATGGCTATCGTCCAGGCCTTTACGCATTTTGTCAATGTATTATTTGGGGCCATCATAAAAGACCAAAACACTAATAAATTGAATGCCTACTCATCGCCGGTTTTTCGCCTGCAAAGCATCCTAAGCGCTAGAGTTCTTGGCGGTAAAGCTGATTTATATGCGGATATTGCCATGTATAATCCCTCCTTCCTCAAAATTCTAAAAACATTTAATCTAGTCTGCAAAAACTTAGAAAAGGCTATCATTTCTAAAAATCGAAAATATTATGAAAAAATTTACACGGAATCGGCCAAAGCTCTATTAAAATCAATCCCTATCGCCCAAGCAACCTCCACAGAGCTTATGAGAATAGTGGATAGACAGTTTGTTAGTGTAGACTCTATAAATAATTCAGTCCCTGTTTCTATTAAAGATAAAATCATTCATGTCCTTGGCCCGGAGGGGACTTTTTCCCATCAGGCAACGAAAAAAGTATTTGCTCAAAGTACTAATATCATTTTTGACAATACTATCAAAGAGGTTTTTGAGAATGTTTTGGATGGTGTAGATAACGCTATCGGTCTGGTCCCAATTGAAAACAGTACGCAAGGAATCGTTCAGGAATCCTTGGATTGTTTTGTAAAACTACCAGTGACGACACTGGGTTCATATAAAATGCCCATCCATCTGTGCCTCATGGGCAATACCAGATCCGTCTCTGATATTAAAATTATTCGTTCCCACCCACAGCCCTTGGCCCAGTCTAGAAATTGGGTCCAGGATAATTTTCCAGATGCCATCATAGAAACAACATCCAGTTCAGCTCGGGCAATCTTGGAAACTAAAGACCCTAAGATTGGCTTTATTGGCAGTTTTGAAGCCGCCAAGAAATATAATCTCCATATTTTAGCGGAAAATATTGAGGACAAAAAGAATAATGCTACTGAATTTTATATTATTTCAAAATCAAAAAATGACTCCCTATCAAAGAAATTAAAAGCATCTCGCACCGCCATTATTTTAGTGGTACATGACCGGCCAGGTATTTTAAGAGATATTTTGGATATCTTTTCAAAGAGAAAACTCACGCTCACAAAGCTTCACTCAAAAGCCTCTGACTTAGAAGACTATAATTATTATTTCTTTTTAGAAATTGAAGGTCTAGTTGGTGATAAAGGTAATATGGATGAAGCCCTGAAAGAACTGGACTCCTACTGCTATATCAAACAGGTTCTTGGTGTGGTATAGACCACCTTATTCCCCTATGATTTTTGCTTCAATCCGATGGGCATCTTTGATTATTTCCTTATAGAGAGTCTCTACCAAATCCGGATTGAGACCTAATTTTTCCGCTATTTCTCTTTTCAACTTTATAATTTCTTTTTCTCTTTCCGGTTGATATTGGGGAATATTATTGGCCTTCTTAAATTCCGCCACCTTTGGTATCAAGCTCATCCGCTCCGCCAAAATATAAACCAGGGCATTATCCAATCTATCTAAATGTTCCCGTAATTCAATTAAATTCATCATAGTGTGTATTGTAGCATAAAATGAATTCCTATTTCCCCTTAATTTCCTCCATCACCTCCTTCCAACTCTCCACTCTGTTCACTTTTGGTAAAAATTGCTTAAATTCCTCCACCTCACGCTCATCCGGTTGGAATAAATACAGGTTTGGCACCACACCTATCATATAACTTAGTACTTCCAGCCGATCATCAATAAAATAAGTGATGTTATTCTCTCGGCAAATTCTCTCTTTTTCATTTCTCTCCCGACAAAAGAACAATTTAGCAGGATTAATGCCGGTTTTTTCAAAAAATTTATTATCCTTGAGCCATTTCAAGGTTCTACTATCATGTTCTTCTTT
>CAYVWL010000023.1:0-1071 GCA_964455475.1 uncultured Candidatus Saccharibacteria bacterium
TCACCCTTTTTACCCACGGTGATAATATCCGCCGAGCCAAGCTTTAATGATTTAACGGTCTCTTTGATAATCTGCGAATTATATCCCCCACACAGACCACGGTTTGAGGTAATAAGGACAATCAGATTTTTCTCCACCTCATTATCAATAAATAATTTATTTGTCGTCTCCTCCAACCGGTCCGCCAGAGAGGTCAACAATTCCCAAGAGTAAGACGAATATAGGCGGGAGGCCAAAGTCTGACTGATGGCCCGCTTCATTTTAGACGCCGCCACCAGCTCCATGGCCTTGGTAATCTTTTTGGTGCTTTTAACAGACTTTATTCTTCTTTTTATTTCCTTGGTACTAGCCATAAAATTAATTACTAATTTCAAATGACGCTTTATACTCACTGAGAGCTTTTACCAATTCCGCCTCACCCGCCTCCGTCCACATTTTACTTTCCTTAATATCCTTGTAAAAGGTTTTGGCATTTTTCTGGGCATAATTAATTAACCCTTCCTCAAATGATTTGATTTTAGAGATAGCCACCTTATCCAAATGACCGCGGGTCAGGGCATATAAAATCACCACCTGATCCTCAATCGCCATTGGTGAATATTGTGGTTGCTTTAATATTTCTATGGCTCGCTTGCCACGCTCTAATTGATTCTTGGTATTCTCATCCAAGTCCGAACCAAACTGAGCAAAGGCTTCCAACTCTCTGAATTGGGCCAAATCCAGTTTCAAGGTACCAGCCACTTTCTTCATGGCCTTGATCTGGGCAGCGGAGCCCACGCGTGACACAGACAAACCCACATTGACCGCCGGGCGTATTCCTTTATAGAAAAGATCAGTCTCCAAAAAGATCTGACCATCCGTGATGGAAATAACATTTGTAGAAATATAAGCCGACACGTCTCCACTTTGCGTTTCGATAATTGGTAGAGCAGTGATGGAACCACCACCATTTTCTTTATTTCGGCGACAAGCGCGTTCCAATAGACGAGAGTGTAAATAAAAGACATCCCCCGGGAAAGCTTCACGGCCCGGTGGACGACGGAGCAAAAGGGAAATCTCGCGGTAAGCCAC
>CAYVWL010000023.1:1171-9268 GCA_964455475.1 uncultured Candidatus Saccharibacteria bacterium
GCCTTGACCTCATCCCCCTCATGGATTTTGGAGAAATCTCCCAGGATAACCACCCCTACGGAATCCTCCTCCAGGTTTAAGACCACGCCATAAACACCGTGTGGGAAGAGTACCATTTCAGAGACCTTGATATCAGACAAGCCAGACAGCTTGGCAATACCGTCAAAGACCTCAATCACATGACCCACTTTTTCCGCCTTGACTTCAGCCTTGAAATTTTCAATCTGCTCCTTAAGACTCTTAACGATGGTATTTTTTATCATGGTTTAATTTGTTAATAAATGATTTTGTAACTGAACGATCTTATTTTTTACCGACAAATCTATTATTTCATCACCTATTTCTATCTTCATCCCACCAATAATACTTTTATCAACCTTCGTCTCAAATAATATTACTTTTGAGTGGTATCTTTTTTTCAAGATTTCTGTCAATTTCTCAATCACTTTCTTGCTCGGGTCCTTTAAGACAGTGAGCCGTGCTTCTGACACTCCTTGCTCCTGATTAATCAGATCCGTCAGTTTTTTTAGAATCTCGGCGCTCTTAGAAATTAACCTTTTCTTCACCAAAAAATCCTTTACTTCTGACAGAGTCTTAAATAATTCCGGCCCAGTCTTATTTCTGGTCAGCTCATAAATGGCCTCGGCAACATTTTTTGTAGAGATTTTTGACATAATTAAATACTTTCTATTCCCCCTTTGTCCTCCATTATTTTTTCTGTTGCCCTTATTACTAGATGCACCATATCCTTTTTAGCACTTTCCATGATCCGCGCTTTTTCTAATTCCAAACTCTTCTGACTATTTACAATCATGGTATCAATCTCTTTTTTGGTTTTTTCAAGCATTTCTGCTTTCTTGATTTCTGCTTCCTTTTTACCTTGTTCAAACAGCACTTGGGCTTCCGCTCGAGCCTTGTTTATCACCTCGGCATATTCTTGTTTAGTCTTGGCGAGCACCTCGGCATTACTGTGCGCATCCGTCAGCCCCCTGCTTATCTTCTCCTCCCGCTCTGCCATCAATTTCTTTAATGGCTTTAAAGCAAAAAGATATAGCACTAAGAAGACAATACCAAAGTTTATCACCTGAGCAATGATTATCTTCCAGTCGATGTGAAAAGTGGTGATTAATGATTCCATAAAAACAGTCTTATTTTGTTAGATAGAGAAAGCAATAACCAAAGCATAAATAGCGATAGCCTCAGCAAAAGCGGACGAAATGAGCATAGTCACCAAGACCTTTCCCGACGCTTCTGGATTTCGGCCTACTGCCTCCATAGCCCGACCACCAATAAGACCAATACCAATACCCGGACCGATAGCTCCTAAACCAATTGCGAGCGCCTTTGCTAATGCAACATATTCCATATTTTTATTTTGTCCTTGCGGACTGATTAATTAATAATTTCGACAATTAATAAACGCTATCATAAACGATTCCGTGGGTAATGTCACGGCCCGTGACTCTCCGCGTGACCTTCATGCTCCGTATGATCCTGAGCCGCAATGGTAAAGTAAACCAAGATTAAGATGGCAAAAATAAAAGCCTGAATCACCCCCACAAATATTTCGAGGAAAATAAATGGGATAGGCAGTCCATAAGCCAAAATGGCGCTCATGGACAAGAGCAAGACTTCCCCAGCAAAAACATTACCAAAAAGCCTGAAGGATAAGGAGGCCACTTTGGCCAGCTCACCAATGAGCTCTAGCACTCCCACAAAAAAGGTGACGGGTGAGACAATCAACGTAATCGGCTCATGGCGCACCTTGGTCACCACCCCGCCCAAGGCCTTCAGATTTATAAATTTATTAAAGGTTTTCCAAATACCAATAGATAGAATACCAAACAGATTTGCCCCAAGAACAGCCAGGAGTGATAAGGCCAGGGTGGTATTTATATCCGCCGTTCCGCTCCTAACAAAAGGAATGAAAGCAGATCGGCCATGCTCTGTTTCCACCAGGCCAAAACCGCCAAAAGGCAATATCCCCAGCCAATTATTTATCAGGACAAAAAAGAAAACCGAAATAGATAGAGGAAAAACCTTGTTAGTAATTTTACGGTCACCGGTAATCTGATCACCCAAGGACAAGGCTCCGTCTAAAATAATCTCAAAGAAGTTTTGCAGACCCTTTGGCACCTCCTGCAATTTCCTTCTTAAAATCAGAGCCAGAATCACCAAAAGGATGACCGCCAAGCAACTGGTCAGTAGAGAATTTGTGACAGAAAATGGCCCAAGGTGGAATATCGGCTCGGCATATAGGGTGACTTCATGAATAATCTCTTCCATTATTTTATTTGTTTCTTAAGCATGAACCCTATTCCCAGCATGGAAATGAGAAAAGCGACCGCAATCAGTCCAAAGAAAAACCACGGAGTACTGCCCAGTTTATTATCCAAATATTTTCCAAAGATTAGCGCTAAAATTATCGGCCCAACAATCCAACCAGAAGTCTTTATAAATACGGCCACCGCCGGTTTCCACCATAATTCTTTTGTCGGTTTGTCGTTTTCCATGCTTTCGGCTATTCCTCCATTCAAAAATACGCCCGCATTATAGCACCCTCCTTTATTTTTTGAAAGTTTTCTGCTAGTATATATTGGTTCCTGAGAGAGGCCTGTTCTTTACACAATACAATAAATGATTGTTAAGCTCCGCGATAGCTCAGTTGGTAGAGCGCCTCGCTGTTAACGAGGATGTCCCAGGTTCGAGCCCTGGTCGCGGAGCTTAGGAATCATTTAAGTAATAACTTGAACGGCTCATCCACCTGAGGCGGATGAGCCGTTCAGTAGCCTTATTTTACAAGGGTATTTTAGTGCCTTTTTATAGTGAGTAGGACTAGGGATTGCATTTTTTGTAGAAAAGAGTAGTTTATAGGCTAGATTGAGAGCTGACTCAAATTCAAAAAGCCAACGCTATGGTGTGTTGTGTTCTGTAACAAAGAGGGGTAAGGAAAAATGAGTGCAAGAACGAAGGTGCTATTGGTTGGTTTTGGCAATGTTGGGCGGAGCGTTATGGAACTGCTTCCTCAATATCCGGACATGGAGTTAATCGGTGTGGTAAGCCGGCGTGCGGAAGAAGTAAGTTGTGAACTTCCCGGAACGAGGATTTATCACCTCGACCGGCCGGCAACTTACATTGATTGCGGTGCGGATGTAGCGGTGATGTGTGGCGGGTCCAAGAATGACTTGCCGTCACAGACGCCGTTCTTCGCTCGTCACTTCAATGTCGTGGACAGCTTTGACACACACGGTCACATTGGACCATATGTGGACAAAGAGACTGGTCAGCCGATGCTCGGTCATCTGGAAACGGTGGACATCATCTGCCGTCAGAGCAAGCATACTGGGCATATCGGCATTGGCTGGGATCCGGGAACTTTTTCCCTGATGCGCGCTTTGTTTGGCGCCGGCATGGCTGGGTACAAGGTGAACGCCTTTTACGGCCTCACTCCCAAGGGTGGCTTGAGTATGGGTCATACCAACGCCATCAAGGGAATCTCCGGCGTCATTGATGCCAGGCAGTATACACACGCCAAGCCAGAGGCGATCGAGAGAATCCGTAACGGAGAAAATCCGGAACTGACTGATCGAGACAAGCATTGGCGCGAATGCAAAGTGGTGGCCAAGGAAGCTGATCATGCAAGGATTCACAGATCGATTGTGGGGATGCCGATCTATTTCGAGCCTTATAACACGAAGGTCGCCTTTGTGTCTCAGGCCGAGCTGAATCAGGAAAAAGGTGATCTGTCGCATGATGGACTGGTCATCATCTCCGGGCCGATGGGATACATGGAGTTCAAGAACGTCTGGAAATCCAATCCTACTGGTACGGCGGGTTTCCTTCTGGCCTACGCCAGGGCCACTCACCGGGCCAATTTGGCCGGGAAGTATGGTTGCTTGACGGTCCTGGACACCCCGATGGTGGACTTGCTCGAGGACAGCAGTAAGAGGGTAAGTCTGATCTGAAGGATTGCAGTAGTGGTGGGCGGGCCTGGTTTTACACCAAGGCCCGCCTTTTTCATACCAAACATACATAAAACAAATTCTGACTTCCTCCAACCATTGGGAGCCTAGTAATCATTTAAGTGAAAACTGAACGGCTCATCCACCTCAGGCGGATGAGCCGTTCCCGAGCCTTATTTTACAAGGGTTTTTAGACATAGAATTTGGAGGACAAGGTGGTTTAGAACTTAGTATTGTGTTATAATTTAGAAATATGAAAAATCCACAAAAAGGTTTTGCAATACCTATAATAATCGCTGTTGTTATATTATCAATGGTTGGAAGTGGAACTTATATTTACATAAATAAAAAATCAGTGGATAATAATAGCAGCAGTGATAATATTAAAAAAACCACAGAGAATGGTTTTGACTTTGACCTAAGGAGGTTTGACAAGAGGACTTTTGATAGATTTGACAAAATTGTTAGTCCCTTGATTATTAATAATAAACTAGTTTTTACAGCGAAGAGAGAAAACAGTTGGTTTGTTGTTTATGATGGACAAGTATCTCAAGCGTTTGACGAAATTGGTTATAGTCCTGTTGTGATTAATGATAAATTAGCTTTTACAGTGAAGAAAGGAGATAGTTGGTTTGTTTTTTATGATGGACAAGTATCCGAGGCATATGATTTAATTGGAAATATTGTAGAAGTCAACGACCAAATTGCTTTTAACACTAAAAAAGGTAACGATTGGTTTATAATTTGTGGCAATAAAAAATCTGAAAGATATGATTATGCTGGTGCCCCTATAGATGTTAATAATGAATTATCCTTTCCAGCTAAAAAAGGCAGTGATTGGTTTTTTGTAACTGGTAATAAAATATCACAGAGATATGATGAAATAGATTATTTTTATATTGTTATAAATGGGAAATTAGCTTTCCCAGCAAAAAAGGGGCAAGATTGGTTAGTTGTATATGATAGTATAGAGTCTAAAAAATATGATTGGGTTAGTGATTTTACTGAAATAGGTGGTAAATTAGCCTTTAAGGCAAGAAAAGGTGTAAACTGGTACGTTGTAAATAACGGTAATGAGTCAGAGAGATACAGTTTTCTTCCTCAACAATCATTAATTGTGGCCGGTGGTAAACTTGCATATGTAGCTTCGAATGGTGATGGTATGTTTGTTGTGAATGATAGCAAGAAGTCAGATGTGTACTATTCAGTAAATAATCTAATTGAAATCGGTGGTAAATTAGCTTACTTTGCCAATAGCAAGGACAAGTCGTTTGTTGTGTATGATGATAAAATTTCTAAGGGTTATGATGAGGTCGGTTATCCTAAAATTATTAATGACAAACTTGTATTTAGAGCTACAAATGATGGATCGGGGTGGTTTATGGTATATGATGGTCAGGAGCTAGAGAGGTATGACCTTGTGTTAATTCCAAATGAAATTAATCATAAGCTGGCCTATATTGCCATAAATAGATATAAGGATTGGTATATGATTTATGACAACAAAAAATCTGTTAAATATGATGATATTAGCGAATCTGTGTTTGATATTAATGGTAAATTACTTTTTGTAGCAAAAAAGGATGATACCTGGTCTCTCTATTATAATAACAAAGAAATACCGTTAGTTGGTAAATTACAATCTTTTGGTTATAAAAATCAATTAATTACTATTATATCGGAGTATAATGGTCAAACAGAGTTATATTTGAAGAAAATTGATTTATAGTATGTGTAAGTAAATGAATAGTCTCAGTTCAATGGTCTTATTCTACATGGGTACTCTGACACAAGATTTGGAGTGTAAAGTGTTGCTCAAAGTGACAAAATTGCTATAATTAACCCATGCAAAAAATCGCTACAAAAGTATTTATCGGCGCATCTATTGCCTTTGGGATTATTGGTATCCTGATAGTTTTGACCGCCTCTGGGCCGGATACACCAGATTCGGCGATGACCGAAGTTTTGATTCGCCTTCTCTTTGCAACTGTCTTTATTATCCTACCATCCTTTGCCTTGAGCCTCGCCGGTAAATACTTAAAGCAATAAATTTATAAATTTAATTAAAAATAATAAAATGGGACTATACAATATATTATTTGGTGGATCATCAAAACCCCGCGTGACGGAGAAGGAATACAAAAAAGCCAAGTCCGAGCTATATGGTGAGGGTTTTAGTAAGAGAGAAAGAACCAAAATGGACGAGATCTTTGCTCCCGATTTTAATATGCCCGGCACAGATGCCCACCCCCGGGGCTTAGAAAAAGCAGAAATTGAGGCCCGAATAAAATGGATGCGGGAGAATAAAAGCAAGCACGGCCTAAGTGACCACAGAATTGATGAAATAGAGGACAGCCTGACAAAAAGGATATAGTTCCCTATCATCTCTTGATCGGCAGGCGGACGCAGAAGGTCGAGCCCTTGCCTAGACCCTCGGACTCCGCCCACAGTTTGCCACCATGATGATCTACAATCTTTTTGGCTGTATACAAACCTAAACCGAGACCATTTGTATCCATGAGCTTGGCATTGTCCGCGCGGAAGAAATGTTGAAACAATCTCTTTTTATCCCAAAAACCCATCCCAATACCGGTATCACTAATACGCACGGTCACGGATTTTTCATCCATTTCAAAAGCCACAGCGATAGACCCACCCCGTGAAGTGTATTTGGTGGCATTGTCTATGAGCATATCCACCACAAATTGAATCTTGGCCTTGTCCACAATAATGAGCGGTAATTCCCGATCTGATTCAATAGCAATCTGAATGGCTTTGTTTTTTATCGCCACCGCATATTTATTGAGAGAAAAACCAATTACTTCTCGGAGAGAAACAGCTTCAAAGGCATAGCTTAGGCGTTTATCAAACTTGGCAAAGCCCACGAGTAGGTCCACTATCTCCATTAGGCGGTCATTGGCCTTTTGCATTTCCACCAACAAATCTCCCTTTTCCAAAAGGGTCAGATCCTTTTGTAGCATATCAATCGTCCAGCGGATACCGGTGAGTGGGGTACGAAATTTATGAGTGACAATAGTGATAAATTCATTTTGGATTTTATTATTCTCAATCTCTCGATAAATAAAAGAAAAAATAATCAAAGCAATCAATAGTCCGGAAATAATCAAGATAGTAGTATGACTAAAAATTTTCAAGTAAGCAGATCCTTGTAAGAAGTTTATGGCTACCAAAAAACATAAAATAATAACTAAGAAGAGAACAAATAAAAATATACTGCTTTTTCTCATATCTTTAGTGTATTAATGGTATCCCGGGCAATCTGACCCATCTCATCTGTCTTTCTGACTAGCACTTTTACTTTGGAATCACCGGCCGAGATATCAGCATCTATACCCTCGCTCTGATCATTTATCGTCTTATTTATCTTAATACCCAAGGACTCAAGCCCAGCGCAAATCCGCTCGCGCATAATAAACGAACGCTCACCCACCGTGGCGGTAAAGATAATGGTGTCCAGTCCACCTAGAGCCACATAGTAAGCGCCGATGCATTTCTGTAAACGATAAGCGTACATTGAGAGCGCCAAGGCTGAATTTTTATCCCCTTCTTTTTCCAGTTTGATCAGGTCGCGCACATCCGAGCTTTTACCAGAGACACCGAGTAGGCCACTTTCCTTATTCAAATAATTTCTCAAGCTTTTAACGCCGAACCATTTCTTGTCAGTGAGAAAAGCTACTGTGCCGGGATCAATATCGCCCGCGCGCGTGGCCATCATCACCCCCTCAAGTGGGGTAAAGCCCATGGAATTTTCAATACTTTTACCATCCTGAACTGCGGTGACGGACACTCCACTGCCAATATGGCAGATGATTAATTTCCCCGGAATCTCCCCCTCACTCTTTAATTTATTTAAAATAGATTCCACGGAGATACCATGATAGCCAAAACGCGCAATTTGATATTTCTCCGTATCAGAAAAAGGAATGGCATAATATTTGGCCTTCGCCGGTATTGTGTCATGAAAATCGCTATCGGAAATTCCTACAATCGGCACTTTTTTGAAAACTTTCTTCAGCAACTTGATCATCTCATAAGTGGGCTTCAAATGCAGTGGGGCATTGTGCACCACTTTTTCTATTTCCTTTTCATAAGTGCGATCAATCACCTTGTCATC
>CAYVWL010000024.1:0-9215 GCA_964455475.1 uncultured Candidatus Saccharibacteria bacterium
GGGTCTATTATACTCATATTTGTTTTGGAGTCAAGGGAAATTCAACCGCCCTGCTTCGCCGACTCAGCATCCCTCCTTGACTAAGGGAGGGAGTTCAGAAACACCTTGAATCATAGCGTTTTTCGGCTTCCCCCTCCTCAGTCGAGGAGGGGTGGACATTCTGATGGACGGGGCGGTTGTTTCCACCTAATCAAAAAATTAAGGAAAATTTATTCTGGTTGCTTATAGTAACCCGGTCTAACTCCGGTTAAGCACTCGACGATATATTGAGCAGCATCATCAGTACTTTCAGAATTTACCCCTCCTTTATAACGAATTGAAGTGTCATTTTGACGTATTAGTATATTATCAAAGTAACTAACTTCTCTGTTCTTATCTTGGCCGTCTTTCACCACAACGGAAACCTTAGCTTTTAAGCAAAATCGTCTAAAATTAAGTTCTCTAAAATTTACAACCTTTTCAGAAAATTTGAGATTGAGCTCCTCTCGTAATTTCTCATCCCAATTTTCCAAATACCTCCTTTCTAATTCTTTGAGTTCTTTTATCTCATCTTCCGGTAAATTTAAATGGAGACGAGCTAAATTCATCTCAACATTTCCGCCACTCGCTTCATAAATTTCGAACCCGACTCTCTCAATTCGCATCATTTCTTCGCCTTTTGACATAGGTGGCGAAAATAGAATTACCCAATGAATTTCTTGGCTTGCAGTAATCTGTAATAAATTTTCTATTTTAAGAGCTAAATCTTTAACTCTTGCAAGAAGCTCTTGTTTGGCTTCCTCTAACCTCTCTTGTTCATTTGCATCAGAATTATATCCTGGAAGATAGTCTATTTTAATCTTCGAATTCCTGAATTCAGGTATTGTCCCGGGATTTTCTTGATTATTTGATGCCATGTTATTTATATTCTACCCCCTCTTCTGAAACTTCTCAATAGTCACGGTTCGTCCCATAGTTTTATTTGGTCTCCAAAGCCCTAGTCCTCCTTTCCACTGAAGATAATCTGCCACTTAATTCAGTACGATTGTGTTCCATGGTGCTATCAATTTTATCGAATCTTTCGTTAACTTCAATAAATTTCTCATGTACCTTAACAAATTCTTCACCAACCCCATCAAATCTTTGCTCCATCATTTTAAAACCAGCATCCATTTTCTCTGCCAATTTAGCCAAATTACCGTCAGCTCTTTTAAATCCAAAATCCATTCTTTCCGCCAATTTTTCTAATGTCATTTTTGCTTTAATTTTCTTCATACTCTTTATTCTACCATTAATTCAAAAAATAAAACAAGCCCACCACCTCCTCTCGCCAAAACCACCCCCTAGCCCCCTCCTAAGAAAGGCGGGGGGTAAAAAAGCCATGTCTCCAACCCCTCCTTTCTTAGGAGGGGTGGTATTCTGATACCGGGGTGGTTTGATAGAGAGGTGTTGATGGCCGGGGTTGCTGCTTCTCCTAACTAATCAAAAAATGAGATAATTGAGGATAAATAGTAACTGACCACATTTTTAGTTTATAAAGTTATCCTTGTCTGATAACCTAAAATCATTTTTACTTCTTACAAATTTAAAGCCACCCCCGGAAAACACAATAAATAATAATCCTATCAAAATTAAAAATATTCCAATCACAGTTAAATAAGCTGTCCTCTGATACCAACCAACATAAGCCTCGAACGGAACATAAATCTCGATAAGTAAACCTATAATTAATACAGCAACACCAATTATTCTTAAATATTTCTTCATATCTATATTCTACCCCCTCTTCTGAAACTTCTCAATAGTCACCAAGAGTGCTGAGGCGATAAAGATAGAGGAGTATGTTCCAATAGCCACACCGATAATGAGGGCCAGGGAGAAGTGGCGGGTGGCCTCCGGACCAAGGAAGTAGAGCACGATGAGGGCCAAGATGGTGGTCATGGAAGTGTTTATAGAACGGACAAAGGTCTGGGATACGCTATCTCCCACGATAGTTTCAAAATCTTTCTTATCATTCTTTTTAAGAGAGTCGCTCAGATTTTCCCGGATTCTATCATACACCACAATAGTATCGTGAATAGAAAAGCCAAGGATCACGAGAAGGGCAGTGACGAACAGTGTATCCACTTCATAGCCCTTGAAATGCCCCAGGATAGAGAAGACACCGGTAGGGATAATCACATCATGAGCCAGGGCCACAATAGCCATGAGACCATATTTCCAGCTTTGTACCGGCCGAGAGACATGACGAAAAGCAAAGGTGATAAAAAGGACGATGCACAAGATAACCAGGATAATAGAGATGATGGCTTTTTGGGCCGCCTCTTTACCAATCAAAGGACCGATAGAATTTACTTTCTTCAACTCCGTCTTTATTGCGCCTTTATTGGAAAAAGCATTTTCAATCTGCTGTCTTTCCTTGTCTGTCACCAACCGTGATTTTATAGAATAATCCGTGTCCCCCACTGATTGCAAGACATAATTACCCAGGGAAATTTCCTCCGCCACGGTGGTAATATTTTTCTGAATCAAACTAGCTTCTGGCCGGGCTTCCATATAACGAACTTCAATAACGGACCCACCTTTGAAATCAATGCCCAGCTCTAGCCCCCAAATGGAAAGAGACACAATAGAAGCCACGAGCAAAATGGCGGACAAGATATAAAATATTTTTCTATTTTTTATGATAAACATATAATTTTATTTATTCCCTGCTCCGTTGTGGAAAAGGAATTTTAGGATTCGGCCGGCGTGATCATGCTTGATAGCTAAGAGTAAGGTACGGGAAGCAGTGATAGCCGTAAACATGGAGACCAGGACACCAAGGCCAAACACCAAGGCAAAACCTTTTACCACCGGCGTGGAAGAGAAAGCATAAAGAATGATAGCAGTGATGATACTGGAGGTATTACTGTCTCTGATGGACAGCCAAGCGCGGGCAAAACCTTCTTTCACTGCATCGCCAAGCTCCCGCCCGCGAGCCAACTCTTCTTTCATTCTTTCAAAAATCAAAATGTTCGCATCCACCGCCATACCCATAGAAAGGATAAAGCCAGCGATACCAGCGGCGGTCAGAGTGACGGGGATCAACTTGAACAAGGCCAAGTTTATGATGGTATAAATCAAAAGGGAAATAACTGCGAGGAAGCCGGGCAAGCGATACCAGAGGATAAGGAAAAGAGCAATAACAATAAAGGCCCAGAGACCAGCATGGACGCTCGCCTTCACCGCTTCTGAGCCAAGAGAGGCCCCAACACCCTGGGTAGAGATAAGCTCAATCGGAATTGGTAAGGCACCGAGGTTTAAATTACTAACCAAATCCTTGGCTTCCTTCAAACCAGCCGAACCCATAAAACCACCGGAAATAGAAGCTTTACCACCAGTGATTTCCTCGCGGATAACTGGCATAGACTTTACATCCCCGTCTAAAAAGATAGCGAGGCGACGGCCGACATTTTCTTTGGTAATTTTAGCAAACAAGGCCGAACCTTCGTCATTGAATTGTAGAGCCACATTCGGCTCGCCGGTAGTCTGATTAAATTCCAAAGTCGCTTTTTGTAATAGGGCGCCAGTGAGACCGGTGGACTCAAAATCCTTGCCCGTCACCGGATCTGTGCTGGTAGAATTTTCCAATTCCTTTTTCAGGAATTTAAATTCCAAGACATAGGTCTTACCCACCTGGGCAATAGCACCAGCAATATCTGTCTGGCCTGGTAAATCCACAATCAGCTGTTCAGAAGCGTCACTACCGATAATACCCACCTTTTCAATCTGAATAATCGGCTCGGAGACGCCAAACACATTTACTCTTTTTTCAATGAGATCTTTTAAGGAATTCATCTTGCCGGCAATATCCTTGGCGGGAATACCGCTAGTATCAGCCTTGTAGATGAGCTCAATACCGCCGTTTAGATCCAAGCCGAGTTTGAATTTCTTGGCCGAATCCGCACCGTTTGTCGAATAGACAAAATAGCCAATTCCACCGGCCACTAATATTAATATCACCGCCCAAAATCGTCTTTTAAACATGGGGGTAGTATAGCGGATTTAGAGGAAATTGCAAATTTAGAAAAGGTAAGTAAGGAATATTTGATTTTTGGAACTACGGACCGCGACGGCGGGAGTCTTGAGCAAATTTTCAGCAGAAAATTATGCGGGTCCAAAAATTAAATATTACTTACTTACCTGTCTGGGATAGCAAAGCCTTGATGGTCTTCAAAGTGATTTCTAGATCCAAAAGTAACGAGCGGTTTTTTACATAATACAAATCATAAGACAATTTATTTTTCGTCTCTTCCGTATTCACCCCCTGATGTGGATGATTTTCATGATACAGCTGAGCCCAGCCGGACAGGCCAGGTGGTATGAGGTGGCGCACATTATAATATGGCACTTCTTTTTCATACACGCGTGCCAGGGATGGTAATTCCGGCCGAGGACCAATCAGGGACAAATCCCCCGTCCACACATTCCACAACTGCGGTAATTCATCTAAACGACTTTTACGCAGAAACGAACCGACTTTGGTAATCTTGTTCCCGGCTTTATTCTCATCATTTTCATTATCATTAAAAGTCATAGTGCGAAACTTGATTATCCGCACTAACCGCCCATTTTTCCCCACCCGCTCTTGAATGATAAAGATTGATCCCCTATCTTCCAGCTTGATGGCCAGATAAATAAAGGGATAGAAAATCAAGGAAATTATTCCCAAAACAAAGGCCGTCACAATATCCGTCAGCCGCTTGAAAATGTCATAAGCCACACTAGCGGACAAGGACACATTTTCCAAAAACCAATCATAATTGACCAGGGATAGTGGAATACGGTCAAAAATATCTTCATAGAGGACATTGATATCCACAAAGCGTACGCGGGAAAAAAGCAGATTATAAAAATTGGCTAGCTCGGTCTTCAGATTTTGATTATGAAAATCCAGCACCACCACGGAAATATTCAAGGAGCTTATCTTCCCCATAATATCTTTTTGAAAATCCACCCCACTCATCTTAGACAAGTCAAAAGAAGAAATAAATTCGAGCCCGTACCGCGGATTGCCATTTATCTCCCGTACCAAGAGGTTTAGCTCCTCCCCTCGGCCCAAGATCATGGCCCGCTCCCGTGCCTTCAAACCAAAAATATTCTGCCCATAAATACGCCAGACAAAGATAAGCCCCAGATAAATAATCAAATAAATGAAGAGAATAATTTTTGGTGTAATGCCAAAATACGGAATAAAGTAAAAGAAAACCACGGCCAGAAAGCTGTTAAAGATCTGGGTATTAAAAATCCGCAAGGGTAAACGGCTCTTAAAAATAATAGTGTGTTTCTCGTATAGTCCAGCAATAAAGAAGACGATGCACCAAATAATGAACAAAAGGCTGAACGGCCAGAGATGCTCACCAAAAAAGCTTCCGGCTGGGATCTCGCGGAAGCGGATAATCAGGGTGAGCCAGAGAGCAAAGATAAAGATAAAGATATCCCCTAAAAGCAGTAGCCAAGACTCCTTTCTGTTTACCACTTTCATAATGCCTAAAGTATACAGTTTTTACCACTTTCTTCAAGCTTGAAAATAAGTGGAAAAGATAATGGCATTATATCTTAGAGGTGTTATAATAATGCGCATGGGAGTAGAATTTGATGAACATCAACCGCTCGGTTATAACTATCATCCGGTCAGCCGGGGTGGTATCACCGGTATTTTTATCAAGCTGGGTTTGGCCAAGGATGAGGCTGGTTCACAAAAGGTGATGCTCACTATCACCTTTATCTGTTTTGCCTTATCATTTTATTTCTTTTATAAAGCGTTATTTTAAAAAATATGAATAACAACGAACAAGTATACGAGGTGGAGAATTTGGATCAGAAGATAGCTGGGTTAACGGGCTATGTTATCAATCACCACTTGGCCAAAGATAGGAGAACAGCCGAGAGGAGGATGGTGACCATTTCTATTGTCTTCTATATTTTATCAGCCTACTTTTACGCCCAAGCTTTTAATGTTATTTAATTATGAGAATAAATTATAGAAAAGGCTTCACCCTCATCGAACTTTTGGTGGTGATTTCTATCATTAGCCTTTTGTCCTCTGTCATCCTCGCCTCTCTAAATGATGCCAAGATGAAAGCGCGAGATACTCAGAGAATAAGAACGCTCGTAGAACTGCGTACTGCCCTAGAGATGTATGCAAATGATCACAATGGAGAATATCCATCATGCAATGCTGGTAACAATTATTGTAGATCTACTACCGAAAGTGGACCTGCGGGAGGAGATTTATCCTTGCTATCTCAAATGAGTTCATATATTAAGAATATTACGAGAGATCCAATAAATATTGACGGGCAATATGGATACTATTATCTTAAGGGTTGCAAACCGACAACTGTTAATAACTACATTTGTCCAGGAGGTGAAAACAATTATATTCTCGGGACAAGACTAGAGAGGAGCTCGAATCCACTTGTTAACAAGACTGCAAACGGCGCCTTTGGTAATAATACGCCCTTAAATTTCTTAATTGGCCAATAGCTAAATCCCCAGGAATTCATTTTTCATCATCTCTTTATGAGCCGTACGGCGATAACGGCGCATGCCCATAAGTATACCCAGGCCCACAAAGGAGGTCAGTAAATTTGTGCCTCCGTAGGACATAAAGGGAAAAGTAATACCCGTCACTGGCATGATGCCAATATTCATTCCCACATTGATGAGGAAATGACTCATAAACATAATAGCCAAACCGCAACCAAAAAGGATTTCAAAATTTGTTGCCCCATAATAGGCCGTCCGAATAATTCGCCACAAAAGAAGGCTAAATAAAATAAAGAGGAAGATGACGCCTAAAAATCCCCACTCCTCCGCATAAGAAGCAAAGATAAAGTCCGTCTGATATTCTGGCAAGAAACTCAATTTACTTTGCGTCCCATAACCAATTCCCTTGCCCAGGACTTGGCCAGAACCCACAGCAATAGTGCTCTGATAGGCACTGTAGCCTGTCCCACGGATGTCAGACAGCGGGTGAATAAAGTTTATAATTCGAGCTTTTTGATAATCTTGCAAACCGTAAATCCACAAAGCCCCAAAAGCAATCGCGCCCAAGATAAATACGGCTAATAAGTGTTTCTTAGAAATACCGGATAAGAGAATCAGACCAAACCAAATAAGAAAAATAATCAGAGCGGAACCAAAGTCCGGCTGAAGGGCCACCAAGGCAAAGACAATAAATACATAAAAACCAGAGACAAAAATATGGCGGACATTGGCAATTTCAATATGCCGTTTGGAAAAATATTTAGCGAGGAGAATAATAACAATCAGCTTGATCAGATCCGCCGGCTGAAAAGAAATGCCACCAAAGTCAAACCAGCTTTGCGCTCCACCCGCCACTTTACCCACCACAAACAAGGCCAGAAGTAAGAGGACAGAGATAATAAAGACGGTGATCACCACACCGGTTCTCTTTAAAAAACGATAATCAAAAAGGCTAAGGCCAAAAAAGACAAGGATAGAAACGACGAGCCAGATAATTTGCTTGTGAAAATAATCACTCTCTGCCCCAAAAGAGCCCATGGTCACCACCCCGGCGATAGTGATAAAGATGGCCGAGAAAAAAAGAATCCAATCTATTGCCAAAATTTTGCGGACAAAATCATTCATAGCTACTTCAGGACCTTAAGCACAATTTCCGTCCGAGCGGGTGTTTCTACTTGCCCATCCAGAGTAAAAGGTTTCGGCCAGTTGAAATAAATATTCTGAGTGCCCTGGCCGGGGATAGCGTCAATGATAGTGCGGGAAAAAGCCATAGTATTACCCATTGCATTATAGACAATCGCCACGGCCTCTACCTTCTTAATTTCCTTGATAGTTTTATTGGTAAGAACGGCGGTCAATCTAGGCGCGGTATCCAGCCGTGACAAGGCGGACTGAGACAGGCCCAAACCCGTTTCCATACTAGCCTGTTTTAGCCATAGAGGCGGAGAAGTAAAGGCAAACTCTACACGGGCTGGCACCTGATTTCCCGTCTGCATATCCGCTTCAAAGACGGCCATCACCTTGTTTGCTGGTGCAAAGGTCCGGCCAAATCTTTCTTTTAATAATATTCCCCTCTTATCATAAAGTTTAAAAACATATTCCAGATTATTGGCCCCGGCATTTAGATTGGGATTTTCAATATAAGCCAAGACATTGTAATCCCCGTCTGTCACCTTGACAAAGCGGAACCACAACACATTTAACGGCGCGTATTGAGCGGGGCACAGTAGGTTGCAAGGGCCACCGCAGTCCACACCCACCTCACCTTGATTTTGCTTTTTGTCAGAGCAAGTGGGAGTTTGATAAAAATAAGATACAAAAATCCACACCAGTATGATTAGAATAATGGCGCCGATGGTTCCCAAATAAATGAATTTTCTTCTCAAAGCCCAGGACATGAATATAGTATAACAAAAAAATCGCCGTGAAGCGATTAATTTCTGTGTTCAGAATGGAACAGGTGAGCTTGGGGTTGGGGCCCCAAGCGCAAGACTTTTGATAGTTTTATCAAGTGTAATCACGCCGAGAAAACAGAAAAAGTGTACAGCGTCTGTAAGACGGGACCTACGCCGAAAACCACCAATTTTAATTAATTAGTGTTTTTATAAAATTATTCGATACTTAGTTCTGGCGACTAGCTACTTTTGCCTCAATGAGACTATCATCGCCGCAACTACGCTTAACTTCTGTGTTCGGAATGGGAACAGGTGTGACCATAGCGCCGAATCACCAGAACTAAAAACCTAATAATTTTATTCAATCAAAATCTGAGATCCAGGCCTGAAATTCGAAATCTCAGGCTAGGGGGTTGGGATTGGACCAACACAGAATGCAAACCCGAGAAAGGTCAGTGCGAGGACTGTTTTCTCAAGCATGTTACTCCCAATGGTCGCGGGAGCTGTTGCAGGAGTCCTCTGTGGCTCGACGCACCGAGACCGGAGCGTTTTTTCATGCCCACAGTAGGACAAATCGCAAACCCCTTTAAGGCCAACACAAACTGGAGGAGGAGAACATGACGCAATATGAGACAAGGACGAAACGCCTATCGCTAGTACAGCACCCCACAACGTGGAGCCCGCCTAGAGGCTATCTGCTCGTCTTGTCCCGATCAGTATCATCATGTCTCCCCCAACATCAGGTCAAAGAACATCCAGGAAACTTTCCCGGATCTCAGACTTTGATTTTCAAGGTACTCGCATAAT
>CAYVWL010000025.1:0-9017 GCA_964455475.1 uncultured Candidatus Saccharibacteria bacterium
GAGAATTTTAATAAATTAGCCCAAATATCCTTTAATTCGGCCTCCACTACGCTTACAGCTAAATCAATCATAACTTTAGGTGTGACGCCAAAGGGTAATAGGAAAATTATATATCAGGCTAATGAAAATACGGTTCTACCCATTGCCAGCCTGACCAAGCTTATGACCGCGGTAGTGGCCATAGACAATTTAAATTTAGATACAGAGATTACCGCTACCTTGGATTATATTGGTCAGGAGGAAAGCTATTTTGTTCTAGAGACCGATAGAAAATATACCGTCAGAGAATTATTGGCCAATACCTTGATTGCCTCGGACAATGACTCCGCACGACTACTCTCCAGTGCCCTAGGTGAAGCCAATTTTATTGCCAAAATGAATACCAAGGCCCAAGAGCTGAATATGCTCCAGACTAAATTTTTTAATGTGACCGGGCTTGACCCCAAGGATCCAAAGGAGGGTATTAATGTTTCCACAGTGAATGATCTGGCAATTTTAATGAATAATATTATTACTAAATATCCACTAATTACTACCTTGACCTCGCAAAAAGAATACAACTTTTGTGATACAAAAAATTATTGTAAAATGATACAAAGTACGGATAAGCTGTTTGCCGATGAGAAATTTACCTATAGAATATTAGGTGGTAAGACCGGTAGCACGGATCTGGCTGGAAAAAATTTATTACTAGCGGTGGAAATCATGCCAAATATTACCCTGGTGAATATTGTCCTTGGATCAGCAGATAGTTTTAAAGACACTACCAACATAATTAATAATTTAATCATCAATAAATAATATGGATATTTTAAAAATTGTTGCCCCCACCACTCTGGCCTTCATCATTGGTATTTTGATCACACCACTTGTCAGTAATTTCCTCTATAAAAATAAACTATGGAAAAAGAAAAGCGTGGCGGTGAGTACGGATGGGGGATCAGTAAGTATCACCCAGAAATTACATAATGATGAAGAGCGGAAGACTCCGCGGATGGGCGGGATTATTATTTGGGCCAGTGCTTTGATTACTATTCTCCTTTTCTGGCTGGGGGCACAGATAGATGGTCCAGTCATGACCAAGCTTAGTTTTTTGAGCCGTAATCAGACCTGGCTACCCATCTTTACTTTAATTATTGGTGCCTTGATTGGTCTTATTGATGATTATATGAGCGTCACAGAGCGCTATGATCAAAAAGCCGGTGGTTTATCCTCTAAAAAAAGGTTGCTGGCCGTCCTTATCATTTCCCTTATCGGTGCCTGGTGGTTCTACTCCAAGCTCGACGTGACGGATATTATTATTCCGTTCTGGGGTGTCTGGGATGCTGGCTATCTCTTTATTATATTTTTTATTCTAGTGATGCTTGGCACTTATACGGGTGGAGTGATAGATGGGCTGGATGGCCTGTCCGGGGGAGTGTTTGGTATTATTTTTAGCGCCTACGGTATTATTGCTTATCTTCAAGACCAATTTGATTTATCAGCCTTTTGTTTTGTGCTCGTGGGTGGCCTGCTCGCTTTTCTCTGGTTCAATATTCCGCCCGCCCGCTTTTATATGTCGGAGACGGGGACTATGGCTCTCACTATCACCCTAGTGGTGGTGGCCTTCCTCACCAAGCAAGTACTGGTACTACCAATCATCGCCTTTCCTTTGGTGGCTTCCGCTGGGTCCAGTATCATTCAGCTTATGTCCAAGAGATTTCGTAATGGAAAAAAGGTGTTTCTGGTCGCCCCACTTCATCATCATTTCCAAGCCCTGGGCTGGCCCGCCACCAAGGTGGTCATGCGTTACTGGGTGGCCGGTATCATCTGCGCCAGTGTGGGTATCATCATCACCCAGATCGGGTAAAATGAAAGCGCGTACATCCCTTTCGGAATGCACGCGCAGTTTTCAGTGGAACCACCTCCACTAGGTTCGCTCCCCCCATCCAGGAGTGACGAGGCCAAGATCTTCCGGATCCTCAACATCCTTAAGATGTAGTCCGTGTCGGGCGAGACACTTCTCGATGTAACGGACAGTGATTCGTCCGAAGTTACGATATCGAGCCAGGTCACTACCAGACAACTCCGTAACCTGTCCTACCGTTTTGATTTCATCCTGATCCAACCACTTCAGTACCCTGTTTGTTGTGAAAGGCTCTTGCGTGGCGCTGAAGAATTCCTTAGCATCCATCTGCAGTATCCGTGGTTTGCTGCCACCTACGGATGATTCCGCCATGATCCTGACTCTGGCCAATTTGAGCTCAATCTCCTTGACCAGACCGAGGACAATCCTCGCCTCAGCTTTGTTCATCCCGCCATCCTTTCTTCTTGTTCTCTGTCCATCACGACACAAAACTCAATGTACAACTACCTAGCTAGTATTATATCAAATGCACTGGGTTTGTCAAGCTAATTTGAGTGAATATATATTAGGGAGAGTATTTTATATATGTTAAAATATGCGTAAATTATGCTGAAGAAAGTAGATAAAATATTTTTAATTTCCTTTTTTGCCCTACTGACATCTGGGGTGGTGGTTTTTATTTCTGCCTCACTGGGTATTTATGCCAGGGATAATGCCAAATTTACCTCTATCATCTTCAGCCAAATGTTTCTAGGCCTATTTATGGGCCTGTTATTCTGCTTTATTATTTCTAAAATCCATTACAAATTCTGGCAGAGATATTCCTTTGCCATTTTTCTTTTATCTCTTATTTGCTCAGCCCTGGTCTTTATCCCTGGAGTAGGTATCAGCCATGGTGGCGCCACCCGCTGGATAGATGTCTTTGGTTTTTCCTTTCAGCCTTTAGAATTTTTAAAAATTGGTTTTATTATTTACTTTGCTGCCTGGATCAGCGCCATGAAGGAGAAAATCCAAACTATCAAATACGGCCTTCTGCCATTTATGATTTTGATGGGCATTATTGGTGGCCTATTATTAAAACAGCCAGATACAGATTCTTTTATAATTATCTTTTTTGTGGGCCTGGTTATGTATATTGTGGGGGGAGGGAAGTGGCGCCATATGTTTTCCATCGCCATTATTGGCCTTATTGGCGTCTCCGCTTTATTCTTTATGAGACCATATTTATTAGACCGTCTGCATACCTTTATGAATCCCGCAGAAAATCCACTAACCTCTGGTTATCAAATACAACAGTCACTGATTGCCGTGGGGTCCGGTGAGATATTTGGCCGAGGCCTGGGTCAAAGTATACAAAAGTTTAAATTCTTACCGGAATCAGTAGGTGACGCCATTTTCCCTATTGCGGCGGAAGAATTTGGCTTTATT
This sequence comes from uncultured Candidatus Saccharibacteria bacterium, assembly GCA_964455475.1. Taxonomy (GTDB): domain Bacteria; phylum Patescibacteriota; class Minisyncoccia; order Phycocordibacterales; family GWA1-40-21; genus CAIJXO01. The sequence continues at coordinate 3,275 of CAYVWL010000025.1, forward strand.
GGTAGCCTGATTATTATATTACTGTTTCTCTTCTTCCTCTCCCAAGGGCTCAAGGTGGCGGGCCAAGCGCCGGATATTTTTAGTAGACTTTTAGTCATTGGAATTGTTATACTTATCACTATCCAGTCATTTTTGAATATTGCTTCCATGATTGGGGTCATACCGCTCTCCGGCTCACCGCTTATCTTCTTTAGCCAAGGCGGAACGGCTTTATTCTTTACGTTGGCGGAAATTGGTCTGATTATCAATATCTCTAAATATCAAAAAATAAATTAATGAAAATATTATTAACCGGTGGCGGTTCGGGCGGACATTTCTATCCACTGATTGCTGTGGCCGAATCTATCAATGAAATAGTCAAGACAGAAAACCTGGTTGCCCCGGAAATATATTTTATGTCCGACAGTCCATATGATGCTGAGGCTTTGATTGAGAATAACATTAACTTTATTCCTATCTCCGCCGGTAAAATGCGCCGTTATGCCTCTGTATTGAATTTTTTAGATTTCTTCCGTACGGCCTTTGGTGTCCTGTCGGCCCTGAAAAAGGTTTTTGCCATTTATCCGGATATTATTTTTAGCAAGGGTGCTTATGCCAGCTTCCCGGTGCTCATGGCGGCGCGCCTGCTCCGTATACCGGTCATCATTCATGAATCAGATAGTGTGCCAGGGAGAACAAATCTCTGGGCCTCTAAATTTGCCAGAAAAATTGCTATTTCCTATCCCGATACCGCCAAATATTTTCCAACGGAAAAGGTGGCTTTTACCGGTAATCCTCTTCGTAAAGCCATCTTAAATATCAGCAAAGCCGGCGCTCATGAATATTTTAATTTGGAAAAGGATATTCCTACCATTTTAATTATTGGCGGGTCCTTGGGTGCCCAGATTATCAATGACCGAATTTTAGATGCCTTACCAAAGCTAGTAGAGAAATATCAGATTTTACATCAGACCGGCAAGGCTAATGTAGCGGAGGTATCCCGAACCGCGGATATTATTCTTCAGGGTAATAAAAATAAGGAGCATTATCGCGTCTTTGATTATTTAAACAATCTTACCCTGACCATGGCCGCGGGCGCATCAAATTTGATCATTACCCGAGCTGGCTCTACGATCTTTGAAATTGCCAATTGGGCGGTGCCTAGTATTGTGATCCCCATCACAGAATCAAATGGTAATCATCAGCGAATGAATGCTTATGCTTATGCCCGCAGTGGCGCAGCCTCCGTAATCGAGGAATCAAACCTCACCACCAATGTCTTGATAGGGGAGATAGACCGGATTCTAGGTGACACAGCCCTCCGCGCCAGGATGTCCACCTCAGCTAAAGAATTTAATCATCCAGAGGCAGCCAATAAAATTGCTAGGGAAATTATTAATATTGCCCTGACACATGAAGATTAATATGAGTATATTTGATTTCTTAAAAAAGAAAAAAGTAGTCACACGCTTTGCCCCCAGCCCCACGGGCCTTTTCCATGTGGGTAGTGCCAGAGTAGCTTTATTCAATTATTTATTTACTAAACAGAATAACGGCGAATTTTTATTGAGAATTGAGGATACTGATGAAGCCAGGAGTAAGCCAGAATGGACGGAGATGATTTATGAGTCCTTGAAGTGGCTAAATATTGATTATAAAAAATCCTATATTCAATCAGAGAGGACGGAAGTCTATAAGAAGTATTTGGAAAAACTTATTGCTGAAGATAAGGCCTATATTTCCAAGGAAGAAATTAAAGAGGAGGGCCAGCGAGCTGAGGTTATCCGTTTTAGAAATCCAAATAAAAAGGTAAAATTTAATGATCTGATCAGAGGGGAAATTGAGTTTGATACCACCGAGCTTGGTGACTTTGTCATCGCCAAGAGTCTGACCGAACCAATTTTTCATTTGACCAATGTAATTGATGATTTTGAATCCGGCGTCACGCATGCTATCCGGGGTGAAGACCATATTTCCAATACACCGAGACAAATCCTTATTTTTGAAGCTATTAGTGGTAAGCCACCCATCTACGCTCATCTACCGCTCATCTTATCGGAGACCAGGGAAAAGCTGTCAAAGAGAAAACATGGGGAGATAGTCTCAATTGCCTATTATCAAAAGGAAGGTTATTTACCGGAGGCCTTTATAAACTTTATTGCCCTTTTAGGCTGGAATCCTGGTACTGATCAGGAAATATTATCAATGGAAGAGCTAGTAGAAAAATTTGATATTACAAAAGTCCAAAAATCAGGCGCCATCTTTAATCAGGAAAAATTACTCTGGTTCAATAAAGAATATATCAAGAAACTGGATCAGGAAAAACTGCAACATAAAATATTCCGTAAATTATCGGCTAAATATAGTGTGGAGAAAAATCTTCTGACCAAACTCACACCAATTATTATGGATAGAATAAATACCTTTGGTGAACTGGAGAGATATGTCGGGGCAGGGGAGTATGACTACTTTTTTACTGCTCCCCTACCGGCGAGAGAAATGCTGATTTGGAAAAAGGATACTGACTTTCAAATTCCGAAAAATAATTTAATAAATATTTCAAAGATAATAGAAGAAATCTCGGAAACTGATTTTACTGATGAAAAACTGAAAGGTATTCTCATGCCCAGGGCGGAGGAGATGGGTAAGGGAAGTGTCCTCTGGCCCATGCGGGTAGCCCTGTCTGGCAAAGACAAGTCTCCAGACCCCTTTACCTTACTTGCCATTTTAGGCAAGACTGAGTCCTTAAATAGAATAAAAACTGCCATCAATTTGCTATAAAAAAATGAATTTAACAAAAAAAACTTCAACTTTTGTTATTTATTTTATTTTTTTATTTACTTTTTTTTCATTGACCAGCCCCGCTATTAGGGCTGAGACGGTGGACCAGATCCAGGCTAAGATCGATGCCGCCAATAAAAATCGAAAGCAATTAGAGGAGGAAATTAATAAATATCAGGAGCAACTTAAGGTGATAAATACTCAGGCCGTCAGTTTGCAAAACACTATAAAGTCCCTAGATGTCTCCACCAGTAAAATCACCACTGAAGTAAAATTGGTGGAAAACAATATCAGCAAGACCGCCTATACAATTGAAGACACCGGACTAGAGATAAAGAATAAAGAGATTCAGATCAGTAAGGGGATTTTAGCTATCAAACAGGCCTTGAGGCAAATCAACGAAACAGATAACCTAAGTATCTGGGAGATGCTTTTGTCTAATCAGGACATATCAGACTTTTGGGTGGACTTTGAGGATATTATTCAAGTGCAAGCTAAAGTTGGTGAGCAGGTAGATGTGGTTAAGAGTGTGAAGACCAAGCTAGAGGAAGCCAAAGCTAAATTGGAACTGCAAAAGAAAGAGCTTGAGGATTATACCAAGGAACTTAGTGATAAAAAGCAGGTTTTGCAATCAACCAAGAAGGAAAAGAGTAATTTATTAACAACAACAAAAAGCACTGAGGCTAATTACCAAAAGATTCTTAAGGCCAAGCTGGCACTAAAGGAATCCTTGGATCAGGAAATTAATCAATATGAGTCACAACTCAAAATGGCCATTGACCCAAAGAGCTTTCCACCCGCCGGTAAAGGTATACTCTCCTGGCCAGTTGACTATGTATATATTACCCAAAACTTTGGCAAGACTTCAGATTCTGGACGTTTGTATGTCAGCGGAACCCACAATGGTGTCGACTTTCGCGCCCCAATCGGTACCCGGGTAAAGTCGGCCGGAGCAGGAGTGGTGGAAGGGGTGGGAGACACAGACCCTATCTGCCCTGGCGCATCGTATGGAAAATGGGTCTTTATCCGTTATGATAACGGTCTGGCCAGCGCTTATGGACACCTTTCTCTTATCAGTGCCAAGGCGGGACAAAGGGTAAATGCTGGTGACGTGGTAGGTTATTCTGGTAGCACTGGTTATTCCACGGGCCCACATCTCCATATGAGCGTCTTTGCTGGTCAAGGAGTAAAGGTGACCACCCTAAAGAGCACAGTCTGTAAAGGAACCTACACCATACCACTTGCTGATCCAAAAGCTTATCTGGACCCACTAATATATCTTTAATATTTGACGAGAATAGTGTATAATGTTGAGAGTAATTTTAATTAATCAATTATATGCTTAAAAATAAACAAGGCGGTTTAATAAAATTAATAATACTTATTGTCATTGCTATCGCAGTCCTCAGCTACTTTGGTATCGATATAAAAAACTTTTTTACTTCTGAGCAAGCGCAGAAAAATTTTGGTTATATCTGGAACTTCCTCAAGGATATCTGGTCCACCTATCTAACGGTACCAGCCCACAAGCTGTGGGGGATATGGCTGGCCTATGCCTGGGAGCCTCTACTTAGAGTAATTTCCAAATAAAATAGAATGCATAAGTTTTCTGATTTTTTTGAAATATTTAAATTTTGGGATATTGTTTTTATCCTCATCTTAATCGGTCTTTTTATCTGGGCCCTCTAGCACCCGATATCGCCTAGGGGAGTAGTATAAGGGCGCCTTTCTCCCTTTGATTGTATGTCGCACAATATATCTTCCATGTACAATATTAGATACAAAAATACCCACCGATTAGGATGAGTATTTTTGCTGAATTATTAATTCCTTTGAATAAACTAGTAAATTATTTTCCGCTCCAACATTTAGCAGAAGCGTTCCATGGCCGGGTTCCCTCCTTATCATACAGGTATTTGGCATAGGCCAAGTTACCGTTGATAGTCGTCAGATCAAACCCTAGGTCCACCGCCTTCTCACCATGATAGTATTCATTCACCTGCATGAGCCCCACATCACTTTTGTTGGCTTCACCTCGTAGTACGCTACCATCCTTATTGACCTGTCTAAAGCGAGATTCACATTTAGCAATTTCTGCCAATATGGGAGTCTCGGCGAAATACTCTCTCACATAAGCTTCCAAAGTAATCGGTTTGACCACTTGTGAATTGCTTTGAGTATTATCGCTATTAGACACATCCTGGGCCACAGCCACATTGGCCGAACCAGATAAGGATGAGACTAGGAAGAATATTGCCGTTGTTAATTCAATCATATATTTAAAAATCAAGCTTACGCCTGATTTCCTTATATACTAGCACCTTTCATCTTTTTTGTCAAGCATTTAACACAAGAATACACCCTAGTCAAACAGTAAAATACGGCCTAAAATAAGGCTTTTTTGCTTGACCCCATAGTAAATTTTTGGTCTAATTTTTTAACTAAAAAGGGTTAATTTGCCAAAAATTACTACGGGGCAAGCACGATAAAATAAAGTACGCTAAAAACCGGGTGGCAGATCAAACTTTTTGAATTCTGGCAGTAAATTCCGGCCAAAAAGCAGTCTGGAGAGCGCCTCACCGGCCACTTTAGCCCCGGTCAGGGCATTATGCGGATGCGGTTCAGCGGGAATGCCCACATATTGCATAATCTTGTCACTATTTAAATCCGAATGGTTATGGGCAATCGGTGGCGTGACTCCCCTTTTAATCATATGCGTGTAGCAGACGGAATGTTGATCCACCGTCCGGAAAGCAAAGGACCAGTCCAGATGATAACGGTCAGCCGTCCGATGGAGAAAATCCCGATCAAAAGAAGGATTTTGCCCAGCAAAAGTATGCTCCTTGACCCCCTTGGTCCACTCAATAAAGTGTTTGATCAGCTCTTCATCCGTTTGCTTGGTGGCATCAAAGACCTGATCACGAGTAAAGCCATTTATCGCGAGGGCTTCATCCATAATATGTGCCCCGTCAAAGGCTCGGCA
>CAYVWL010000026.1:0-5338 GCA_964455475.1 uncultured Candidatus Saccharibacteria bacterium
AAATTCAGCGGTAGCAATTATTGAAGGAGGGGTGCCAAAAATTATAGAAAACGTGGAGGGTTCCAGAATCACGCCATCAATTGTGGCCGTGAGTAAAACCGGTGAGCGCTTGGTGGGTCAGTTGGCCCGTAGGCAGGCCGTAACGAATCCAAAGAATACTGTCTTTCAGGTGAAGCGCTTTATGGGTCATAACTATGATGATCCGGGAGTGCAAAAAGATAAGGCGGGCGTATCCTTTGATATTGAAAAAGCTACAACCGGCGGAGTGCAGATCAAGATGAATAATCAGGGTTATAAGCCGGAAGAAATTTCCGCCATGATTCTGCAGAAATTGAAAAATGATGTGGAGGCCAAACTGGGTGAGAAAATAACGGATGCGGTGATCACCGTGCCGGCTTATTTCAATGACTCCCAGCGCCAGGCCACCAAGGATGCGGGAACGATTGCTGGGCTGAATGTCCTGAGAATTATTAATGAGCCAACAGCCGCTGCTTTGGCCTATGGCTTTGATAAAAAGAAAAATGAGCAGATAGCGGTGTATGACTTTGGAGGTGGTACGTTTGATATTTCCATCTTGGAGGTGGGTGCCGACATTGTTGAGGTGAAGTCCACGGATGGTGACTCACATTTGGGTGGCAGAGATATTGACCGCAAGATTATTGACTGGGTGGCGGATGAGTTTAAGAAGGAGAGTGGTGTGGATGTCCGCAAGGATCCGCTGGCTCTACAGCGCCTGGATGAAGCCGCCGAAAAAGCTAAGATAGAACTTTCTACCGCCATGGAAACGGAAATTAATATTCCGTTCATCACTTCTGATGCCAATGGTCCGCGTCACTTGCTGATCAAGCTGTCACGCGCCACTCTAGAAAATCTGACCAAGGAATTTATTGACCGCTCTATTGAAATTACCAAACGCGCGATCGCGGCTTCACCATTTAAGGTGGAGGATATTGATGAAGTGGTGATGGTGGGAGGACAGACCAGGATGCCCGCTATTATCAAAGCCGTTAAGGAAATATTCGGTAAGGAGCCAAACTTGTCCGTAAATCCAGATGAGGTTGTAGCACTTGGAGCTGCTGTGCAGGGAGGAATCCTGCGTGGTGATGTGAAAGATATTTTGCTATTGGATGTGATTCCACTTTCTCTAGGAATTGAGACTATGGGTGGCGTGGCCACAAAATTGGTTGAGAAAAATACTACCATTCCTACCACCAAGAGCCAGATATTTTCCACTGCGGCTGATAGCCAAACTTCAGTAGAGATTCATATCACTCAAGGTGAGCGTACTTTGGCACGAGATAATAAAAGCTTGGGCCGATTTATTCTGGACGGTATTCCACCAGCACCACGCGGTATGCCTCAGATCGAGGTGAGCTTTGATGTAGATGCCAATGGTATTCTCTCCGTCAAAGCTAAGGACAAGAGCACAGGTAAGGAGCAGAGCATCAGGATTGAAGCTCGTTCCGGCTTGACCAAGGAAGAGATTGCCAAGATGCAGGCGGATGCTACCGCTCACGAGGAAGAGGATAAAAAGAAGAAAGAGGAAATTGAAGTTAAAAATATTGCTGAGCAGATGATTTATACGGCCGAGAAGGCAATAAAAGATAATGGTGGAAAAGTGGCGCCAGAAATCGTGAAGGGAGTGGAAGATAAGGTGGCGGATCTGAAGAAAGCCAAGGATGGTACAGATTTGGAAGCCACCAAGAAAGCGTCTGAGGCCCTTTCCGCTGAAATGCAAAAGATAGGTGAGGCCATGATGAAGGCCCAACAGGCCGAGGCTACCAAGGCTGGTCAGGAAGCGCCAAAACCAGAAGGTGAAGCAAAAAAGGATGACAATATCAAGGATGCAGATTTCGAGCAGAAATAAATAAATGTCCAAAGATTACTATCAAATACTTGGAATATCCAAAGGGGCGTCAAAGGATGAGATAAAAACCGCCTTTCGGAAACTGGCGCATCAATACCACCCAGACAAGGGCGGTGGCAATGAAGCCAAGTTCAAAGAGGTAAGTGAAGCTTATAGTGTACTTGGCGATGATGCCAAAAGGCAAAGGTATGACACTTATGGCTCGGCGGATGCCGGTGGTGGGGGAAACCCCTTTGGTGGAGGATTTGGTGGCTTTAATCAGGGCCAGGATTTTGGTGGTTTTGACTTCTCCCAATTCACCCAGGGTGGCGGACAAAATTTTGAATTTGATCTGAATGACATTCTGGGTGATTTCTTTGGGGGTGGGCGCAGACAGCGCGTGAGGAAAGGCCGAGAGATACGGGTGGATTTGGAAATTACTTTTGCTGAATCTGTCTTTGGGGTGGAAAAGGAATTTAATTTGACGAGGAATAATTCCTATAAATCTGAAAAAATAAAAGTAAAGATTCCGGCGGATATAAATGATGGTGAGACGGTCAGACTATCTGGCGCTGGTGAGCCGCTGAAAGATGGCGTAGCCGGAGATCTGTATATAAATATTTCTGTGGCACGTGATCCATTATTTAGGAAAGAAGGCAAAAATATTGTCACCGAAATCAATATTAAGCTGTCTGATGCACTGCTTGGAATAAAATATCCGATGAAGACATTGGACGGAGATATAGAGCTGATTATTCCAGAAGGGACAAATACTGGGAATATTTTACGCGTTCGGGAGAAGGGCGTGCCAATAGATGGTCGGCACCGCGGTGATCTCTTGATAAAGATCAAGGTAAAAATGCCAAGCCGTCTATCCAGAACAGCCAGAAAAGCCGTGGAAGATTTAAAAAATGAAGGCTTGTAGCTTCTCATCTCATATTTTGCTATAATATTTACATCTTATTAATTTATAAGAAGTAATATTATGTCAAATAAATTAGCCAAATTTAGCCTTATTATTGTTTTTGTTTTTGCTATCTTAATTGGAGGAACAATGATTGCCAAGGCGGATATTTCTATCTGCTCATTTATTACCTTGCTTTCCACTGTCGGCGTGATCACTCCGGAACGGGCGGCTTCGGCTAATATCGCTTTCAACTGCAGTGCACAAACCGCTGTAAATACAACAGCTAATTCTACCTGCTATCAAAAGTGTATGAAGGAGTCTGATGCCACCACCGCTGGTTGTACTAGATATTGTGGCGGGACAAATACTGGTTCAGAAATTAATAATCAAAATACAAATAATAATGGCTGGACAGTAAATCCATTACCAACATATAATAATACCACCAGTAGCAGTTCTTCAAGTGGTACATATTCTTGCTCTTCGTGTAAAAGCTCACACTCCTGGTATGTGGATAATAAGCATATGCTGTGGTGGGACGCAAAACCATATATTCCATACGGGGCTTTTGGTAAGTTTGATATTAATAATACTTATGGCATTACTGATTTTAATATTTGGCTAGATAATGATACTGGAAACAAAAATAATGATCCTAGTTATCTAGACACTCAAACAACCCAGATGGTAAACATTGGAGGGACCTATATTGTCCAATTGTTGACCCTGGAACCAATAAATGTAGATGCCTCAAAATTAGCGGATTCGGCCACAAAAAAACAGATTGTGGATTCTTGGAAGAAATATAAGAGTGCCGTTTCCAAGGAAGGCTTGCGTGGTATTGTGATATGGAACGAAATAGATGTAAACTTTAAGTGGCCAACGTACTCCGCTGATCAGTACGGAAAGATTTTGGCTGATTATGCTGCGGAAGCCAAGGCTATTTTTGGGGATGTCCCTGTCTCATTTAAGACAACTGATTCATTCACTTATTCTGGTGTTAGTTCAAATGTGGATGCCGTGGTGGCTGGAGCGGTAAATGCCAATGGTTTAGGATTTGATAGTTATGCTCCAAGTTGTAGTGCTTCGAATTTCAATTCAGTTAAAACTGTTTTGTCTAAAATAGAGGCCAAGCAAACCAAACCTACCTGGTTCTGGATAGCTGAATTTGGAGTAGGCTCAGAAGGCCGGGCACAGCAATGTGGAAATTATTGGGCGAACTTTCCGCCTTTTGCCAGTAAAAATGATATGAGATGCTATATGCAAAATATGATTGATAACGGTGCCAAGGGCTTTATTTACGCAGCGCCTGGGCCAAACTACACCAATTCCTGCGGAGATAGTTTTGCTTCAAGCTATACTTGGTATGGGGAACTAAAGAGCGAGATGATACAACGAATTTTATCTAAATAAAAATATGAGCCATCCACGAAAAATATTATTGAGCGGGGTCAAGCCTACGGGGCGAGTCCATATTGGCAATTATTTTGGCGCCATGAAGCAGTTTGTAGAAATGCAAAATGAATATGATTGCTATATTTTTATTGCGGATTATCATGCCCTGACCACCGTTCAGAACAAGGAGGAATTGTCACGCGGGATTATTGATGTGGCGCTGGATTATCTAGCGATTGGCCTGGATCCAAAAAAGGTGGTGCTTTTCAAACAAAGTGATTTACCACAAGTGCATGAATTAAATTGGACATTCAACTGCCTCACTACTATGCCATATCTCATGCGCGCGCATGCTTATAAGGATGCTGAAGCAAAGAACAAAGAAATTAATGTTGGCATTTTTGATTATCCACTTCTCATGGCGGCGGATATTTTAATTCAGGATGCGGATGTGGTGCCCGTAGGGCAGGATCAGAAACAGCATGTGGAGTATGCCCGAGATACAGCACAGAAATTTAATAATATTTATAATTCCGATATTTTTAAATTACCGGAGCCTCTCATTCTGAAAAGTGTAGAGACAGTACCAGGTACAGACGGCCGGAAGATGAGCAAGAGCTATGGCAATGTAATTCCGCTTTTTGCCACTTATGAGGAAATCAAGAAGGCGGTGATGAGTATTCCTACGGATTCCAAGGGAGTAGATGAGCCGAAAGATCCCGAGGAAAACCATATTTTTGCCATTCATAAATTACTGCTAAATTCCGTAGAAAGGCAGGTTTTGGCTGACCGATATATGAAAGGCGGACTAGGCTATAAAGAGGCCAAGGAGGGCCTAATAGAGGCCTTGGAAGCCTTTATAAAGCCTATGCGAGAGCGCCGGGAGCACTTGGCCGAGGATTTGGAGACCGTTATGGATATCCTCAAGGAAGGGGGTAAAAGGGCCTCCCTCCGCGCCGAGAAAAAACTGCAGGCGGTAAGGAAGGCGATAGGGGTTGAGATTTATTAAAAAAGTGATATTATGTAGGTATTGACGTTGAAACCGCTGACACGGTGGAGTCTAAATTTGGAAAATGAGAAGTCCCACGTCGCTAAAGCTATGCGGGATGAAAAGTAAGGTGGCACCACGGTGAAAATCGTCCTTACAAGATTATCAATTTTGGTAATTTTGTCAGGGCGATTTTAATTTA
>CAYVWL010000026.1:5438-8876 GCA_964455475.1 uncultured Candidatus Saccharibacteria bacterium
CCCTTACCCTTCGTCACCCCAGAAATCAGGCGGTGTTTAAGATTTTGGAAACAGTGATTGATAGTTTTAGAGAAATTATGAAGTCGGAAAATTTCTTTGAATTTCAAGCACCCTGTATTGTACCAGCCACAGCTGAGGGAGGGGCGGAGGTTTTCAAAATTGGCTATTTTAACAAGAGTGCTTATCTGACACAGTCGCCACAGCTTTACAAACAAATAGTGATGAGTGCTTTTGAAAGGTGTTTTTCCGTCAACAAAATCTTCCGAGCCGAGCCAAGTGCCACTACCCGCCACCTAACTGAAATTGTTTCCCTAGATGCCGAAATGGCTTTTATTGATTCCTGGACTGATATCAGGGATATGGAGGAAAAAACCATAAAATATATTCTTGATCAAATAAAGACAAAAAACTCCGATCATTTGAAAATATTAGGAGCTGAACTTCCAGTGATGATTGAGAAGACACCCACTCTGTCATTAAGAGAGGCCCAACAGAAAATATTTGAGGTCTATGGACGTGATAATAGGAATGATAAAGACTTATCTTCTCAAGATGAAATTGAGATTTGCGAGATTATTAAAAAGGAAACTGGTTCGGATTTTGTCTTCGTTTATGGTTATCCAACAAAAAAGAAACCATTTTATGTTTATCCAAATCCAGAAGAACCGGAATTTAATGAAGGTTTGGATATGATTTGCCGAGGACGCGAACTTTCGAGCGGTGGACGCCGAATAAATAATTTTGCCCAGCTAGAAAAGCATGTAAAGGAATGGGGGCTTGATCCAAAGACAATCTCAATGTTTCTACAGGCCTTTAAATATGGAGTGCCACCAGAAGGCGGTTTTGCCTTTGGTGCGGAGAGGATTGTGCTACAATTTCTCAATCTACCAAACGTTCGTCAGGCGGTTATCTTCCCTCGTGATATGAATAGAATTGATGAGCGGTTAGAGGGTAGTGAAGGTGAATATTAAAAAATAATGCCGGAAGATGCTTTTAAAATTAAGACGGAGGTGTTTGAGGGGCCGTTGGACCTCCTGCTTAATTTGATTGAAAGGAAAAAACTTTTCATCAATGATATTGCCCTGGCCAAGGTGGCCGACGATTATATTACTTATTTACAGAGTCAGGAAAAATTTCCGATAGCGCAAAGTGCGGATTTTTTGGTTATTGCTTCTACCTTGCTTTTGATTAAATCAAAGTCCCTCCTGCCCAATTTGAATTTGTCCGAGGAGGAGCAACATGATGTCAGTGACTTGGAGAGACGTTTGAAAATCTATCAAAGGATAAAGGAATTGAGCGTGCATATTAAAAATCAATTTGGTAAGGAAATTATTTTTGGGGCGGAGCCACGGCGGGCCATACCAGTCTTCTCACCGGATGCCACCATGACCAAGGAGAATTTTTTGACCGCCATTATGTCTGTCCTCAAAGCCTTACCAAAAATAGAGAATATCCCTAAGGCGGTTGTCCGAAAGGTTATCAGCCTTGAGGAAATGATTGGTAATCTGACGCAGAGGGTTCAGTCCAGCCTAAAATTAAGCTTTCGCGAATTTGCCAAAGTTGGTAAAGAGGAGCGGGTCAATGTTATAATAAGCTTTCTCGCCATGTTAGAATTAGTAAAGCAGGGGATAGTAAATGTCCGCCAGGACAATCATTTTGACGATATAGAAATGGAGACCCAAACCGCCGGCCTCCCACATTATAATTAGAAAACCCGGAATCGCACACCTGTGCAATCCCGGGTTTTGTCTGTGGCACCTTTCCGCACCACTTACCGCTTTTCGCGAACAAACATAGTGTGTCCAATAGTCACACCAACACCGTAACTACTGAACACATCCCTCGGAGATAGAGCTATTTCTCCACGACTATCAATTCTGACAACGTCTGGCTCAACACAGACAGACTCCAAATTCGTATGAGCATCCAGGAAGGCACCTCTAACTTCCAGAAACTCCTTCATACTTGGGAAGGGGAAGTAGTAGGCGTCAGGTTCAAAGAAACGAACCTGGGCCAGCTTACTCTGCGTCCGCTTCTCACTCTCCAGCTTTGCTTGTTCTGTCAGTTGCTCCGATGTCGGTTGCTCTGCCAGGCTCGCTTCATGTTGAGCCTGCAGGGCCTTTGCCTTCACAAAGCATGGAATAGCAATCGACGCAATCAATCCGATCATTGCGATAAAAATTAGAACCTCAACCAGAGTCAGGCCACTACGATTATCCTTCATCTACTTCTCCTTGCTCCATCAGGAGCCTGCGTTGCATCACACGTCAACAGATTGACCACACAGCCAATCTTCACAATCTACCTTCTATTATACACCCGATTGATTTAAAAGTCAAGCAGGAAAATTATTCTATAAATGATATACTTTTTGAACACAACCGCCCCGTCCATCAGAATGTCCACCCCGCCTTGACTAAGGCCGGGAAAGGGGAAGTGAGGATCCGCTTTCTCCGCCTTGATTAAGGAGGAGTGGCGAGTCTCCGAGCCGAGGTGGTGGAGTTAAAATAAACAAATGGATGAAATATCATTGGATAGAATCAAACGTGTCCCGTAGAATTTCCTACAAAATATCAATTAAAAAAATAAATGGATACTAATATAACTCAAAATAATAACGATACTGGACTTGAAGAAATTTCTACTGGGATAGAGGCAATACTTTTCTGGAAGGGGGAGCCACAGTCAATTAAAAAATTGGCGGAGAGTTTGAATAAAACGGAAGAGGAGGTAAAGGCTGGATTGGAGATTTTGAAGGAGAAAATAGTAGGCCGAGGTGTGGAATTAATATTCAAAGATAATGAAGTGATGCTGGGTACTTCGGCCAAACTTACCCCCATTATTGAACGCCTAACCAAGGAAGAATTGGTTCGGGATCTGGGCAAGGCCGGACTAGAGACCATCTCTATTATTGCTTACAAAGGCCCTATTTCCCGCGCGGAGATTGATTATATTCGTGGCGTGCAGTCAAATTTTATTTTACGTAATTTACAGATTCGCGGTTTGGTGGAGAGAATTGATAATGAAAAGGATCGTCGCAGTTTCCTCTATCGCCCCACTTTTGAACTTTTGCAATTTTTAGGCGTGTCAAAAATTGAGGATTTGCCAGAGTATGAAAAAGTCAAAGCGGAATTTGAGCAAAATGAAATAGCTAATAAACCAACAGAAATGGTTGAAGACAAAGTAGAGGAGAGTGAAGTCACAGATAATACTAATAACATTTAATGACGCCAGAGCAAGAAAAAAAACAAAAAATACTGGCGGTAGTGACTGTGATTGGGCTTTTTTTATTTGTGGGTGGGCTCTTGTGGCAGGTAAGTGTAAATAATAGAAATAAAACAGAAGCTTTGAAAGCTACCGTCTTAGCTCAGAGAAAAGAGGCGGAGAATTTTAATAAATTAGCCCAAATATCCTTTAATTCGGCCTCCACTACGCTTA
>CAYVWL010000027.1:0-8695 GCA_964455475.1 uncultured Candidatus Saccharibacteria bacterium
AAGTTTTCAATCGAACAAAGCCACACGTTAACGTGGGTACTATTGGCCACGTTGACCACGGCAAAACTACCCTGACCGCGGCAATCCTAAACGTATTGCACCGTGCGGGTAAGACAGTAAAGTTAAGAGGAGTGGATGATATTGACTGTGCTCCAGAAGAGAAGGCTCGCGGTATTACTATCGCCCTTTCTCACAACGAGTATGAGTCAGACAAGAGACACTATGCGCACATAGATTGTCCTGGTCACGCGGACTTTATCAAGAACATGATTACCGGTGCCGCCCAGATGGACGGTGCTATACTCGTGGTCGCCGCTACTGATGGTGTGATGCCACAGACCAGAGAGCATATCTTGCTCGCCAAGCAGGTGGGTGTGCCAAAGGTGATCGTTTATTTGAACAAATGTGATATGGTTCCGGATAAGGAACTGATTGACCTCGTGGAGGAAGAGGTGAGAGAGCTTCTCACCAAGCAAGGTTATGACGGTGCTACCGCTCCAGTTATTCGTGGTTCCGGCCTCAAGGCTTTGGAAGCAACAAATAATGATGATGAGTGGTCCAAGTCTGTTTTGGCCCTTGTAGACGCCCTGGATACTTATATTCCTGAGCCAGTTCGAGATGTTGCCAAGCCTTTCCTGATGCCAATCGAAGACATTTTCTCAATTGAGGGTCGTGGAACCGTGGTGACCGGTAGAATTGAAAGAGGAGTGATCAAGGTGGAAGAGGAAGTAGAAATTGTCGGTATCAAGCCTACCTCTAAAACGGTGGTGACTGGTATCGAAATGTTCAACAAGCAACTCAAAGAGGGTATGGCCGGAGACAATGCCGGAATCCTTCTTAGAAGCACCAAGAAAGAGGATGTGCATCGTGGACAGGTTATTTGTAAGCCAGGTTCCGTGACCCCACATACCGAATTTGAGGCTGAAGTGTATATCTTGAAGAAAGAGGAAGGTGGTCGCCACACCCCATTCTTTACTGGTTACAAGCCACAGTTCTATATGCGAACTACGGACGTGACTGGTGATGTGACCTTAAATGAGAAGGTGGAAATGGTGATGCCAGGAGATACCGCTACCTTTAAAGTGAAATTGGTTGCCCCTGTGGCCCTCGAGGAAAAGCAGAGATTTGCTATCCGTGAAGGTGGTAAGACGGTGGGTGCCGGTGCTGTTACTAAGATAATTGCGTAAATAAATTCCAAACAATATGATTTTGGAGGCTTCGCAGGCGGGTAGCCGAGACGGAGCAAAATTTCAGCAGAAATTTATGCGTACTCCAAAAATTATATTGTGAGGAATTTATGAATAAGTTTCAAAAGAGGTACGTCCCTCGTTTGAAAGTAAAATACAAAAATGGAAGAAAAAATAATTAAAAAGACTGCCAAGAAAGTAGCTAAAGTGGCTCCCAAAGATGTGGTGTCCAAACTCCGTATCCGCGTGAGGGCTTATGATAGCAAGATTCTTGATGCCTCAGTGAAGCAAATCATTGATACGGCCTTGCGGTTTGACGTCAAAGTTCTAGGACCAATTCCTCTCCCAACGGAGATCAAGAAATATACGGTCAACCGAGCTTCTTTCGTCTATAAAAACGCGCGAGAACAGTTTGAGATGAGAGTGCACAAGAGGTTGATCGATATTGTGAGCCCTTCGGCCAAGGTGGTTGAAGCGCTGACAAATCTTTCTCTGCCTAGTGGAGTGAATATTGATGTGAAGATGATTTAACCTCACCCCTAACCCCTCTCCTTAGAAAAGGAGAGGGGAAGGAGGAACAAAAAACCATTCTGAAAAGGAGTGGTTTTTTGCTGAATAAATGAGTATAATACTAAGTATATTAGTAATTTAATAAAATGTATGAAAACGTGGAAATATTTAGTAGCCGGCGGGACCATAGGATTAATTGTGTATATAATGATGTGGAATATTAATTCATTGACAAAGTTACTGGCTTCATTTCAGGAATTTTTTGGAAGATTATTTTTTGGTGTAAAACCATCTTTTGATGAGGTGTTGGGATTTTCTTTTTTGTTTTCCTTTATTTTGGCACCTTTAGTGCTAATAATACTTGGAGTGATTATAGGTTGGATTGTCGGAAAAGTTAAATCTAGGAAAAAATTAGCTTAGTTAAAAAAGAGCCTCAAACCAAGCTCTGGGGGATTCAACCGCCCCCAACCCATCATTACATGATCAGTACACCTTTCACATTTCGATTACAAAACGTTCAAGGTCTTTCATTTGGGTCCCTTCCCAAATTTCAACCTTAACTAAGGAGGGGAAGAGAGTGACAAAAAACCATCCGGTAAAGGGTGGTTTTTTGTTTGAGATCAGAGTATAATTTAATAATGAAAGAAAGATTCGGTTGGCTATTAATAATAACTTCTTCCTTATTAATTATTTGGTTTATAATAAAACTGTTATTAGGTATTCCAGTCTGTATAGAAACCGGGATCTCTTTTGGTCTTGATGGTGGCTGGCCTACGCCAGGTTTTATTTTTATCTTAATAATTTTATTTTTAATATTTAGAGCAGGATATAAGATGAAGGAATATAAATAACTTAACCAAAAAAGAGCCTTAAACCAGGCTCTTTTTTGGTGTGCGGGGGAGAACTCATTTTAGGATTCACCATGGTGAATCTAGTTTTACCAATTCTCAAGCAAGCCATAGCTTACTCCAAATTCCTCATATTTAAAACTTTCACCATGGTGAAAGTGGCGATTATACTGATTTGTTATTAGTTCGTGGGGGTGTATAATAAAGGGAGTCGGATTTATTAATTTAATTATTATTATATGGAGTATTATACTGGGGTTTTAAAGAAATACGCGGTGTTTGACGGTCGGGCTAGTCGAAAGGAGTATTGGATGTTTGTGCTTATTAACTTTGTTATTGGCATTATTTTAGGAATGGTTTCAACTGCCCTTAGTGATAAGAATAATTTTATTAGTAATATCTATTCCTTGGCCGTGCTTATTCCATCTCTTGCTGTTGGCGCTAGGCGTTTACATGATATAAATAAAAGCGGTTGGTGGCAACTTTTGTGTCTGATCCCCATTATTGGTTGGATTTGGTTGATCGTGCTCATGGCCACGCCGTCGGCCCAGACAGCCACACCGGTTCCACCTACTCCGCCTGTCACCCCACCTGTTACGCAATAATATTTTCAGCAAAAAAGAGCCTTAAACCAGGCTCTTTTTCGCTGGGGGAAAATGTCTTGCATTTTATTCCGCAAAATGCTAACCTGGTGGAACGTGTAAAAACGTCTGACTGTCCTATAAAGAGGCAGGGAGTAAGGGGGATAGGAGTAAGAATTGATTTACTCATATCGCCAGTAATTATTTTTTATGAAATTTATTCTCGGGGTAAAAAAGAATATGACTCAAGTGTTTGATGATAAGGGTAATGTGGTCCCTGTTACGGTTTTAGAGGCCGGCCCAATTGTCATCACCCAGATAAAAACAGAAAAGACTGACGGTTACAATGCCGTGCAGGTGGGTTTTGGTGTAAAGAAGGAGAAGAATATTTCCAAGGCAATTAAAGGCCATGTAAAAGGCCTGGGTAATTTCCGTTTCATCAAGGAATTCCGAATGGAAGGGGAAAAAGATATCAAGGCTTTGGCGGAAATGAAGGTGGGGGACAAGATTGATTTATCGGCCTTCAAAGAAGGGGACAAGATCACCGTTTCTTCTATTTCCAAAGGTAAGGGTTTTCAGGGTGTTATTAAGAGACATGGTTTCAAAGGTCAGCCCCGCACTCACGGTCAAAAGCATTCCGAGCGCGCTCCGGGTTCTATTTCTGGTGGTACCAGAGAGGGTGGACGCGTGCCAAAGAAGATGCGCATGGCCGGCCGAACTGGTTCAGATAAAGTGACCATTTCCGGTTTGAAAGTGATACAAATTGATTCGGCCACCAATGAGATTTTGATTTTGGGTGCCTTGGCTGGACGCCGAGGGACTTTGGTAGAGATAACCGGGTAATTTTAATACAATGAAAAACGAAACTACTAAAAAAAATCTGAAAGCTTCCAAAATCGCTGATAAAGTTGTCACCAAGACAAAGACCGGTGAAGCTAAAACCAAAGTCCGAAAGGAAAAGAAGAATGCTCGTGATACTGAAGTTAAGACTCTCGGTGCACTAGAAGCCCCAGTTTATAATCAGGAGGGTAAAAGTGTAGAGAAGGTAAAATTACCAGAAAGTATCTTTGCTCTCCCTTGGAAAGCAGACCTCGTGCATCAGGTGGTGGTTTCTCTTATGTCCAACAAGCGCACCAGTCTGGCTCATACCAAGACTCGTGGTGAAGTCTCTGGTGGTGGTAAAAAGCCTTGGCAGCAAAAGGGTCTCGGCCGAGCTCGTCATGGCTCTACTCGTTCACCTATTTGGGTAAAAGGAGGGGTGGCTCATGGTCCACGCAAGGAGAAAAACTTTGACCGCAAGGTGAATAAGAAAATGAAGGCCAAAGCTCTGTTTACTATTTTGTCCAAGAAATTCCGTGATAACGAGGTTTTCTTCCTGGATAATCTAAAGACTTCCGCTCCAAAGGCTAAGGAAGGCCTGGCCGTTTTGAAGAATTTGAGCCAGATCAAGGGTGGGGAATATATTTTGGCCAAGAGAGAAAATTCCGCCTATATTGCCGTCAATAAGAAAGATTTAAATCTGGATCGCGCCTTCCGAAATTTTGGTAATATCAAACTAGATGAAGTTCGAAATATAAATCCGTTGGACGTTTTGAATTATAAATATTTGATTATGGATAATCCAGCTGAAGCTTTCAAATTTCTAGAGAATAAAATGAAATAAGATGAATGAATTAATTATTAAAAAACCAAGAATCACGGAAAAGTCTGGTCTGCAAGCCGAAGCGTCTGGCGTGTACACTTTTGAGGTGACGGAAAGAGCCAATAAGAAAAGCATTGCCAAGGCCGTGAAGGAGCTTTACAAAGTGACCCCAGTGAAAGTAAATATTACCAACTTGCCAGCCAAGAAAGTTTTTTCTCGTGGCAAGACTGGCCGAGTCTCCGGTGTCAAAAAGGCCGTGGTGTATTTAAAGAAGGGAGATAAGATAGAATTTGTATAAAAATATGAAGCACTATAAACCCACATCACCCAGCAGGAGACAGATGACCGGAATTGAATTCCGTAAGGTTATTACCGCCTCCGAGCCGTTAAAGTCCCTCACCTTTGGCCGAAAGCGCCATGTGGGCAGGAACAATTATGGCCGTTTGACCACCAGACACAAAGGCGGTGGGCACAAGCGCCTTTTCCGTGAAGTGGATTTTTCTTATAATAAAATTGATATACCAGCCAAGATCATTTCCGTGGAGTATGATCCAAACCGCACCGCTTTTATCGGCCTCGCCCAGTATGCTGATGGTGAGAAGCGCTATGTGATTTTGCCAAATACCATGAAGGTGGGGGACACTTTCTTGGTGTCAGAAAATGCTGAGATGAAAGTGGGAAACAGAATGCCTTTGAAAAAGATTGGCGTGGGTACTTTTGTGTACAATGTGGAGCTAAAGCCGGGTAACGGTGGCAAATTGGGCCGAGCGGGTGGAAACTTTGTGCAGGTGGTGGCCAATGACGCTGGCTATACGCATTTGAAATTGCCATCTACCGAGGTGCGAAAAGTGATGGATTCCTGTTTTGCCTGTATTGGTGAAGTGTCCAACAATGAAAATAAATTAATCAATATTGGTAAGGCCGGCCGATCACGCTGGTTGGGTATTCGCCCTACTGTCCGTGGTACCGCCCAGAACCCAGTGGACCACCCATACGGTGGAGGAGAGCAGAGACAAGGCCGTGGTTTGCGTTTTGCCAAGACACGTTGGGGCAAGCATGTGGGTAAGGGTCAGAAGTCCAGAACACCAAAGAAATACTCAAATAATTTGATTGTTTCCAGGCGCCGAGTGGGTAAAAACAAAGCAGAAAAGTAATTGACTTTTGGTGAAATTTTGTTAGTATAGCGCTTCATATCAATAAGAAAAATAAATGGCACGATCAATAAAAAAAGGCCCATACGTGGACGAAAAACTTCTAAAGAAAATAGAAGGTAAAAAGCCGATCGAGACCGGTGTGATAAAGACCTGGTCCAGACGCAGCCAGATCTCGCCTGAAATGGTGGGTTTCAATTTTGGCGTCCATAACGGCCGTGAACACCTGGAAGTTTTGGTCACTGAAGACATGGTAGGTCACAGACTAGGTGAATTCTCTCATACCAAGAAGTTCCATCGCCATGGTGGAAAGATGCAGAAAGAGTTGGATACCAAGCAGAAAGAAGCGGAAATCACCGCTGCCCAGAGCGCCAAGGCTTCTATTGAAGCCAAGGACGGGCCTAAAAAATAATTTTAATATATGAATATCACCGCCAAATTAAATGATTATAGACAGTCTCCGCGAAAAGTCCGCCTAGTGGGTGGCCTGATTCGAGGCAAGAAGGCCGAGCAGGCGATAGATATTTTGACCGTCACTATCAAGCGCGCTTCAGACCCAATCATCGGTTTACTAAAATCCGCTATTGCCAATGCCAAGAATAATTTTTCCCTGAATGTGGAGGATTTGTTTGTAAAATCTTTGACCGTGGACAATGGTGCCATCTTGTATCGCCGAATGCCAAAAGCTCGCGGTATGGCCACCCCTATCAGAAAGAGAGTCAGCCATATCACTTTGGTCTTGAGTGTCAAAGAGGATAAAGTTAAGAAATTAAAAAAATAATATGTCACATTCCGTCCATCCATATTCACATCGCTTAGGCATTATCAGAGACTGGAAGTCCCGCTGGTTCTCCTCGGATAAGGATTTTCGTAGTGCTCTCAAGGCGGATATAATGCTCCGTGAATTTTTGGAGAAAAAGATGCGCGGTTTGTATGTGGCATCGATTGAGATGGAGCGTAATCAAAAGTCTTTCCGTATTATTATAAAGACTTCTCGCCCCGGTATTATTATCGGTCGCAGTGGTGAAGGTTCCGTCAAGCTTCGCAATGATATTATCAAGTTTACCAAGAAGGCCAAGCTAGCCATCCCCGCGGATTTCAAATTGGATATTGAGGAAATAAAATCACCAGAGTCGAATGCCGCTATTGTGGCTTATATGATAGCTGAAGGTTTGGAGAAAAGAATGCCTTTCCGCCGAGTGATGAAGCAGACCATGGAAAAAGTGATGGCCAACCGTGATGTTCTCGGAGTGCGTATTTATTTGGGAGGGCGCCTAGGTGGAGCCGAGATGGCCCGCACTGAGGATTTAAAGAAAGGCCGTATTCCACTGCAGACCCTGCGTGCTGATATTGATTATGCTCAGGAGAAAGCCCATATGACTTATGGTGATATTGGTATAAAAGTCTGGATCTACAAGGGTGAGATCTTTAGCAAAAAATAAAATGTTATTACCGAAAAAAGTAAAATTTAGAAAGTGGCAAACTGGCCGAGAAAACCAAGACAAAGTGGGTAATGAGACCCGTGGCACTCGTGTTTCTTTTGGTTCCTTTGGTTTGAAAGCCATCATGGCGGGGAGATTACGCTCCACCGAGATTGAGGCTGCTAGAAAAACCATCGCTCACTCCTTGGGCAAGACCGGTAAATTGTGGACCAGGATTTTCCCGGACCGACCATACACTCAAAAGCCGGCCGAAGTGAAAATGGGTAAGGGTAAAGGTGATCCACAGGGTTATGAAGCAGTGATCCGCCCTGGCCGAGTGTTATTTGAAGTAGATGGTATTCCAGAAGTGGAGGCGCGTGAAGCCTTGAGAAAAGGAGGAACCAAAATTCAGGTTAGGACCAAGTTGGTCAGCCGAGAAATTATATAAAATATGAAAGAATTAATTAATAAAACCGAAAACGAATTAAAGCACTTGCTAAAAGAAAAGCAGGAAGCCCTTAGAGTTTTCCGTTTTGCCATGGCCGGGAGTAAGACCAAAAATTTGAAAGAAGGTCAGAATTTGAAAAAGGAGATTGCCCAGATAATGACGGTTTTAAATAATAAATAAAACCTGCCCCGTTAGAAATTCTACAAACATAAGAATAATAATTAAAAATAAATGGAAGATAAAAGTAAAAAAAATACAATTGGGTCAGAGAAAATTTCTAATGGGGTGGAATCCACTAGTAAAAAAATATTCTCCGG
Source organism: uncultured Candidatus Saccharibacteria bacterium (assembly GCA_964455475.1). Taxonomy (GTDB): domain Bacteria; phylum Patescibacteriota; class Minisyncoccia; order Phycocordibacterales; family GWA1-40-21; genus CAIJXO01. The sequence goes on from CAYVWL010000027.1 coordinate 8,106, forward strand.
TAAAATAGTCTCCACCAAGACGAAGGATACCGCTGTGGTATTAGTGGAGCGTTATACCAAGCACCCAAAATATGGCAAGTTTTTGAAGCGCCAGAAAAAGTTTAAGGCCCATGATGCTGGTAATAAGCACAAAGAAGGGGAGGTGGTAGAGATCATGGAGACCAGACCAATTTCCAAGGACAAGCGATTCATTGTCGTAGAGAAATAAATATAAGAATATGATACAAGATAAAACATTAGTGACGATTGCGGACAACACCGGTGCCAAGATAGGCCGAATTTTTAAAGTGCTCGGCTCATCCAAGAAATTCATTGCCCAGCTTGGTGATGTGGTGGTTTTTTCTGTACAAAAGGCGGAACCAAGAAAGAGTGTAAAGAAGAAAGATGTTTTATATGGTGTGGTGGTGAGACAGCGTGCTGCTTATCGCCGAAAAGATGGCTCCTATATCCGCTTTGATGAGAATGCCATCGTGACGATTGATAAAGCCAAAGGTGAACCATTGGCCGGACGCGTCTTCGGACCAATTCCACGGGAGATCGCTGAGAAAGGTTTCCAGGGTATCGCTTCCAAGGCTCCGGAAATCGTTTAG
>CAYVWL010000028.1:0-7208 GCA_964455475.1 uncultured Candidatus Saccharibacteria bacterium
TCTGCACCATATTTTTGTTTGGCATAAGCAATCACTTCATCACGGCGGTTATCCGCATAGTCCATATCAATATCGGGGGCCGAGGGGCGCTCCGGATTTAGGAATCGTTCAAACGGTAATTTGAATTCAATCGGATTCACATTGGTAATCTTTGTAAGATAGGTAGTGAGTGAGCCGGCCACGGACCCGCGGATATTAGTCAGGATTTTATGTTCATGGGCAAAACGCAAGAGGTCCGCCACCACTAGAAAGTAGGGGGCATAGCCTTTGTCCTTGATCACTTTGAGTTCGTATTCCAGGCGGTCCGTATATTCCTTGGTCTGCTCCAGCCCGCGCACCGCAAAACCTTCATAAGCCAATCTTTTTAATTCTTCATCCGCGGTCAGTCCACTCTCCACTTTGAAATCCGGGAAAACCCAAGTGCCCAGTTTTAATTCCAGATTACAGGCTTCGGCAATCTTTACCGTATTTTCTAGTGCCTCTGGTGTCTCGGCAAAAAGTTCCTCCGCGCGCTCGGGGGAAATAAAAGAAAAATCTTCTTCACTGCTATCGGAATTTCGATCAGAAAAATCGCCGGCGGTGTTTACGAGAAGTAGGGTATCCCGCGCCTTTTTGTCTTCGGGGTGGAGATAATAAGTATCATGCGCAGCTACCAGTGGGGTATCCGTCTCCCGGGCCAGTGCCACAATCTTTTTCATCAACTCTTCATGTCCGTCAATTTCTGGATGGTGAGTGAGCTCTAAATAAAAATTTTCCGGGCCATATATTTTTTTATACCAAGTCACCAGATTTTTCGCTTCCTCTGGATTACCATTTTTCAAAGCTTGGGAGGTGGCACCGGAAAAGGAAGGGGAGATGCAGATGAGGCCGGCTGGATATTTTTCAATCAGCTCTTTATCAATTCGCGGTTTATAATAAAAACCTTCCAGGTTGGCAGCCGTGACCAGCTTGATCAAATTATGATAACCGGTGAGATCCTTAGCTAAAAGTATCAAACGTGATCGCCTGTTATCCACGCCCCCTTGCTTGTCATTTCTCGTGCGGGCACTGACATACATATCCGCGCCGATGATTGGTTTGATATCGGCTTTTTTACAAGCTTTATAAAATTCTATCGCGCCGTAAAGGTTGGCATTGTCCGTGAGCGCGAGCGCAGGCATTCCATATTTTTTTGCTTCCTTTACCAGCTCCGGGATTTTCGGTAGGGCATTCAGCAGGGAATAGTGGCTGTGATTATGTAGATGTATAAACTTACTCGCCATGGGGTCATTATACATAAAAAAATAAAAAATTTCTGTTTGACGGGGGAGGGGAAAAGGGGTATGATTCACTTTAGATTTGGTAAGCGTTCAGGAGAAATGACGGAGGAAGGAGAGGTATCATGATTGTCATTCAGATCGTGGGGTTTTATGTTGTGGAAACGAGGGCCCTAGAGAGATACTTCTACGGGCTGGTTCGAACACTGGGCACGGAGAAGGAAGGACATGAGGTACTCATTGATTCGGACAGCCGAGCGGTGACGAACCTGATAGCCAAGAGGGTCGGCTACCTTCACATTATTGGACCTAAAGGGGAGGCACTCAGCAAGCTGGTGAGAGCAGTCAGGTCTGGTGAATATTCAGCAATTCGAATGCAGGTCATCGACGAGCTTCAATACTGATCATCTCGTGTCAACTCCAAAGTTTCCGCCCATGTGCGATACAAAACCGCATGGAGGGCGGTTTTTGTTTATTTATATTATAGAATAGTCTATGGAACCATTCGTACGAATGGGTAAATAGGGAAAATCTCAAAAAACAAGCGCTGGGCTTTGTGTTATACTATTTCTCATGACTCAAACAGAGGCACTAGAAATTCTAAAACTTGGGCATAATGTTTTTTTGACTGGGCCGGCCGGGAGCGGCAAAACGCATTTGCTGAATAAATATATAAATTTTCTGAAAGATAATTATGTGGACGTGGGGATCACGGCTAGTACTGGTATCGCCGCTACACATATGGGTGGCACTACCATTCACTCCTGGACCGGGATGGGTATAAAAGATAGTTTGAATAAATTTGAATTGGAAGAATTGAAAACGCGAAAATATTTGCGCGATCGTTTTGACCGCACGCAGGTACTGGTGATAGACGAGGTGTCCATGCTTCATCATTTTCGTTTGGATCTCATAAATAAAGTCTGTCAGTATATGAAAAATAGTTTACTGCCTTTTGGCGGAATACAGGTGATTTTGTGTGGAGATTTTTTCCAGCTTCCACCCATCGCCCGCGCGGGCGAGCCCCTAGCCCAGTTTGCTTATGAAGCGGAAATTTGGAAGGAAGCCAATTTTAAAATCTGCTATTTGGAAGAGCAACATCGCCAGACGGACTCGGCTTTCTTGAAAGTCCTAAACGAAATCCGCGGAAATTGCTTGTCAGATGAAGGTATGAAGCATTTGATGTCCAGACGGAATCTTCAAGGTGAGACCTTGATAAAAAGGGTAGAGCCGACGAGATTGCATACACATAATATTGATGTGGACGAGATCAATGCGCGCGAATTGCAAAAGCTTCATGGCCAACAGCGGGAATATACTATGGAGGGCAATGGGCGGAAACCGCTCGTGGATTCCTTGAAGAAAAGTTGCCTCGCGCCAGAAGTTTTGAAATTAAAAACTGGTGCCAAGGTGATGTTTGTCAAAAATAATTTTGAGGAGGGTTATGTGAATGGCACGCTGGGTAAAATTGTCGGTTTTGATGCAGATGGTCCTGTCGTGCAAACCGCTTATGGCAAAAATATTCATGTCAAACCGGCCAGCTGGATGATAGAAGAAGAGGGCAAGCCCAAGGCCACTATTATGCAATATCCGCTTCGCCTAGCCTGGGCCATCACGGTGCATAAGAGCCAAGGGATGAGCCTGGATGCCATAGAAGTGGATTTGTCAAAATCTTTTGAAAAAGGGATGGGCTATGTGGCGCTGTCTCGCGTGCGGTCACTAGATGGCCTGACCCTGCTTGGACTAAATGAGCTGGCGGTGCAGGTGCGTGGAGAAGTGCTGGACTTTGATCAAGAATTGAAAAAGATTTCTAATAAACATCTGGCCGAGATGTATGCACTCTCGGATGCGGATAAAAAAGAAAAGCAGAAAAAGTTTCTGGAAAAAATCCGGCCAGACCGCACAGCAAGTGGGAGGATAAAGAAAATAAAAATTTCCACCTTTGATGAAACGAGAAAATATCTGGAGGCGGGGATGAATATAAATGAGATTGCCAATATGAAGGGCACCAAGGTGGGCACGGTGCTAGACCATCTGGAAAAATTATTAGAGGAAGATAATCATTTGGATATCCGCGGATTGGAGGCGGAAATACCGGCCACCAAATTTAGAAAAATTTATCGGGCGTTTAATGATACTTATGGTGACAATAGGGAACTGCGCCTCACGCCGGTGATGAAGATTTTAGAAAAAGAAGGCGGGCATTTCACCTTTGAAGACCTCCGCCTCGTGCGCTTGTTTTTGAGGAAGAAGGGAATGTGATTTTTTATCTGACAAAAATCACCCTGAATTTTGAAGGGTGCACGCCTTTTTAAATTCCGCATTTTTTGCTATGATACAGAGGTAAAATAATTTTAATATAAAAAAATAAGATGTCCGAAGCACAAAAAATAATTGAGGTAGGTTTGGGTAGTGCCGCACAGACTGAGCCTGTGGAGCGGGTGAAGGGCAAATGCCTTTTAATTGATGATTATCCAGCGGTGGTAAAAAGTATAGGCCATTTCTTTGAGGAGTCAGATAATTTTTCGGCGGTGGAATGTCACAGTGTGGACGAGGCCATGATGGCTATTCGGGCGCATTTGCCAAGAGTGATTTTTCTGGATCATAGTCTGACTCATGGTGGAGCGGAGGGGTTGGAAATTGCTGACCTAGTGAGGAGACAGTATCCGGAAATTAAAATATATTCCACCACTACAAATGGCGGTGTCTTTAAGGATTATGAGAAGCGGGGAATAGAGCATTTAAATAAAGCTGACGTCAAAAGCATGCAGGCCATTATTGATTCAGTCTAATGAACGCCTCAACGGGAGGCCTCGTTGAGGCGTTCAGCGAATTTGTCAAAAAGCGAAAAAAATGGTGGGTTTTGTCTGGGTTTGTACACAAAGAATTGAATAGCGATTACGAAAAAAGGGAGGTGACGAGAGTCTACGGTTGGAGATTGAGTTAGTTAAACAAGAAGGAGTGTGTCAGATGGGTTTCAAGAAAGTTGACGGTATCTGGCGTCCGGATTTCATGAACCTGGAACTCGGCAAGTACTTTTCGGCCGGGGACTGGAACATCAATCCCGGCGGTAGCCGGTTTATCCCGGCGACTCGGTTTGAGCTTACGCTCGCCGCGAAATGCCAGCTGATGAAGGCGGCGGGCGTGACCCACCTGGAGTTCCACGACACCGAGGCTCCACCCGAGCAGGCGGAAGCGATCATGAAGATCGTACGTGACGAAGGATTGGACGTGTGGATGTGCACGGCCAATCTCTTCAAGCGGCCAGACTTCGCGGGTGGCAACTTTTGTCATCCGGATCCGCGTGTTCGACGGGCGGCGGTGGAATACACCAAGCGCTACATCAGGACAGGGATCGAAGTCTTCGGTGCCAAAGTGGATGTGTACTGGGTCGGGAGCAATGGCATCAACGTCCCGCTTCAAATGCGGTACAGCGACCTGTTGAAGATGGCCGCGGATGGAATCCAGGAGGTGCTGGAGTGGATGATCGGAACATTCGGTCCGGAGAGGGCCCTTGCCTTTGCCATCGAGACCAAGTTCAACGAACCTCCGAGCTGGAGCTTTCCGGCTGATGTGGGCGAAGGAATCACCCTCATCAACTGTCTGCCGAACGCACTGCGTCCGTTCATCGGGTTCAACCCGGAGACGTGTCACAGCCAGATGGGGGGCAAGCGGTATGCCATGGAGCTTGGTCTGGCCTCGACTGTTGGCAAACTCTTCCATGTTCACCTGAACGGTGGCTCGGAAGCGCCGAAGTTCGACGAGGATCGGGCCTTCGGCGATGTGAATCCGTCTATTCCCTGCGAGGTGATGTATACTCTCAAGGAGGAGGGGTACAATGGGATGATCGGACTGGACGTTCAGCCTCTGCCGTCCGATACGAATGGACAGCAGGCCGAGTCCATCGCCCGGAGCATTCGTAACGTCAAGCGCGGTTTGATCTGCGCCGAGCGCATCGACGTTGAGGCTCTGAACGAGGCACGGTCTCGCGGTGATCAGGCTGGAATCGCGGAGATCTTCGCCCAAGCGGTGACAGGCATCCTGTAGCGAGTGTGGAGAAGTTCCCGACAAAGTACGTGATGGTTCGGTGGAGTCTGCGCGGGCAGACTTCACCGGCCACACGTGCTTTTTTAATTACACATTTTTTGCTATCATTCACTTATCATGTTTCTAGACAAATTTTCCGATTTATATAAAAAGTTTGAAAAGTGGATTTCACCCGTGGGCTTGATCTATGGATTTATTTTTACCTCACTCACCCTCACCCGCGTGGATAATTTTCTGGAGAATTTTTGGATTGTGATGCACCTCCTGATCGCCGGCTGTGGTATTTTGGCTCTGACTTATTTTGAAAAGCGAGCGCGGGAGAAAGACTTGCCGGAGGCAGAGAAAATAAAATTTCATTTCTATCTCACTTTGGTCATTCAGTTTGCTTTTGGTGGACTCTTTTCCACTTTTTTTGTTTTTTATATGCGTAGCTCCTCTTTTTCTGACAGTTGGTTATTTATTTTATTATTAGTGACCTTGCTCGTGGGTAATGAATTGTGGAAAAAATATTATGAACGTTTGGCTTTTCAGACGAGCGTCCTTTTTGTCTCTATCTATCTTTTTCTCGTCTTTCTTTTGCCTGTTATTTTTCACCGGTTGGGTGCGGATTTGTTTATCACTTCCGGCCTTTTAAGTGGCCTTATTATTTTTTTCTTCACCTGGCTAATACGGAAAATCACCAAGGAAAAATTTGATTTGAGTCACCGCGCTCTGCGTATAAGCCTGGTCGGTATTTTCCTTTTGATGAATATTTTATATTTTACCAATGTGATCCCGCCCATTCCACTGTCACTAAAAGAGGCCGGTGTTTATCATCAGATTATCAAGACGGCCGATGGTAATTACCAAGTGACGGGAGAGAAAACCACCTGGACGGATTATTTTAAGCGCTATCCGGTTTTTCATCGGCGAGCCGGCGAGACCGTTTACATTTTTAGCGCCATCTTTTCCCCAGTGAATTTTAGCACCACTGTTATCCACCAGTGGCAGTATTATGATGAGCAGAAAGAGCAGTGGGTGGACCAAAGCAAGGTCACCTTACCTATTTCTGGCGGGCGGGAAGCGGGATATCGTATTTATTCCTTGAAACAATCTGTCACCCCTGGCCTCTGGCGGGTAAAGGTGATGACTCCTTCAAACCAGGTTCTAGGTAAAGTAAATTTCCGCGTGGAAAACTCCACCACCACTCCCACTTTGGTCAAAAAAATATTTTAATATCAATCAGTTGGCATATTCGTGCGAATAGGTAAATAGAAAAATATATAATTATGAATAAGATAACTTTGTACAATGTAATATCCGACGATGGCTATATTACCGGCGAGGATGGATCCGAGGATTTTATACCAGATAATAATTGGCCGCTCACCCTGTCGGTATTTGAAAAGTATGAAGTCTTGATGATGGGCAGAAAGACTTATGAGGCAATACAGGCCTATCCTAATGAGCTACTAAAACCGTTCGAGGATTTGGCTTGCAGGAAAGTGGTTGTCAGTCATAATCCTGTTTCGAATTTGAAAGGGGGTTATGAATATGCCGATTCGCCGGAGAGTGTCGTCTCTAAATACAAGTCGATGAATATTTTGGCCAGCAGTGGTCCGACGTTGAACAATTATTTGCTAAGTAATAATTTGGTGAAGCAAATCATATTTCATAGACTTCCTATTCGGATAGGTAAGGGGGTTAAACCTTTTCTCGATTCACATTTACGCAAATTATACCTACAGTCGGAGATAAAGATCTCCGATAATATGCTACAGCAGATGTATGTCATAAGAAAAATGACCGCAATACAGTTGATTTTGCTCGGCCTTATTATAATGGGGATCATTCTTCTTTTGACACAAAAATTTTGGGTGGATAATCTGGTAAATTTTATTCTCCTACACAGTAGTCCTTATTAAT
>CAYVWL010000028.1:7308-8685 GCA_964455475.1 uncultured Candidatus Saccharibacteria bacterium
TATTATGAGGAGGCGGATGATTTTTCTCAACTACCAACGGAGAAGATCAAGGCGGTCTGCGCCTTTTCCTATTGTGACGGGAAATTTGTGATTGTAAAAAATGGCGAGTATTGGGAACCGGTGGCTGGGCATGTGGAGATGGGGGAGACGCCAGAAGAGGCCTTGATTCGCGAAGTGCAAGAGGAATCCAATATGAAAGTCCTGAAATATTTTCCTGTGGGCTATCTTTATATTCGGGAGGTGGATGTGTATCAAACCAGGTATCTGTGTCTGGTAGAGCCCTATGGTCCTTTCGTTTCTGACCCGGATGGCGGGGTGACGGCGATCAAACTCGTACCCTCCGAAGATTTTGCTAAATATATCAGTGCCACTGACTCTGCCCTCCTCACTGTCGACCGTTGCTTGGAGATGATAAAGGCGGGTGTTAAATAAATAGCAAATATGATATTATTTTGAATAGATTTATTAATTAATTCGGCCCTTATTGGGCTAAAAAAATGGGGTACACAATAGGTATAGTAGTTTTATTTTTAGTTATCTCTAGTATTCGTCAGATCAATCAGTATGAGCGCGGAGTCAAATTTACTCTCGGTAAATTCACCTCCATTATGGAGCCAGGCTGGCGCTTGGTTTGGCCGGTCGTTCAAACCTATCAGAAAGTGGATGTGAGAACCAAGGCGGTGGATGTGCCGGATCAGAATGCCATTACCAGGGACAATGTGTCCGTCCGAGTGAATGCCGTTATTTATTATAAAGTGAGCGATGCCAACAAGGCGATTATTGAAGTGGAGGATTTTCGATACGCTATTTCCCAATATGCCCAGACCACGATGCGAAATATTGTGGGTGAGGTGACTTTGGATGAATTGCTTTCTAGCCGAGATAAGATTGCGGATAGGATAAGAGAGATTGTGGACAAGGAGACCGATGCTTGGGGACTGAAGGTGCAGAACGTGGAATTGAAAGATGTGAGTCTGCCCGCCGAGATGGAGAGAACAATCGGCAAGCAAGCCGAGGCGGAGAGAGAGAAGAGGGCGGTCATTATCAATTCCCAAGGAGAGTTGGCGGCTTCGGAAAATATCGCCAAGGCGGCAGCGATGCTCGCGGCCACTCCGGGAGCCCTGCATCTGCGTACCTTGCAATCCATAAACGATATGTCATCTGACCAGAGTAATACCGTGGTCTATATGGTGCCGGTGGAGGCCCTGAAAGCGCTTGAAGGTTTTATAAAGAAGTAAATCGTGCTATACTTATAGAGTCGTTTATTTATTAGCTTAATAATCGGAGAGGAAATTTAAATAGATTTACTTTCCAAAATAATAATATGGCAGAGAAAAAAGTGTCAGCATTTATGCAACCAAAGAAGTTGAGCGCCGA
>CAYVWL010000029.1:0-8322 GCA_964455475.1 uncultured Candidatus Saccharibacteria bacterium
ATAACGCAAAGCTAATGTGGGGCGGGCGCTCGTCTCGTCAACTCGAACTGGAACCCTAGCAATCACCAGCTCAATGTGAATGCTAATGACCTGACGAATCAGAATGACAATCTGGGTGTCCGCCCTGCCCGCTGTTTTGTTACTTTACACTGCGTTTCGCGAGTATTTTATCCAACCCTGGGTCATTCGGCCTATTTCCTGAAGTCGATGCTCCAGCTCCAAATATTCTCGGCTGTCCAAGATTTGGCAATTCAGAGAAATTCGATAAAGGATTTTTAGGAGCTCAATTTTAGAATTGGCTTTGGCTAGGATTTTCTCCTTCTCATATTTAGAAGATTGATTGGCGAGGATAAATGCCTCTATTGCTTCCAGAAGGGAATTACTTATTTTTTCTCCCAGAGCGTATCTTTCATGTTTGGGGAATTTAAGAATAAGTTTGTGCGTTATCTCGTAGACAATAAATAGTTTAATAACAACTGGTATCTCTAATTTAGAATGATCACTATGTGTATTATCCATAAGAATTATGTTGAATTATTTAGTCTTAGTAATATTTTTGAGGCGTGGAATAGATTCCGGCGGGGAAAGTCCGGTAAAGCCGGCGTGATGGATTTTGAATTGCATCTGGAAGATAATTTGTTCAGCCTTTATGAGGATCTGCGGGATTCAAATTATAAGCATTCAGCATACAAACATTTTCAGATTTTTGACAATAAAAAACGGGATATATACAAGGCGGAAGTCCGAGACCGAGTAGTGCATCAAATAGTTTATGATTATCTGCTATCTCTTTATAATCCGGAATTTATTTCTGATTCTTATGCTTCGAGGGTCGGAAAAGGGCAATATAAGGCAGTAGAAACTTTTCGTTACTTCATCAAACTGGCAAATAGTGCCAGTGGACCGTGTTTTATTTTAAAATGCGATGTCCGCAAGTATTTTGACAGCGTGGATCAAAATATTTTACTTGATTTGATAAAAGAAAAAATAAAATGCGATAAAATCCTGGCAATAATCGGGCAAATAATTCACAGCCATGTCTTTTCCGGACACGGAAAGGGCATTCCGCTTGGTAATATTACCAGTCAGATTTTTGCCAATATTTATCTTAACGTTTTAGACCATTATGTTAAAAAAGAATTAAAATGCCGTTTTTATGTTCGCTACAATGATGATTTTGTAATTATTTCTGAATCTGATAAGGATCTGGAAAAAATCAGGAGCAAGATAATCAGTTTTGTGGGGGATAGGTTGTTACTGCAAATACCACTGGAAAAGACCAGCCTTAGAAAGATAACCTGGGGCGTTGATTTTCTTGGTTTTACCATTTTACCCAGAGCGGTATTGCTTAGAAACAAGACGAAAAATAAAATGTCTGTCAATTTGAGTGCTAAGAATATTCATTCGTATTTTGGTATATTAGACCATTGTAATTCACACAATCTCAAGCAAAAAATACTTTCTGTGGCTAAGTTTCCAGAGATTTGATATAATTGTTTTATGAGTTTTGAAGCAGTCACCCAACTAGCCAAGGCTAAAAAGCCTGAAAAACCGGAAAAATCCCAAGAGGAACTCCGAGCGGTTTTGGAACAAAAACTTGCTTCCATGAAGCCCACTCTGCAAGACGGAGCTAAGGAATACGAGCAAGCTTTGAAAGATGATATCTTTGATGATCAACCTGGTGAACCAGCCGGTGCCGGTGAAGCCCGAAAGGAAGACTTACAAAAGAAACTCACTGCTCTTTTTGACCGTGCGGAAAAGCTGAAGGCCAAGCTTGACAGCGGGGAGGAGATTCCCCAGGCTACTCCGGAAGTTTCGGCTACCTATACTCATCCTGATGGCAAAAAGGAAATTATTAGTTTGGATTTTGAACAAAAACTTCAGGAGTTTTTAGCATTTTATCAGAGAAATAATATAACTCCACCTCATGATTTTGAGGACACCGTTCGTGATTTGTGGGAGAAAAACCAAATGGAGATAGAGCAGGCTGTTGAGCAAAATGGTTTTGACGAATTATTAATCATCCCCGGCGGTTTTCCACTTACCGAGCTTAAAGACAAACTGACCATGGAAAGCGGATACTGGGAGAGCACCAACTTCAAATCGGGGAATTCTTTTGCTGGTGCTAAGAGTCAAAATACAGATAAATCTCGTATTATTCTTGTTCATAAAAATCAGGAATTGACCGAACGTCCCGAACTGGCCTCCACACTCAATATTAAAGGCCAAGACGTTAAACTAGACCAAACTCTTACCTTAGAAGATTATTTAGTGTTTCAAAAAAAGTATTTTGAGGAAACTAATAAACATTTAGACGAAACAAAATATGTTTGGCTCGCTACCACATCGGGCGCTCGTCTCGTCGACTCGCGCTGGAACCCTAGCGCTCACCAGCTCAGTGTGCGTGCTCTTGACCTGGCGGCTCAGAGTGGCGCTCTGGGTGTCCGCCCTGCCCGCTGTTTCTTTTAGATTTACCACGTCTCTAGGTAATTTGATTATTTTTAATTTCTTTTTTATTTTTCTCTTTTATTCCGATTTTGAAATTGGTAATAGATAAGTTAGATAAAATTTGGTATTATACTTGTAATGGAACAATTTGGAATAATACAAGTAAAAAAAGGGGAGAAACCGGAAGGGGAACCGGTCATTGGTAATACTCAGGAAGCGGAAAATGAGCACATCGAAGCGGTGGAATTTTTTGAAAAGCATCGGGATTTTTTTGAGCATTATGCCAAGGGCCGGGTGAATGTGGAGCCAGCGCCTAAAAGCATACCGACTTTTGCTTTTAATTTGGAAACCAACACCATTTACGTCAATTCCATGTTTTATAAAAAGCGCGGTCTCTCCGAGGAGAAAACCCTTTTTGGCATATTGCATGAGATAGAGCATTTCTTGGAAAAGAGAAATATGCTCACGGAAGAGAGTGGCGAGAAAAAGTTTGATAAATATTTGAAGAGGATAAAATCATCCCGGGCTTTTTCCTTGCTGGACAATTGCAATAGCGATATTCGTGAAAACAGAGCTGTGGTGCAGAGGACAAATAAAGGTATGGGCGAACTTGAAACCAAAACCTACAAAGAAGATTTGTTTGCAGAAACAGATTCTACGTCCCAGCCTCGGCATATTCAGTTTAGTCAGGCGCTGTTGCGGGAAGCTCGTGTGCCAGGGGAAAAATGTGTTGTGGCGCCGGAAGTGAGGCAAGCGCTTGATGAGGTGGCCAAGGTAAAGGGCTTGATGGACATAATGACTAACCCCGAGACACCAATGTCCATGCGCTTGAGATTGCAGGACAAATATGTCTGGCCAAAAGTAGAGGCGCTTTTGGAAAAAGATATGGAAGACAAGAAAAAAAAGAAAGAAGAAGACAAGAAGGGTGGGGAAGGAAAGGATGGTGATAAAGGTGATGGAAAATCAGGTGAACAGGGTGAAGAAAAAGGTGGTGAGAGTCAAGAAGGGCAAGGTGGCGAAGGTGAGGAAGGAGAAAAGCCAGGTGATAAAGAAGGAAAAGGGAAACCGCAAAAAGGCAAGGGGAAAAAAGGAGGGAAAGAATCAACCGCCCCTAACCCCTCCTCATCTGAGGAGGGGAAGGGAGAGAAAGATGATGAGACTGACCCAAATAAAATTTTTGCGGATGATTATGCTAAAGCGGAAAAGAATTTCCCTGAAGCGGTGCCAGCGGAAGAAGTAGAGAAAGCTTTTAAAGAATGGCAAGAGGCGCAAAAAGGCAAAGGTAGTGCGGATAAGGCCGATGAGGATTACGCCAAGAAAATTGGTGTAGAAAAGAAAGATTTACAGGATTATCGAAAAATCGTAGAAAATCTGGCGAAAATAGTAAATCCAGAAACGGATGTAGGTATTATTGAAGAATTAAAAAATCTATTTTCGCGAATTATTTCCAAACGTCTTAAAGTGGCCCAGGCGCCAAAATATCCAGTGGAAGAGGGAGACGAGTTGGTGGACCCTGCGCAATTAGTATCAGATTATAAAGCCGGTGATCTTCAGTCAAAATCTTGGGAGGATACGGAAATTAAAGAAAAGAAAGGAGATAGGTTTGGCGAGGTGGAAATTACTTTGGTTTGTGATCAAAGCGGTTCGATGGGCGAGAATGGCGGGCGGAAAGCGGAAGAACAAAGAAAAGCCGCCGTTTTGGTGATGGAAGTATTGAAAGAATTTGCCGAATTGTGCGAAGCAGAGAGAATAAATATAGACAAACCGCTCAGTGTTCAATCCGAGATTTATGGTTTTGGCGCTGGTGAAGATGGTAAGCCGATGAAAAAGATGTCAGCCGAGCTTGGTGAGGCGGAGCGGATAAACGTTTTGAAGAAACTTTATAATGTGCCGGGAACGACCACAGATTTCAATTCGCTGGAAGCCATCAGCGCCAATCTGGATGAAAAAACCAAGATAAAAATAAAAATCGGTGAGCTGAAGAAGATTGTGATTGTTTTTACAGACGGGGGCAGTGATAATCCGGCTCGGGTGCAGGGCGTTCTGAAAAGCTTGCGGGATAGTGGGGTAGTGGCTATTGGTGTGGGAATTACGAGCGAGGGTTCGCCAGTCTTGTCTACTTATGCACCAATGGCCCAAGTAGTGGAAGATGTTTCCAAACTGCCGATTGTTCTCGGCGAGCTTCTGAAAGAACATTTGAAAGATTTGTAATTTACCCTGTTAAATTATTTTGCAAAGCAAAATTACCGCAAAGCGGATTTAACAGAGTGAATCCTGTTAAAAATCAATAAAATCTGTTACAATATTAATATGTCCTTAGAATCCATCACCCAACTAGCCAAGGCTAAAAAGCCCGAAAAACCGGAAAAATCCCAAGAGGAACTCCGAGCGGTTTTGGAACAAAAACTCCTTTCTATGAAGCCCACTCTGCAAGACGGAGCTAAGGAATACGAGCAAGCGCTGAAAGACGATACCTTTGATGATCAACCCGGTGAACCAGCCGGTGCCGGTGAAGCCCGAAAGGAAGCCTTGCAAAAGAAACTCACTGTTCTTTTTGACCGTGCGGAAAAGCTGAAGGCCAAACTTGACAGCGGGGAAGAGATTTCGCAGGCGGCCTCGGAAATATCCGTTTCCTATCAAAAACCTGACGGAAAGACTGAAATAATCAGCCTAGATTTTGAAGCTAAGCTCCAAGATTTCATTTCTTTTTATCAAAAAACTAGTTTGGATTTGCCGACGGATTTTGAGGATGTCGCTAGAGACCTCTGGGACAGAAACCAGGCAGAAATAGAGCAAGAGATGGAGCAAAAGGGTTTTAACGATATGCTTATTATTCCCGGTAATGTTCCGTTAGCTGATTTGGCTGAAAAAATGAAAATGGAAAGCGGATACTGGCTGGGTGACAATTTTAAAAATGGCGGTAACTTTGCCGGAGCGGTGAGCCCGAATACCGACAAACCAAGAATTATCCTATATCACAAAAAGACCTTGCCTGAAGTCCAAGCGGAAACTGGTTTGGATGTTCATCTAAATATTACCGCTGGCGATGCTTTAAAGTTATTTGGGGCAAACCCCAACGAACATATGACTCTCGCGGATTTCATAATTATGGAAAGCAAGAATTTTTCCGAATCGGCAATTCATTTGTCCGATTATACGAAGAAAAGTGGTCAATGGTTAAATACCAAATCGGGCGCTGGTCTCGTCTACTCGTACTGGAACCCTAGGCTTCACCAGCTCATTGTGCGTGCTATTGACCTGGCGCATCAGTATGGCGGTCTGGGTGTCCGCCCTGCCCGCTGTTTCTTTTAGAATTACCACGTCTCTAGGTAATTTGATTATTTTTCCTTCTTTTTTATTATTCTCTTTTATTTCCGATTTTTTACTACACAAAAAGCCTAAAATCCCAAATATTCCATCACTTTGTGGGAGGCGGGTTCGGTGAGTTCTTTTTCCTCCAAAAATTGGCGGAGGGCGTCACCGATTTCATCCGCGCTTTCCTCATGGACGGGGATAATGATATAGGGGAGGATGGCCTTTTTTGATTTCAAAATTATTTTTGGCTCACCATGGCGGGTCTCCAACCAGAAGGCTTCTAGGGTGAGATAAGGGTGAAGCTCTTTACCCACCACTACGCCTCTTTTGTTCACTTCATAATCCACATCTTGTGGGGCGCGGAGAACGTAAAAGATCAGGACGCCGGCGGAGAGGAGGATAAGGATGCCAAATAAACCGTTATGAAAAAAGAAGGCGAGGGCGGCAATGCAGATCACGATAATCCCCACCGCCCAAAACCAGTCCGGGCTACGTTCATAATGATGATATTCTGGTGCTTGCCATTTGAGTGAATCTTCCATGTGTACATTATATCATATAATTTAATCTAGGGAATGAACTACACAAGAATACAGATTTCTTCTCACCACATCTTTTTCCGAGTACGAATTTTTTGAAGCTTAAAAAATTCTCCGTTTTCGGCTCAGTCAGCCTCAAAAGCCTCTCCAAAAGAAATGGTTTCAAAGAAATCTTCTGTATTCTTGCTCCGTTTCATTTTCTTCTCTTTACCCCTCCTTTCTTAGGAGGGGTGGTATTCTGATACCGGGGTGGTTTGATGACGAGGTGGTGGGTGAGGTTGTAAATATGCTAATATATGAGTTATGAAAAACAGCTTCACTTTTATTATCATGGGGGTGACGGGGGATCTGGCCAAATTAAAGTTGATTCCGGCCATTTATAATTTATTAAAATTAAACACCGTGTCTCATGTGGCGCTTATTGGCGTGGCGCGGTCACCGGTCACAATTCAGTCCGTCCTAGAGGAAGCCAAAGGAAATATTAAGAATGTAGATGAGGCCATCTGGGCCCGGCTGACACAATCTGCCTACTATCAGCAATTAAACTTTGATAATCTGGCGGACTTTGAAAATCTGCGAAATAAGATAAAGGAAGTGGAGGCAAAGGAAGGCTTGTCTGGCAACCGCTTGTTTTACCTGGCCACTTTGCCAGAACATTTTGAAAATGCCACGCGTAATCTCTCTGCGGTGGGCCTGGTGAATAGTAAGGATGACAAGTGGGAGCGCGTGCTGTATGAAAAACCGTTCGGGGACAGCCTGCACACTGCTCGGCAGATAAATAGGGAAATTGACAAAGTTTTCCTGGAAGAAAATGTTTACCGCGTGGATCATTATTTGGGGAAAGAGCTGGTGGGTAATATTGCCCTTCTGCGTTTTACGAACCGGATTTTAGAACCGCTCTGGAACCGGCAACATATTGATTCCGTGCAAATCATTTGTGATGAGGATTTTGGTATAAAAAATCGGGGAAATTATTTTGATAAATATGGCGCGGTAAAAGATATGTTGCAGAATCATATTTTGCAGATGCTCTCACTCCTCACCATGGAGTCTCCAAAATTTATTTCTGGCGAATATTTGCGCTCGGAAAAGGTAAAAGTGTTGCGCCGAACCCGCGTGGAAGATATTATCCTCGGTCAATACGAAGGTTATGACGGAGAAAAAGGGGTGACCGCAGGCTCGCAGACGGAAACTTTTTTTGCGGCGCGCCTGGCGGTCCTCAATCGGCGGTGGTGGGGCGTGCCATTCTTTGTCCGGGCCGGGAAAAATTTGAAGAAGAAAGAAACGGTCATTCATATTCGTTTCAAAGCGGTGGATTGCCTCCTGGCTAAATCTTGTCCGTCAGACAATAATTATCTGACTATTCGGATCGAGCCAAATGAAGGCTTCTCTTTCGAGCTTAATTCCAAGTCTTTACGTAAAGGTTTTGAGGTGGAGACAGCGAATATGGAATATTCTCATCGTTTGAAACATGGTGTGAATACGCCGGAGGCTTACGAAGTGCTGTTAGAGCAAGCAGTAGCGGGCGAGCAAGCGCTTTTTGTGCGTAATGACGAGGTAGAGCTGGCTTGGCGGATTGTGGACCGAATAGATAAGAAGAAATTAGCCGTTTATAAGTATCCAGTTGGTAGTGCCGGCCCCGCCGAGCTTGCCGAGTGGAATAAGAAAAATAATGTCGTATGGAAAAGTTAAAAATCGGTTTTATCGGGCTAGGGCGGATGGGATCAAATATGGTGTTTAATCTTCTTGATCATAAGTATGAAGTGGTGGTGTATAATCGCACTCAGGAAAAGATGGCCGAGCCGGTGCAGGCGGGCGCAGTGGGTGCCTCTTCTATCTCTGAACTAGTAAAACTATTGCCGGATAAGAAAGTGATATGGCTCATGGTCAATGCTGGCGAGGCGCTTGATGCGGTGCTCGCGGAACTAACTCCGCTTTTAAAAGAAGGGGATATCGTGGTGGATGGTGGAAATTCTTATTATAAAGATTCACAGAAAAGATATGCGGATTTGAAAAAGCT
>CAYVWL010000030.1:0-8306 GCA_964455475.1 uncultured Candidatus Saccharibacteria bacterium
AATCATGCAAATATTTCTTTGACACAAAGCCGAAAGACTGAAAT
Source organism: uncultured Candidatus Saccharibacteria bacterium (assembly GCA_964455475.1). Lineage (GTDB taxonomy): Bacteria > Patescibacteriota > Minisyncoccia > Phycocordibacterales > GWA1-40-21 > CAIJXO01. Next base: position 45 of record CAYVWL010000030.1, read on the forward strand.
TTTATTTTCTTAATTTGCACTTCCTTTTCCGGCAAATCATCATCCTCAATCCCCTCTTCCTTAGCAATCTCAAACAATGGTTTTCCACCCACAGTTTTAGATGAAAAGCGTGGATACTTTTGCTTAAAAGTTTTTTCAAACTTCTTCAATAGAATCTCAAAATCTTTTTTCTTATAATTCCCCAAAGCATTTACCGCTCCAACCTTCTCCTCTTCTATCATTCCCAGTATATCCATACTGTCCGTAGAGAAACCAAAAAGGATAGTCAGCTCATATTCCTTGTTCAGCCCTAAATATTTTTCCTTTTTCTTACATTCCTCCCCGGTCAGCACCAAAAGCACCCCGGAGGCCAAGGGGTCCAGGCGTCCCGCATAAGTCATCTTCACCCCCGCATACTCCGGATTCTCCACCTTGAACCTATTCAGACACTCCAGTGGTGTCTCCCCCGCCTTTTTCTCCAATCTCAAAACCGCTTGTTTCTGTGTCATATTTTAGATACAATACCAGTTATGAGCGAAAAAACAAATAAAAACAATAAATTGAGTACTGAGGCTTATAAGGGCGTGCGGGATTTTTACCCTGAGGATATGGCCGTGCAGAACTATATTTTTAATATCTTCAAAAAAGTCTGCGAAAGCTATGGCTACAGTGAATACGGCGCCTCTGTGCTCGAACCGGCGGATCTGTACCGAGCCAAGAGTGGTGAGGAGATAGTAAATGAACAAACTTATACTTTTACAGACCGCGGTGACCGCGAGGTAACCTTGCGACCAGAGATGACCCCCACGGTGGCCCGCCTGGTCTCCGCCCGCCGGCAGGAACTGCCTTTTCCTCTCCGCTGGTATTCTATTCCCAATCTTTTCCGCTATGAGAAACCGCAAAAAGGGCGCCTGCGTGAACATTGGCAGTTAAACGTGGATCTATTTGGCGTCAAAGATATTTCTGCCGAAGTGGAAGTAATCTCCCTGGCCTACTCTATTATGAAGGAGATAGGACTAGAGGATAAGGACTTCCAAATCCGCTTGAACAGCCGAAAGGTGATGAATTATATTTTGAATGATCTTTTGTCCCTAGATGATGAGACCACCCAAAAGATCTGCAAACTGATAGACAAGAAAAATAAAATTCCGGCCGAGGATTTTGATGCCTCCATCAAGGATTTGCTTAATAATAAGAGTGCCGAATTCCTAACCCTCCTAAATTCCAAGAACTTTGAGGAATTTATCTCTCGCCTGCCACAGACTTTGGAGGTGGCGGATAAGGTGGAGGAGATCCGAGGTGTCATAGCCCAGTTGGAAAAGCTGGGTATTACAAATGTGGTCTTTGACCAGACACTGATGCGCGGTTTTGATTATTATACCGGCATTGTCTTTGAAGTATATGACAATAATCCGGAAAATCGCCGTTCCGTCTTTGGCGGTGGCCGTTATGATGATCTGCTCTCCATCTTTGGCGGGGAAAAAGTGCCGGCCTTTGGTTTTGGGGCTGGCGATGTGATCATCCGCGATATACTGGAAACCTATGGTAAATTACCAGCCTATAAAAGCAAGACGGCCTTATATATCTGCACCCTAGCGCCGGAATTCCAGGACTATGCCAATGATTTGGCCCAAAAACTGCGCGCTGATGGTATAAATGTGGCGGTCAATCTGATGGAGAAAAAGGTGGGTGATCAGATAAAAAGTGCTGACAAACAAAAGATTCCTTACATTATTTGTATTGGTGAAAATGAAGTAAAAACCGGTGAATTCAAGTTAAAGAATTTAAATTCTGGTGATGAGAAGACAGTCACGGAGGAAACGTTAGCAAAAGAACTAAAATAATATGCGGAAGATAATTTTTGATTGCGAAACTTCAAATCTTTTTACCGACGTTGGCAGTTCGGATTCTTCAGCCCTGGATTTGTCCGTAGTGTGTATTTATGATAGTGAGACCGGTGAGTACAGCTCTTATTTTCAAAATGAATTGAAAAATCTCTGGCCGATACTGGAGAAAGCGGATTTACTGATTGGTTATAATTCTGATCACTTTGATATTCCTCTCCTTAATAAATATTACTCCGGGGATCTGACCAAAATAAAAAGTTTGGATTTATTGAAGGAAATAAAAAATTCCCTTGGTCGCCGGCTAAAGCTGGACACCATTGCTGAGGCTACTTTAGGAAAAAATAAAAGTGGTCACGGTCTAGAGGCCACCACCTGGTGGAAGCAGGGAAAATATGAGGAAGTGAAAAAATATTGTTTGGATGATGTGAAAATTACCAAGGAAATTTACGAATATGCCCTGAAAAACGGGATTTTAAAGTTCAAAGACGCTGGCGTCATCAAGGACATAAAATTGGACACCTCCAAATGGGATGACAAGCCCCAGTCTGCCATTACGCATACTTTATTTGGATAAATTGTTGAACGGCTCAACGCCGTTGAGCCGTTCAAAACCCTTATTTCTAGGGCTATTATAGAAGGGCTAAAATCACCACGGCGAGAATAATACGATACACTCCAAAGTAATTGAGCGAGTGGTTTTTGAGGAATTTGAGCAGGAAGTGAATAGCCAGGAGGCCGGAGAGAAAGGCAAAAATGCTAGCCACAAAGAGTGAGGACTCGGCTTGGGCCAGGGCGCCGGCTTGATACAGATCCCAAACCTTTTTCAAACCCGAGCCGAAAATAATTGGCAGGGAGAGGAGAAAAGAAAAACGCGTCGCCATTTCCCTATTCAGGCCTAAGAATAATCCACCAGAAATAGTCGAGCCGGAACGGGACATACCGGGAATAAGCGCCAAGCATTGGAAACAGCCGACTACAGCTGCCCTTGGCATCGATATAATCTCCTCCTTTTCTAAGGAGGAGTGGCCTTCTGAGGCCGAGGTGGTGGTGAGGAGGTTGTGTTTGAATTTTCTCTCCGCAAAATAAAATAATACAGCCCCGGCGATCAGAGCATAAGCCACCACATGCGTCCCCCGAAAAGCAGTATCCATATACCCCTCCAATAATACCCCAAGGATGACCGCCGGAATAGAACCAATCACCAGGGTAAAAAATAATTTATAATCCCTATTCCTTATTATATTCCAAATATCTTTCCAAAAATAACACAGCACCGCGAGGCCGGTGGCCAGCTGTAAAATAGCATCAAAAGAAAGCGAGCCAACTAAATCCAGATCCATAATCCGGCGAGCCAAAATAAGGTGCCCGGTAGAAGACACCGGAATAAATTCCGTGAGCCCTTGTACTAAACCTAAAATAGCTGACTGTAGAAAATTCATCCCATTTAAAATTTTAAACTCTATTTATAAATATTATTTATTGTCCGTTGAATTTTAAACGGGACAAGTCCTTATTTTTGCATCAGATCTCGCAAGGCACAATATTCGCACTCCTTATTATCACACTTTTTATCCCAAAACTCCAGGCGGGCAATACTTTTGGCCGTCTGACTGATCAAATTTAATACCGTCTGCTCGTCCTCTGGCGTGATATCAAAGCGCTCTTTCCTGTAATCACCTTTATCATCCGGCTCAATAAAATCCAGCTCCCCTGTCCGCATCTGATATTTACCTTTTTCATATTTATCCAACAGGATTTTATAAAACACCAATTGTCTTTTGTATTTTCCATCGTCACTCTTGGTCTTGCCCTCAATCTGATTGCGGGACATAGGCTTCTTTGTCTTATAATCCATCACATTTACCGTATCATCATCTTGTATTTCAATTTTATCCAGCTGACCCTTGAGGAGAATTTTGTCCTCACCAGACATGGTTTCACCTAGCTCGGCATATACGCCAGCAATACTGAATTCATTGATCAAGGACCGGTTCCAGGTGCCTTTATAATTATCATAATATCCGCCCAGTGATTCCCGCCCTTTAACCAAGGTCTCCTCAAAATCTGCCTGACTGATAGGCTGTTTAGCCAGATACTTTTCAAATAAATCCAAGAGTTCTTTTTTACTCAAATCCTGCTCATCCCGATATTTATCAAAGAAATGCTTCAAGGTATTATGTACCGCTGTCCCATACAGCTGATGTTTGGATTGGGCCTGGGGCAAGCGCACCAAATTACTGAAAAAATAGCGCCACGGACAGACCAAGTAATTATTGAGAGCAGTGACCGAGAGCCCTTGTTCAAAAAATAGTCGGCGCAAATATTCCTGATCCTTCAAATCTTTTGGCCGGGCTTGAGAAGCCATAAAATCCTCGGATCTGGTCTTATCATATTTATCCTCCAAGCCTTTTGTTTCTATCCCGGATAATAAGGTAGGCTCTATCTCACCGATAAATTGTGATGGTAAAAGTGACTTGCCATCCTCCGATAATTTGGCATAAGTGAGCACCGCTTCCCGCCTGGCCCGCGTGAGCGCCACATAAAACAGCCGGCGTTCATCATCAATAGCGTCATAGGTCATGATATCAGCACCAGAAATAGGCAATTTAAATTTGCGCATCTCTCTTTTATTGCCCCAATGCCCGTCCGTCAGATTAATAACATAGACATAGTCAAATTCCAAACCTTTGCTCTTGTGAGCGGTAAGGAGGTGGACGGATTTCTCCGCCAGTGCCTTACCCCTGGTCCGAATGACGATATTATGTTTTTCCAAGACATCCAGATAATTTACAAAATCCGCCAGCCGATAATTCTTATGCGTACCCACCAATTCTTTCATCTGGTTCAACAGGCGATCCAGCTTGGCAATCTTGTCTATGGATTCACTACTTTTTAAAATATGATTAATAAAGCCGGACTCACGAATAATGAGCTCGAAGAAATCCAACAATCCGCTATTCTTGGCTTGCTTGCTCCAGTGCGTCAATTTTTTATACAGATCTGCAAAATATTTATCGTCATGAATGGCCTCCAGGCTGGAAATTTTATTTTCCTTGGCCCGGGCAATCATCTTGTAAATCTCTAGATAGGACAATTCCAAAAAGTCTATAAACAGAGCGCGGGACAGGACCTCACTCGCCCCCAGATCATTTATGGCGCGCAAAAGCAGGATGATTTTTGCAATATCATTGTCTGAGAAAAGCTCCTGATCTGATTCAATGGCAAAAGGTACTCCGGCTTTTTCCAAGGCGCGGGCCATGGGTGAGGCATCCTTGTTTTCCCGGTAAATCACGGCAATCTCAGAGGGGTCCGTCCCGGATACTAGGCGAGATTGAATATTTTCCGCCAGGAAACGATATTCATTGCGTGCCCGCTCAAAGGAGTACAGGCTGACTGGTATATTATCATGTCCGGCCTTGGCCTTAAGCTCAATATGCAAATCCTGACCGGAAGCATTCTTGCCAATCAGAGAATGTGACGCATTTAAAATGGCCTGAGAAGAACGGTAATTATCCTCCAAATGTATCAGCACCGCCTGGGGATACAGTTTTTTAAAATATAAAAAATTCTCCAGAGAGGCGCCTTGGAAACGGAAGATGGCCTGCTTTTCATCACCCACAATAAATATATTTGGATTTTCATGAAAGCCGGAAATCAATTCCAAAATTTTATTTTGGGAATTATTGGCGTCCTGATGCTCATCTGCCAAAATATACTGATACTTTTCCTGAAGCTGTAAGAGCAAATCTTTATTGGCCTGCATGGCCTTGATCACTTCCAAGATCATATCCTGATAATCATACAGGCGCTTGGCCTCCAGCGCTTTTTCATATTTGGCGTAAATTTTCTGCAACTCCTCATTCTTCCGCTGACTCTTTTCCAAATCCTTGTATTTGCCCTTCATCTCCCCTTCATATTTTCCCTTATCATGATACAAATCCGGTATGAGTTCAAAATCACTGGCCTGCTTCTCTAGAATTTTAGCCAGGCCAGCCGGACTGACATTCTCCTGTTTTAAATTATTGATCTCACTGATAAGAGAGCGGACATAATGATAAGTGTCACCATAGGGTTTTAAAATCTCCAATTTCGTATTGTCTATAATCTCCTCCAGGATTTTTATCTGATCAATATCCGTGATATTTTGCGCGCCAATGATGCGGGGAAATTCTTCCGGATAATTTTTAATTATATCATTGCAAAAACCGTGAAAGGTATAAATATTCACCTTATAGGCAGAGCTACCGATAATGTCCGCCAATTTTTTCCGCATTGAATACACTCCGGATTCCGTAAAAGTGAGGGCTAAGATACTGTCCGGGGCGGTATCTGTCCGCTTCAGGATATTGGCAATACGCAAGGTAAGGATGGAGGTTTTTCCCGTCCCTGGGCCCGCCACCACCATCACCGGCCCCTCTATGGCCTCTACCGCCTCCCTTTGCTTCTTATTCAATTGTGCATATCGTTCTTCAAAAGTCATGGGTTCATTATAGCTTGTTATAAAATAAAAAGGAAAGTATAATAGATGCATGTTTAAACCATTTGCAGAGAGGACAAATGAAAAGATGAAGGAAGTGCTGATGCACCCGGAAATTGCCGGGCCGGATATTCATTATTATATGATTCGGGGAGGCAAGGATAAGACCAATATAACAGTGTGGGAGTGTGGAAAAGTGGGAGACGAATATATAAAAACTTACGGGCATTATCATGTGGGTGATATTTCGGAGACATATTCTATTATTCAAGGTGAAGGGATTTTATTATTACAAAAAAGAAAAATTGGTGCGGATGGTAAACCGCTGGATGATGAGATAGAAAGCTTTGAGGCGATTAAAGTAAAAGCCGGTGATAGAATATTCATTAAACCGGAGATGGGGCATTTGATTGTAAATACGGGCAATATTTGGCTGGTCACATCTGATGATAGCCCAGTATATCCGGACGATGTGGATCCAGTGGGCCTGCCTGGTCATGCGGATTATAAGGCTGTACAGCGGATGGGCGGTTTTGCTTATTTTGTGGTGGAAAAAGACGGTTCCCCCACCCTCGTCAAAAATACAAAATACAAGTCTGTCCCCGAAGCGGAAATCGTTTGATTTTAAAATGTCTGGCCTGTGTAACAAGGAGATCCGAGGACTTTTAAAATTAAATGATTTCCGCTTCGGGACTAGATTTTAACCTCCACCTCATGCTTCTTCCCATCATCCATGAGATAAATAATATTGGCCGCTAATAATTCACCATCCACGCGAATCTTTTTATTTGTCACACTCGTGCTATTTATCACCTGAATATGATACTTGCTCGTCTTGTGGGTATAAACGAGGGAGAATTCCGACCAATCTTTTGGCAAGCATGGTTTTATTTCCATTTTATTTCCTCGCACCAAAATACCCAACAGGTTCTCAAGTACGGTGCGATACATCACCCCCGCCGATCCAGTATACCAGGTCCAACCACCCCTCCCAGCCGTCACTGGTTTGGCATAAATATCCGAGGCCACCACATAAGGCTCTACTCGATACAATTTGGCTTTTTCTTTATTCTCCGACCGCTTGATCGGATTTACACTATTGATAATTTTCATGAGAGAAGCTGAATCTCCTATCTCGGCAAAGGCCTGGGCACTCCAGAGGGCAGCATGATTGTATTGCGCGCCATTTTCGCGCACACCGGCCGGATAATCTTTGATATAGCCCGGATCAAACGGCGCCTCCTTCAAGGCCGGCGACAGCAAAAGCAGTAAATCATCCTGGAAGAGATTTTTGGACACGGCGTTCATGGCCTGGCGAGCATGCTCGGGCGAGGCACCACGCGAAAGCACCGCCCAGGATTGCGCCACGGAATCGATCTTGTATTCCTTATTGGCGCGCGAACCGAGGGCCAAACCATTATCAAAGAAAGCGCGTTTATACCATTTCCCGTCCCAAGCTTTTTGCTCGAGCGCTCGTTTCAAATTCTTGGCGGTCAATTCATATTTCTTTAGGCGGTCAAAGTCACCTCGTGCTTCCACGAACGGCAGGAATTTCTTGATCACAGCATAGAGGAACCAACCCAGCCACACGCTCTCACCCGCTCCTCTCTCGCCCACCTTGTTCAAGCCGTCATTCCAATCACCATTACCAATCAGAGGTAAACCATTTCTACCAAAAACAAAAGTCTTCTCCAAAGCACGCGAGCAATGATCATACAAATCAAATTTTTCCAAATCCGTTTCTGGCACGCCGGCCCAATGCGCATTGTTTATAAAGTCCAAAAGTGGAGCCTTGAGATACGGCATTCGCTCCGTCAAAATATTATTCTCACCGGTAATCTCCACATACGAGGCCGTCACATAAGTGAGCCAGAGCTGATGATCGGAAAAGGCACTGCGCACGCCGAAATTATTGTGCTCATGCCACCAATTCATAGCATCACCTTCTAGGAACTGATG
>CAYVWL010000031.1:0-2705 GCA_964455475.1 uncultured Candidatus Saccharibacteria bacterium
CGTTCATTTTCCGCCACCGCAATATTGATTGATGACATATGGCCAGCTTGCATCGCCGCTTCCACATCATCTTTATAAGTTCGAACGGAGGATTTTGGTCTGAGTGTATTATTTTCTGGCACACCTGCCGGGGTCATAGTGATAGGTGGAGTGGAAGGAGAATATTTTTGATTATTTAAAACATTGAAAACGGAAGCGGGGGCGGATTCACCAGCCGGCTTTTGCCCAGTAAAGATAGGGTCCAGTTTGGTTTTTAATGGATCAGCGGGAGGCATTTGCCAGTATTGTATCATAATCATAGACAGCAAAACAGTCACCGTATTTATTTTTTGGACCCGCATAAATTTCTGCTGAAATTTTGCTCAGGACTCCCGCCGCCGCGGTCCGTAGCTCCAAAAAACAAACACGATGACTGTTTTGTTTGTGATATATTATTTTCCTAATTTCCTCTTTGCCCAGTCGGGATCGGCTAGCTTGATGGAGAGGCTCACTCGGCCCCGCTCCGGATCCACTTCCTTTACAATCACCGGCACTTTCTCCCCCACCTTGATTAGGCTTTCTACTTTTTCCACACGGAATGGTGCGATTTCAGAGATATGCACCAGGCCCTCCGTATCACCCTGGAGGCGCACAAAGGCCCCAAATTCGGCAATCTTGGTCACCACTCCTTCATAGCGCTCCCCTGGTTTGTATTCATGAGTCAGGGCTTCAATCACGGCCTTGGCTTTCTCGGCCGAACCATCTTTACCCGTACAATACACGGTACCATCATCTTCAATATCAATATCGGCGCCGGTCTTTTCCTTAATTTCTTTAATCACTTTTCCACCACTACCAATCACGCCACCGATCTGGTCTGGGCGGATTTTTAGTACCAAAATCTTTGGGGCATTTGGTGAAATATCTTTCCTCGGCTCGGCAATTTCTTTGGTAATAACATCCAATATCTGTAGGCGAGCATTTTTAGCTTTTTGAAAAGCTTCCGCCAAAGCTGGAATCGGCACGCCACTCACTTTCACATCCATCTGGATGGCTGTCACACCATTTTTTGTCCCGGCCACTTTAAAATCCATATCACCATAATGATCCTCTGGTCCTTGAATATCGGTCAGTACTTTATAATTTCCTTTCTCATCCATCATCAGTCCCGAAGCGATACCAGCCACTGGTGCTTTGATGGGTACCCCGCCGTCCATAAGTGCAATCGTGGAAGCACAGACGGAACCCATAGAAGTAGAACCGTTCGAAGACAAAGCTTCAGATACTAGACGAATTGTGTAAGGGAAATTGGTATTTTTTGGAATAACGGGCAAGAGAGCTTTTTCGGCGAGTGCTCCGTGACCAATCATCCTTCTATTTGTACCGCCCATCTTGCCGGTCTCACCAGTAGAATATGGCGGAAAATTGTAATGATGCATAAAACGTTTGGCATCCGTGCTTTCTTCCATACCGTTTATTATTTGTGCATCCGCTGGGCCACCCAGGGTAAGGGCGGTCAGAATATGTGTGCCTCCGCGGTAGAAAATACCGGAGCCGTGGAGAATTGGTGAAATACCGCCAGCCTGGGCAAAGAGCGGACGAATCTCGTCTATCCCTCGGCCATCCGCTCGCTTATTATTTTTCAAAACCTGCTCGTGAATCAGGGCATCCACTTTTTCTTCAAATATATGTTCGGCAAAAGAAGATTTGATATCTGGATATTTTTCGGCCGATAGTTTCATCCAAATATCCATGATCTCCCCTATCTTTGACCCACCAGGAATCCCGCTCATGACATAGCTTTCCAATTTTGGTTCAATATCGGTAGCAAAAAGATTTTTTATTTCTTCTGGCATCTCTGGTGCCGGAAGAGAGATTTTCGCTTCACCAATTTCCGCAATCACACTTTTCTGCCAAGTGTTTATTTTTTCAATTTCCTCGGAGGCACGTTTCATGGCTTCAATAATGACATCTTCTTGGGCCTCATCACCGCCAAGCTCAATCATATTGATATGGCCATCCTTACCACAGGCAATCAGATCAATTTCATAATTTTCATTTTCTCTTTCTGTGTAAGTAGGGTTCACTTCAAAACCATCTTGTTTGTGTTTGCCAATTCGGATAGCGGACACTGGTCCATGAAACGGTATTTTAGACACGCCAATGGCCAGAGAGGCGGCGATCACTGCTAGCACATCGGGATCATCTTCATCAATAGAGAGAATAGTAATGACCACTTGGATTTCTTTTCTAATCCACTGATCAAATAAAGGACGGATAGTGCGGTCCACCACTCGGCCGGACAGGATGGCTTCATCTGATGGCTTGCCTTCCCTTTTCATAAAACGGCTACCCAGTATCTGACCACTGGCGTAAAACTTTTCTTCATAATCCACTGTCAGGGGCAGATAATCCTTACTAATCTCGTCTTTGGAAATAACGGCGGTGGCCAAGATAACGGTGTTCCCGTATCTCAATATTACTGACCCGCTCGCATTCTCTACTAAATCGCTAAACTCCGCGCTTAATTTTTTTCCATTAAGCTCCGTCGAAAACTCTTTCTTTGTCATCTTGTTTGAGATCTGACTTACGAATTTCAGGTCACCTGCCAAAGGCAGACAAACTGCTTATTCGTAAACCAAATCCAGATTAACCTACCTAAGTTTTATCTGATAAAATTTTGGCAGGTGAATTAATAAAACCAACAATTTCAGATTAGCATAAAA
>CAYVWL010000031.1:2805-7988 GCA_964455475.1 uncultured Candidatus Saccharibacteria bacterium
GTCCTCCACCGCGAAATATCGATCGCCAAAGCGGCCACAGTTGGAAACTGTGGCCGCTAAATCATTGTCTTAATTCCTAATTCTCTTAGGAAACTATTGGTCGGCGAGGGGTTTGACCCATGCCGAGTAGATATTTACGTGGATTTTCATCCAGATCCGTAAAGCCATCCACCGAGGCAATCAGCTTGGCCGAAGTACTCTTGCCAAAACAGACCGCTTCCACCTGACAACCTTCATTCATCTTAAGGTATTCCACCAGTGGCACATAGTCGCCATCACCGGCAATAATGATTATGGTGTCCAGCTTTGGCGCCATCTTGATGGCATCCACTGCTAGACCCACATCCCAGTCCGCCTTCTTGGCCCCACCAGCAAAGATTTGTAAATCTTTGGTTTTGGTTTCTATCCCCGCTTTGGTCAGCGCATCAAAAAAACTTTTCTCTTCACCGCTTTCCGTGGAAATTACATACGCAATAGCACGGATAAGTGAACGGTTGGCCAGGGCATCCTTTACCACTTGGGCAAAGTTTACTTTGGCACCGTACAAATTCTTGGCGCAATGATATAAATTTTGAGTATCAATAAAAATACCCACTCTCTGATCTTTATGTTTGATAAGCATAGCTTTTAGTTTTTAGCTGTTAGGTGTTAGCTTTCAGATAAAGACTTTTTTAAATTTATTAAATAAACTAAATTATAGTATAAAAACATTTACCGACCACTTCAAATTATAGCACAAATAAAGAGATTTTTTCTAAAAGCTTACAGCTCATAGCTTATAGCTGGTTAGAGACCAAGCTTTTTGACTAGAGCGGAATATCTCTTCGGAGATTTCTTTTCCAAGTATTTCATATGGGTTCGGCGGTCAGCCACCATGCTCAAGAGACCTCGGCGGGAGTGATTATCCTTTGGATTTTTCTTCAAATGATTGGCCAATTCGTCAATTCTCTTACTCAAAACCGCCACTTGGACCTCGGTAGAACCGGTGTCAGTGTCATGAACCGCAACAGCTTTGATAACCTTGGCTTTTTTCGTTTTTGTAAGCATTGGCAGAGTCTAGCACACTTCTCGAATATTTGCAAGTATTCTTTCATACTAATCCCCGCCTTGGTTAAGGCGGGGTGGTTATTCTGATAACCGGGGCGGTTGTGTTTTTATGCTATAATATTGTACGACATGACCTTAAACGAATTAAAAACTCAATTCCTGGAATATCTGGAGATAGAAAAGGGGCGAGCCCTGAAAACTATTGATCGCTATAACCGCTACCTAACCTTTTTCTTCCGTGAGGCCAAGATTACTGATCCAAAGGATATTACCAATGAAAAAATTCGTGATTTCCGCATCTGGCTGAACCGCCGACCGGGCGCGCGGGCTTATCATTTGTTTGGGGAGCAGGCGCGGGCAGGCGGGACCATGGCGCGGAAAACGCAAAATTATTATTTGATTGCTTTGCGAGTTTTCCTAAAATTCTTGGCTAGGCGTGGGGTCACTTCCCTGCCGGCGGACAATATTGAGCTGGCCAAGACGGGCGAGAGGACCATTGATCTGATCTCTTTAAAAGAATTGAAGCGCTTGCTAGACGCGCCAAATCAAGAAAAAGACCCAGAGCGGAGGGCGCGGGACAAAGCCATTTTGGAATTACTTTTTTCCACTGGCCTGCGTGTGTCTGAACTATGTTCCCTAACCACGGATCTGGATTTAAATTTGGACGAGTTTTCCATTCGCGGTAAGGGCGGCAAGATCCGCGTGGTCTTTCTATCGGATGATGCTAAGAAGGCCATCCGGGAATATTTAAAATTACGCCAAGATTTATCTGAAGCATTATTTGTGACAATTGATAAGAGGCGCAAGGCAAAATCTGCTGGTAAGAAAAAGGCCGGCCAAACCATTTCTTCTGAAGCAATAGGCCTCACCGGGCGTTCGGTGGAAAGGATAGTAAAAAGGTATGCCACCATTGCCGGTATCACGAAAAAGGTCACCCCGCACGTGATCCGGCATGTTTTTGCCACAGATTTACTGTCAAACGGCGCCGATATTCGTTCCGTGCAAACCATGCTGGGCCACTCCAGCATCATCACCACGCAGATCTACACTCATGTCACGGACAAGCACCTCCGCGACATCCACAAAAAGTTTCATAATAAGGGCTAGTATTTTATGTTATAATACCCCTATTACTAATTAACTAAGAAAGAGTGTCGCGCTTTTATGGACGATTGCGCGACATGATTTCGTAAAATCACATGGAACCAAATCAAAATCAGTCAGTGCCTCCCGTCACTCCCGTGCCTCCGGCAAATGAGAGCGGACAAATAGATAATGACAAGCTGTGGGGCGTGCTCGCTTATATTTTATTCCTCATTCCCCTATTCGCAGTGAAGAATCGTTCGGCTTTTCTGAATTTTCATATTAATCAAGGAATTATCCTCCTAGTTGTTTCTGTCGTCGGTAATTTTGGTTTGGACTTCCTGCCATGGTGGCTAGGTATCATGTCCCTCTTTAAGGGTTTGTGGAATCTGGCCATGCTGGCGCTCCTGATTATCGGAATCAAAAATGTCCTCGATCGCCAGATGAAAACTTTGCCGGTGATCGGAAAACTTTTTACCTTTTTAAAGTAAAACATGAAATTATTATCCTGGAACGTAAATGGTCTGCGCGCTTTTCATAAAAAAGGGGCGTTTAATAGTATCTTTGAATTGGACCCGGATATATTTTGCTTGCAGGAAACCAAAGCCCATCCGGATCAGCTGACGGAGGAAATAAAAGCGCCAGCTGGGTATCACGCTTACTTTGACCATTCCAAAGTGCGCAAGGGATATAGCGGTGTGGCGATTTATAGTAAGGTGAAGCCGGATAAGGTGGAAGATGGTTTAGGTAAGAATGATTTGGATCAGGAAGGCCGTTTTCTGGCCGCTTTTTATGGAAAAATGGTGGTGATCACCTGTTATTTTCCCAATGGTGGTGGGGGGCCAGAGCGCTTGGCTTATAAATTGGAATATTATAAAGAATTTTTAAAATATATTAATAATTTGCAGAAGCAGGGCTATGCCGTAATCTTTTGTGGTGATGTGAACACGGCGCACAATGAGATTGACCTAGCTCGGCCAAAAGAAAATGCTAATCAAACGGGTTTCCTGCCGATTGAGCGGGAGTGGCTGGATAAAGTAATTTCTGCTGGCTATCTGGACACTTTTCGCCACTTGCATCCCACGGAAATAAAATATAGCTGGTGGGATATGAAGACTTTTGCCCGGGACCGCAACGTGGGCTGGCGCCTGGATTACTTCTTCATCTCGCCTGACCTCCTCCCCCGCCTGAAAAAAGCGGAAATTCTGGACAACATGCTCGGCAGTGACCACTGTCCCGTGTGGCTAGAACTGAAGTAGAATAATAATTTGGAAAATCTCCACACCTTGATTTTTAATTGATTTGGAGTATATTTTATTTAGATTTAGGACAAAACGACGGGAGATAACAGCAGAAGAAAGAGGAGGCGAAGATGGGAGATTCAGAACTTAGGGCGAGGATTTTGAGTCCCGCGGAGGAACTGAAACAGCGGAAGGATGTGTTCGACAATCTCAATCCGGGCGATCAGTGCCGGATCGGCGCCAAGGATGGTGAGGTGAACTTTCGTTACTTCGTGGTGTGCACCAAAGGGGAGGCATCGGTGCGGGCGATTATGCTCACGACCAAGGTCCGACTCCTTATGATCAAGAGGCAGAAGTGTTCCTTTCCCCGCGTCACTATCAACTTCGATGACATGTTCGGTCTGAGCATCCAGCAGTCGAGTTGAGAAATCACATAGAAAGGCCAAGCCACACCCCGCGGTGTGGCTTTTCGGTTATAAAATTTATTTTCATACAGCAAAACAAGCAACCGGAGTGGTTGCTTGAGAGTAGTGTTTCATGTTGTCAGGTGACAACAGAGGAAACAAAGAACAGGGAGAGAAGAGAAAGAGCAGGTGAATTTGTTTAACGTCGGGTGGTACAAGTGTACGCTTGATCACGATACCAGACGATTCCAAGATTCGGATGAATAAAGGAATAATTTAATTATAGCGCCTCGGCTAGTGCTGTCAAGCAAAAAGAAAACACCCCCATTGCTGAGGGTGTTAGTACAACTTACTCGGTTTTCCAAGAACTTGATATGAGGATTTCGTTCCTCAAACCCATTTTTAGCACGAAGGCTTTATTGGGTGTCTTTACTCAGGAATTCCTTTCAGTCGGGTCGCGCTAACGCTCTTCCTTGACCAGGCGGGTCGAGCGGGCAATCAATTGTCTCAGTGCCAACGAGGGGTTGTTTTGTCTAAACACTCCTAAAACCAGCCAATTGTTCTCGTCATGGCGGACGAGTGAGTCGACTACCACTCACAAGAGAACTCTGTTTAAGGCCAAGTTCACGAAGCCTTGCGTCTTAGCGACGCTTCCGTTCCCTCGCCGCGACCTTTCGGCCGTAGCGGTAGGCCAGACTGCTGGCCATCTGCACATAGGCCCAGTATTGCCCGACCGCGCTCTCAGTCATCACTTCGAGCTCGGAACGGATTGCCCGCAATTCTGCCGGGTACCCATCTCCGCCATTGTTCAGCGCCCTCACCGCTTGGTCGAAAAGGGTTCTCACCTTCTCAACTCCGAGGTCAATGAACAGGTCGTTAAGGGTTTTTAAAAAGTGCATATCCATCTTCATTTCCAATCTCCTCTCAAAGAACACTCTGTTTCGTCCTGCCGTCAATCTCGCATGAGACTGTAACGGAAGACATCATCAGTCCGGCTCAGCCGGAGACAGAGAGGCATTTACAATGGTGCCCCTACCATTACGCCAGAGTGTGGCGCTCACCCAGAGTCTTAAGCGGTCTCTGGAATCGCGAGGTTTCTCCCCCACCACTCACCAAACGAGCGAGGACACTGAAAGCCGTCCGGCATGTCCTGAAAAAAGACGCCCAACCGAGGATACTCATCAAGGATTTCACCAATAGCGTCGTTCTCCGCTTCGGCTAGGTCCTTGTAGTCATATCCTCCATCAGGACAATCTCTCTCCAGTGTCTGCCTGGCCCTTTTCCTCATCTCGGCCTCTACTAATACCAACACTCGGCGCTTATTCATCCCAGTCTCCTTTTTAAAGATCATTTTTCTGTTTCGTCCTTTTGGACTCATCAGCGAGAGTACATACTCTCGGACAGTGGG
>CAYVWL010000032.1:0-7838 GCA_964455475.1 uncultured Candidatus Saccharibacteria bacterium
TAAAGGAAACCCAAAAGCATATGATTTTGGCTGGTGGGGGTGCGGAAGATAAAGAGGGCAACAAGGAAAATGTGGTTGTCGTCGGTCATAAATCAGACAAAGTTGGTCGTAACGACCCCTGCCCGTGTGGGGCAAAAAAAACCGATGGAACACCGGTAAAATATAAGAAGTGTCATGGGGGCCTAAGTGGATAACTTTTTTGCTTATCTATTAAAGAGGGAATATAATTATTAAGGAAATTGTTATTCGGTCTGTCGGTTTGAACCAAAGGGGGGTTGATGAGCAGTAATAGGCACCATCGTTGTCCTCGTTCGCAGGGCGGAAAGAGAAACTGGCCCAAAGGGAACTTTGTGCGGGTGGATGAAGAGAGACACTACCGATGGCATTGCATGTTCGGAAACATGTCTGGGGAACAGATAATGTGGGAGCTCAACCATCTTTGGCTTGACCCACGCTTCAAGGTTGTTCGCAAGTAATTGCCACCTTGGACAATAGACCGCACACTCACTTCGGTGGGGGTGCGGTCTTTGAGTTTTTGTGCTAAAATGCTTTCTGTTGTGCTCGTCTGACGAGTGCAATTTTTAATCATTTAATTATATTGATAATGAAAAAAATCACAAAAGTTTTAGCGCGCGAAATATTAGACTCCAGAGGAAATCCAACCGTGGAGGTAGATCTGACCCTCTCTGACGGCGCCTTTGGCCGAGCGGCGGTGCCCTCTGGTGCCTCCACCGGTAGTTATGAAGCGGTAGAATTGCGTGATGATGACAGAAAAAGATATGGTGGCAAGGGTGTTCTAAAAGCGGTAAATAATGTGAACACAGAAATTCGAAAAGCGCTGGTTGGTCAGGCTTGGGATCAGAAGAGTCTAGATAAAAAGATGACAGCTCTTGATGGCACGGAGAATAAAGGCCGGTTAGGGGCCAATGCCATTCTTGGTGTTTCTCTGGCTTTTGCGCAGGCTTCGGCTAAAAGCGAAAAAATATCTTTGTATAAATATTTCAAAAAAATCGGGCGGACCGGAAACGAATTGCGTCTGCCAGTGCCGATGATGAATATTATAAATGGTGGCAAGCATGCCGAAAATTCTACCGACCTTCAGGAGTTTATGATCATGCCGGTGGGGGCCAAGAGCTTTGCCGAGGCCTTGAGGATGGGAGCAGAGACTTTTCATGCCCTGAAGAAAATTTTGAAGGGACGAAAGTTGAATGTTTCCGTGGGTGACGAGGGTGGTTATGCGCCAGCCCTGCCAAACAATGAAGCCGCCATTCAGGTGATTATTGAGGCTATTGAGAGCGCTGGTTACCAGCCGGGCCGGGATATTTCTATTGCCATTGATGGCGCCACTTCCGAATTATTTGATAAGGCAAAAAATAAATATATTTTGGCAAGCGAGAATAAAGAATTGACGAGTGAGGAACTGGTGGCCTTTTATGAAAATCTGGTGACCAAATATCCGATTGTTTCTATTGAAGATGGTTTGGCCGAAGATGATTGGGCGGGCTATCAATTGTTGACCAAAAAACTTGGTAAAAAAGTGCAAATTGTGGGTGATGATTTATTTGTGACGAATGTAAAAAAACTACAGGAAGGAATTGATAAAAAAGCCGGCAACTCTATCTTGATCAAATTGAATCAGATCGGTACCGTGACGGAAACCATTGACGCTATCAATATGGCCAAGAAGGCGGGGTATACGGCTGTGGTGTCACACCGGTCAGGAGAGACAGAGGATGTGACGATTGCGGATTTGGTGGTGGGTCTTGGTACGGGGCAAATTAAAACTGGTTCACTCTGCCGGTCTGAGCGGGTGGCCAAGTATAATCAGTTGCTAAGAATCGAACAGGAACTTGGTGCTAAGGCAGTCTTTCCAGGCAAAAAAGCCTTTAAAATTTAATCTTATGGTCAATGTTACTTCACGGCCAGTTGCCTTAATTATTCTTGACGGTTGGGGGTATCGGGAAGAAAAAAACCATAATGCTATAGCGGAGGCTAAAACGCCATTTTTTGACGAACTGTGGAAAAAATATCCGCACTCACTGCTTCAAGCGTCCGGTTTGGCGGTGGGCTTGCCAGATGGACAGATGGGTAATAGTGAAGTAGGCCATACCACAATCGGTGCTGGCCAGACTATCTTTACAGATCTGGTGCGGATAAGTGAAAGTGCTAGAAAAGGTGAGTTTGATACAAATGAGACACTTCAGAGACTTTTTGTCCATGTCAAGAAAAACAATTCCACTCTTCATCTTCTGGGTCTGATTGGCCCCGGCGGAGTGCATGCTCATAGTGATCATTTGTTTGAAATCCTGGCGACTGCCAAAAGAGCCGGACTGACCAAGGTGGCTATCCATGCTTTTACTGATGGCCGTGATACGTCACCACAAAGCGCCGTCGAATATTTGACCGAGGTGGAGAATAAGGTAAAGGAAATTGATCTTGGTTTTATTGCCACCTTGTCTGGCCGGTATTTTGCTATGGATCGGGACAATAATTGGGATAGACTGACAAAAGCAGAAGAGGCGATTTTTAGGGGCGTTGGGATGCAAGCCGGGAATCAAAAAGCATCAGATGTGGCAAAATTATTTTATGCCAAGGGAAAGACCGATGAACATTTTGAACCGGTAGTCTTTCTGGACACGAGCGGTCAGAAAGAAGTCATAAAGCCAAATGATGCTGTTTTTTTCTTTAACTTTCGGGCGGACCGCGCACGTATGCTGTCACAAAAGATAATTGATTTTGGAAAAGATAAAAATATTTTATTTGGTACCATGACTCAGTATGATAAATCTTTTAATTGTCTCACCGCTTTTCCGCCAATAGAAATTGAGACTACTTTGGCCAAGGAAATTTCTAAGGCCGGATTGACCCAAGTCCATATAGCCGAGACAGAAAAGTTTGCCCACGCCACTTATTTCTTGAACGGCGGAGTGGAGAAACCATACGCCGGCGAACGACATATTTTGGTTCCCAGCCGTAAGGATGTGGCCACCCATGATTTGGCGCCGGAGATGAAAGCGGTGGAGATTGCAGACAAGGCGGTGGAGGAAATAGAAAAAGGTACCGATTTTATTTTTATAAATTTTGCCAATGCGGACATGGTGGGGCACACAGCTAATCCTGAGGCCATGGTAGCCGGGTTGGAGGCAGTGGATAGGGAGCTCGGCCGGGTGACGAATAAGCTTTTAGAAAGAGGTGGACTCGCTTTTATTACAGCTGATCACGGCAATGCGGAAATCTATTTTGATCATATAGCTGGCAAGAAGCATACCGCCCATACCACAAATCCGGTTCCGTTTATTGTTACTGATCAGCGGTTTAAGGTACAGACTGGATCGCTCGCTGATATTGCGCCGGCTATCCTGGAAATATTTGACATTACGCGTCCAGCTTTTATGTCACAAAATCGGCTTTTAGAATAGTGATTTCTGTGTTACAATTGCTTGTATTAATAATAATAAAAGCAAAAATATGTTTTCATCAATTTCGCGTTTTTTTGATAAATTAGAGGATAGGGTGAGGGTTAGGCTCAGTCATCGCTCGGTAGTATACGCTTTTATTGGTGGTGTGGCTCATGTAATATTTTGGCGGGGGATTTGGCATACTTCGGACATGGTGATGCATGGTCAGAAATGGATGGAAAATATGGATGGCACAGCGGTTAAGGGGTTTTGGAATATTCTCTTCTATGAGCCGATAACTATTATCTGGTCGTCAATCATATTACTTATAACAGGACTCTTTGTGGCTACTTTTATCGGAGAGAGGGTTATTATTTCTGGTCTTAAGAAAGAGAAAAAAGTCACAGATAGGACTGAAGAAGAGGTGAGAGCTGAGGAAAGTAAGATCAGAAAAATGGAGGATAAGATGGATTTGTTAACAACGGAAATCATTGCCCTTAAAGATGAATTGGCTAAGAAGTAAAAAAACCGTCGCTGTTCATAGTGGTAATTTTCATGCAGATGATATTTTTTCCGTGGCTGTTTTGTCAGTTCTTCTTGATGGTCGGATAAAAGTTGTCCACACGCGCGATCAGTCAGTTATTGATCAGGCTGATTATGTCCTGGATGTTGGTTTAAAATATGATCCGGCTAAGAAAATGTTTGATCATCATCAGGCGGGTGGAGCGGGTAAAAGAGATAATGGTATTCCTTATGCCGCTTTTGGTTTGCTGTGGAAGGAATATGGGGAAAAGATTGCTGGTTCAAAAGAGGCCCAAGCCATACTTGATAGTAAGTTGGTCCAAGTGATAGATGCTGCTGACAATGCATTCAATATCAGCCTTCCGATTATTCCTGGCGTATTGGATTATTCTTTGAGAGATTATATGCTCTCGGTCAGTATGGACTGTGAGTCGGATTCGGACCGGGAACAAGCCTTTAAAAAGATGGTAGATTTGGCAGTGGAAATTCTCAACCGGGAAATAAGATTTGCCAAACGTTTTATTATAGAAAAGGAAAAGATTTTGGCCGTTTACCGCAAGACTGAGGATAAGAGAATAATAGTTTTGGATGAAGATTTCTCGGATTGGAGCCATGTTCTATCCGAATTGCCAGAGCCATTGTTTGTAATCAAGCCGGCGCATGTCATAAAGTCCTGGAAAATATATTGTGTTAGGATAAAAGGTGAGAAATTTAAGAATCGATTAGATTTACCACTTTCCTGGGCCAGTAAAAAGGATCAGGAATTTGCCGATCTCACTGGTGTGCCAGATGCCAAATATTGTCACCATGCTCGCTATATGGCCAATGTCGGTTCCAAAGAAGGAGCGATAAAGCTCGCCCAAATGGCTTTACAAACTTTATAACTTTATAAACATTTAACTAAATTTATGGCCTTTATTGATGAATTAAAATTACATATTCGGGCGGGTAACGGTGGAAACGGCGTGGTGCGCTGGCTTCATGAAAAAGGCAAGGAATTTATGGGTCCCGCCGGGGGCAACGGTGGCCGTGGGGCCGATGTTTATGCGCGGGCCATCCGGGATTTTGGCGTGCTAAATAATTATAAAAATTTAAAGGAAATTGAAGCGGAAAAAGGTAGTGATGGAGAAAATAAAAGCCGGCACGGTAAAGATGGAAAAGATTTATATGTGGACTTTCCGGTGGGCTCGATTATTACTAATCTCCAAACTGGTGGAAAAGTATATTTAAATCAAGAGGGGGAAACCAAGCTTTTGGCTAAGGGCGGTAAGGGTGGAGTGGGTAATGAATTTTTCAAATCATCTATAAATCAAAGGCCAGATAAATTTAGTTATGGCCAGCCGGCCGAGGAATTTGATTTCCATATTGAGGTGGAGCTCACCGCAGATGCGGGCCTAATCGGCCTGCCAAATGCCGGTAAGTCCAGCTTGATAAACGAGCTCACCAATGCCAAAAGCAAAGTAGGGGCGTATCAATTTACCACTCTTGAACCGCATCTCGGCAATATGTATGGCTATATTTTGGCAGATTTGCCGGGGCTGATTGAAGGCGCCTCTCACGGTAAAGGCCTAGGACATAAGTTTTTGCGTCATATCAAGAGGACAAAGATACTCTTTCATTGTTTATCACTCGAGAGTACTAAATTAGTGACGGACTATAAAACCATCAGAAAAGAACTTTCCGCTTATAGTGAAGAGCTGGCCGAGAAAAAAGAGATTGTTATTTTGACCAAGGCAGATATGTTGGATAAAAAAGAAATCGAGTCGGCTAAGAAAAAAATTGCCAAATACAATAAGAATATTCTGACGGTCACAATTTTGGACGATAATTCGGTAAAAAATCTGAAGGATGAATTAATTAAAATTTTAAGGTCATAAACCATGGAAAATAGTAAATATAAAGCCACAATTGGGCTCGAAATACATGCCGAGGTAAAAACCAAAACCAAGATGTTTTGTGCTTGTCTCAATAATCCAGATGAGGAAAAACCCAATGTAAATATTTGCCCGGTTTGTACTGGCCAGCCTGGTACCTTGCCGGTGATAAATAAAGAGGCGGTGAAGAAGGTGCTAAAAGTGGGTGTGGCCGTGGGTGCCGAGCTGGCTGATTTTACGGAGTGGGATAGAAAGAATTATTTTTATCCGGATATTCCCAAGGGTTATCAGATCAGTCAATATAAATATCCTCTAATAAAAGGCGGTAAATTAAATGGCATAAATATTACGAGAGTGCATCTGGAAGAGGATACTGCCAGCTCTTCCCATGAAGGTGGAGATTTTTCTTTAGTGAATTTTAACCGGGCCGGCGTGCCACTCATGGAGCTCGTGACCGAGCCAGAGCTTCATAGTGGTAAAGAGACGGCAGATTTTGCCCGGGAACTCCAGCTCCTTTTACAATATTTAGGCGCGGGGGATGCCAATATGGAAAAAGGCGAGATGCGTATAGAAGCCAATATTTCCGTGAGTGAGACGGATAAATTAGGGACAAAAGTGGAGGTGAAAAATATCAACTCCTTCAAAGCGGTGGAAAAAGCGGTTGCTTATGAGATTGAGAGGCAGATTGCTATTTTAGAGAGTGGGCCAGCCGTCGCTTCTCCAGAAGCTATGGCCGGCAAGGGCAAGATTGTCCAGGAAACGCGCGGGTGGGATGAAGATAAGCAAGCCACTTTCAGTCAGCGGTTGAAAGAGGATTCCCATGATTATCGTTATTTTCCGGACCCAGATTTGCCAAAGTTTAAATTGTCCGAGATTCCGGATTTCTCCCTGGAGAATTTGAAAAGAGAATTGCCAGAACTGCCGTGGGAGAAAAGAAAGCGATATGAGCAGGATTATGGTGTGAAGGCGGTGGATGTGGAAATATTTGTCCGCCCTGGTATTATCAGTACCTTCTTTGAACGGGTTTGCGGAGATTTTGCTGGTGATAAAAATTTAATAAAATTGGCCTCCAATTATATTATTTCTGACCTTCTTGGTTTAATGAAAGGAAGTGAGGGCCTGGGAAAGATTGAAGACAAGAATTTTTCTAGTCTCATCAGGATGGTTGGAGAGTCAAAAATCTCCTCACGCGGAGCCAAGGATATTCTGAAAATGATGTTTGAGACAGGCGGGGAGCCGGAAAAGATTGCCGAGGAGAAAGGCCTGTTTCAGAAAAGTGATTTGGGTGAATTGGAGAGTATTGCCAAGCAAATTATCAGTGATAATCCAAAAAGTGTGGCGGATTATCAGGCCGGCAAGGAAGCCGCACTCATGTCTCTCGTAGGCCAGGGGATGAAGGCCACCAAAGGCTCGGCCAATCCTCAAGTCCTAAAGGAAATATTTTTGAAATTACTTGTAAAATAAGGTATAATTTATCAATGGCTAGCCTAAAGAAAAAAGGAGTGATCCATATCGGTGCGGACCATGCCGGTTTTGAGCTGAAAGAAGCTTTGGTTAATTATCTACAAAAATTGAATTATGAGGTGGTGGATCATGGCGCCCACGTGTATGACCAATATGATGACTATCCGGATTTTGTGGCGCCGGTGGGTAAGGCTGTGTCTGACCATCCTAGTGGTGTGAAGGGGATTGTGATTGGCGGTTCCGGCCAAGGTGAGGCCATGGTGGCCAATCAGTTTCCTAATGTTCGGGCTGTAGTGTTTTATGGTGATAAAATATTTCAGGGTTCTAGTATTATTAAGCTTTCTCGGGAGCACAATGATGCCAATGTCCTTTCGTTGGGGGCTCGGTTTATCACTAAAGGTGAAGCTAAATCGGCAGTGAAAACCTGGCTCACCACGCCTTTTTCTGGCGATTATAAGCATGTGAGGCGCATTAAAAAGATTGAGAAAATTCTCCGTGAAGTTAGGTTAAAGAAAAACTTTTAACATGATTGAAGTAATACCAGCCATCATGCCCACAGATTTGGAAGACTTGCGCGACA
>CAYVWL010000033.1:0-7421 GCA_964455475.1 uncultured Candidatus Saccharibacteria bacterium
GTTTTTATCACGGCAAATTCCATAGGGTGTATATTACACGATTTTTAAATAAATGCAACTATTCCTCAGTCTCCGGACGGGCGACTTCCAATAGCTCAATGTCAGACTCGGCGCCGGTGATGCGCACCACATCTTTATCAATCTTTTTGAATTCTTTATTGGACGCATTGAAATGATTCACCGTGGTGGCCAGAGCATTACCCAGCTTGCCTTGATATTCTTCAAAGCTTTTCAAATGCTTTTGCAGGCCCTCCACATTTTTCCTTATTTCCTTGGCACTCTCCTCTATCTGCATGGCTTTTAGCCCCTGTAAGACGGTCTGTAAATAAGCCAGGAAAGAGGTAGGTGACACAATAATCACTTTGTATTTATTGGCCGCGCGCTGAATGAGATTATCCGTCTCTTCTGTAATAGCGCCAATCTTGTTTACCAGCAAATCATAATAAATAGCCTCGTGAGGAATAAACATAAAAGCAAAGTCCATTGTCCCCTCCTTGGGCCGAATATATTTTGAGGTTTCCACAATTCTTAATTTCAAATCATTCACAAAGGCTTTTTCCAGCTTGTCTTTTTCCTGCGGATTTTGCTCCACACTTAATTTATTATAATTCTCCAGAGAAAATTTAGAGTCCACGGGAATAATCTTGTCCTTCACAAAAACGGCCGCATCCACTATCTCCCCATTGGTAAAAGTGTATTGCATTTTGTATTGCGTGGGGGCCAGCACATTTTGCAGGAGAGTTTCCAAATAATATTCCCCCAATATTCCCCGATGTTTGGGATTCTTCAAGATATCCTGGAGGGATTGGAGCTGGTCCGCAAAAGACACCACTTGCTTATTTGTTTCATCCAGCTTGGTCAAGCCCTGGGTGACGTCCTTGATCAATTTAGCAGATTCGCTAAACTGCGTGCGGATAGAGTCATTCATATGGCGTGATGATTCCGCCATTTTATTATCCACCGTCCGATTTAGCTCATTTATCTGCTGTAAAATAAGGTTCAGCCCAGTATCGTCCTTTTTCACTTCTTCCGGTTTTTTGTTACGCAAATTAAGCCAGATGAGGATGGCCAGAGCCAAAAAGACCAAGACGAGTAAAATAATTAAAATAACATTCATGTCTACAATTCTAACATAATTTATGCTACAATGCAGTCATATCAGATGGAAGTGGAAATGTTTGATTTTAAAATGTCTGGCCTGTGCAACAAGGAAACCCGAGGACTTTTAAAATTAAATATTTCTACTTCTAAATAATTAGAATAATATGTCATTACACAAAGATATTCACTCCAAGATTAAGGACGCTATGATAGCCAAGGATGCTGTCCGCCTCACCGTCTTGCGCGGGCTGGTGACCAGCTTTACGAATGAGCTTGTAGCCAAGGGTAAAAAACCACAGGATGAACTGACTGATGAGGAAGCCCAGGCCGTTATTAAAAGAGCGGTGAAGCAGAGGAAAGATTCCATTGACCAATTTACCAAAGGCAACAGATTGGACTTGGTAGCCAATGAAGAAGCGGAATTAAAAATCCTGGACACCTTCCTGCCAAAGATGATGAGTAAGGAAGATATTAAGAAAATAGCGGAGGCCAAAAAAGCGGAGCTTGGCGTGACAGACAAAGCTGGTATGGGTAAATTCATGGGTGCCCTGATGAAGGAATTTAAAGGCCAGGCTGATGGTACGGATGTGAAAGAAGTAGTGGAAAGCCTTTTTAATTAAGCCATATATTTTTGCTTGACAAAAGACAACCTGTCGCGGTATAATACTACTGAACAGGGTTGTTCTTTCGTATGTGAGTATGTCATGAATTTCAACAGGAGATGATCATGTCTAAGGATCTACTTGCGCAACTTAAGGAGCTTACGGAACGACTGATAGAGGATGGTGGCATGAGCACCAAGCAGGCTATTGATGCTGTACTACGTGATTACCCGGTTCCCCCACACGAGAACGAACCGGAAATAAGGAGACGGCTAGAGCGTAGTCTAGGCTTCAAGGGAATAGCAGGAATTATTCCCCCCAGTGGACCAATCATTCCAAATGACCCCTGGCGTGATCCGGAATGATCGTCTTCTCCACACAAACGCCCCCGCGGTCCAGCCGTCAGGGCGTTTTGTTTTTGTATTTTGTGACCCTACGCGGAATCGAACCGCGCTTTGAGCCTTGAGAAGGCTCCGTCCTAACCGATAGACGATAGGGCCAAACGGCCAGACTAATATAACATTATTTCTACTTTTTTCAAATAAACAAACACCGGCTCCCACGGGGGAGCCGGCAAACGAACCGAGTAGTCACATTCCTCGCCCACGCTCCAAAGTGAAGCTTTGAACAAGAAACAGGCTAAAGAGAAAGGCGAGGAGGTAGCAGACGCCGGAGGCAATGATGGCACCCACTGGCCCAACAAAGATCAGGAGTAACTCCATCAGGATGATGTAGCCAAGACACCCCCGGCTGAAGAGCTGATCAAACATCTCTGCAGTGATTTCTCCCCTGATACTGATCACGAGAACGAGAGCGATGAGAGGCAACAGCGTCAGAAACAACACTGTACCCCAAACGACTGTCGGCGCCACAAAATGAAGAATCTCCACGGAACCCCCCTTCCCCTGCTGGGGATCAGACATTGACCGACACTAACGTTGCGAAAGGACGAATCTGCTATATATATTACACAAAAAATAGCGTTAGTCAAAAAGCTTTATCCCCATACTTATACCTCATACCCATACTTTATACTTATACTAGATTCCTATCTGACCCGCCACTCCTCCTCCTGACGCACTAGAAGTTCGGATGCCCGCTCCGGCTCGGCCATGATTTCATAAACCACTTTTTCCATCCGCGTAGACTGTGAACCTTTTACTAAAATTATATCACCCTCTTTAACTATATTTTGAATATATTTTCCTGCCTCCACCGAATCATCAAATTGCAAAACATCATCTTCTTCCAGACCGGCATCGATAGCACTCTCGGCCAAGGCCCTGGACCGCAAACCCACCGTCACCAACATATCACAGGCGGTAGCGGCCAAGACCCCGGCTTTTTTATGCTCATCACTGGTATGTTTACCGAGCTCCATCATATCCCCCAAAATAGCAATCTTGCGATATTTGGTCTTCATATCCCGCAAGGTTTCCAGGGCACTTTTAATAGCCACTGGTGAGGAATTGTATGTATCATCGATAAGAATACTTTTCTTTATTCCCTTTATTATATTCATCCGGCCTTTGGGTGGAGTAAAGCGGACCAGATTTTCCGTGGCTTCCACCAAATTTAAATTCAAACCAATACCCACGGCCAGGGCGGCGAGTGCCGAATAAATATTATTCTGCCCTAGAGTGCCAATAATTCGCACCGGTAAGCAATTCCCATCATATTCCACCTTGAAATACACACCAAACGGCTCATTATCCGCCTCACTGTAATATACGGAATAATTTGTTGCCCGCACCTGCGCATCCCCCATCATCCCATAAGTAATTATCCGATTGGTAGTTTTATTTTTAAAGGCAAAAACATCGGCATCATCACTGTTTAAAATCAAGAGACCGTCGTGCTTTAGCGCCTCCACCAAATGCCCCTTCTCTGCCACCACCGCCTCTTTATTTTTGAAATATTCAATATGCACCGGCACGGTGGCAAACTTTGTCACTACCACAATATTTGGCTTGAGCCAGCTGGAAATCTGTTTAATATCGCCCGGCCGGTCTGCCCCCACTTCCAGCACCAACCACTCGGGGTATGACTTCTTAAAAATAATCAGGGAAAATCCCTGCCAGATATTTTGTAGCCATTTTATCGGATTATTCCAAGCATTATTGCACCCTAAAATAGTGAGTGGCACACCAATATCACTATTAAAACTCTTCTCACTTTTACGGGCATGAAAAGCTTTGGAGATGACCGAATAAATAGCATCCTTGGTAGAAGTCTTGCCCACGCTCCCGGTCACAGCAATCACCTTGGGCTGATATTTTTTCAAAATCGCCCTGGCTTCAAGCTCTAATATTTTTGCTATTATTTTTTTAAATATATTTTTCATCGATCAGGGGGTATATTATAATAATTTATTAAAAACTTTACGGTGTCCATAAATGGCTGTGTCAGTGTCTGGGAAGCAAAATCAATTCCTTTGGGCTCTACCGTATACAAGAAGATCAGGAACCTAGGCTTGTATGACGGGAAATAACCAAAGAACGAGTGCAACCATCTATCATCATAATACCCTCCGCCCGGTTTGGCAATCTGCGCTGTCCCCGTCTTGGCCGCCACGCTATAGTTTGGTAGGCTCACCTTTCCATTTAATAAAGCTTTGTCTACCACTACGGTGAGCATCCTAGATATCTCCTCGGACGTTTCTTTTTTAATTACTTGCTTGGCTTCATTCACATAAGAAATATTATTGTACAGACCTGAAGTATAATTTATTTTGTTTACAATATGAGGCACGATTAACTTGCCACCATTGGCCAGGACGGACAGGGCGCGCACGGTGGCAATCGGGGTGAGTGATATTCCTTGACCAAAAGAAGCGGTGGCATATTCTATATCCCGCGGACTATCTAGATTTTCCAACCGGCCGTGATTTTCCCCTGGCAGGTCTATCCCCGTCTCCTCATCCAGGCCATATGCCTGCATATAATCCGCAAAGACATTTTTGCCCATCTTGCGAACGACAAAAGAAACCCCCAGATTTAAGGACTGATTTAAAACCTCTTGCATATTTACCATCCCCCGCGCCTTCTTGTCATGATTGTAAATTGTATAGGTGTCCAAAGTCAGGGAGCCGGTATCATTATATTTTGTGTCGGCCGTCACCGCCCCGGTATCTAGGCCAGCGGCCACAGTCAGTGGCTTGATAATAGACCCCATCTCATATAGGCCATCCACCAGCGGATTATTAAACACACTCAAGTCTTTCTCCGCACTGAATTTATTTAAGTCAAAGGTAGGTGACACGGCCATAGCATATATCTCCCCCGTCGTAGGATCAATAATTATTCCGCCGGTCAATCTGGAATTATATTTTTCATTGACCGCATTGACGGTTTTTTCCAAAGTCCTTTCTACCTCCGGCTCGATAGTGGTGATTATCTCCCCCTCACGCTTATCATCGGTAATGGTATTTTTTATATCAGAAAAAATCTCCGCAAAGAAATTTACACTGGTCTGATTATTCTTTCGGGAGAGAACATCTTCATAATATTTTTCGAGCCCATATCGGCCCACCAAATCATTTCCATCATAACCCACAAAGCCTAAAAGCCGGGAAGCCGTGCTCTCCCCTGGATAATAGCGCCAACGGTCTTTCTCAATAATCAAGCCAGTAATATTCAGAGCTTCAATCTTTTTCATCACCTCCTCTGGCACTTTATCCAGGATTTTCTGATAGACGGTATTTTTCTGACTTAGGCGAGCATAGAAAAAATCCACATCAAGCGGAATAATGGCAGAGATATCTTCATAAGTCTGACTGGGGTCAACAACCTTTTGTGGATTGATAGCAATAGTGTAGCCGGTCATAAGAGAGGCAGCCGCCAAAAGTGATTTATTTTTATCTTGAAAAAAAATATTACCGCGGTCAAATAGCCGGTGGGTGGGAGAGACATACTGCCGGTCAGCTTTGTCCACATATTCCTGACCATGAATAACCTGAACAAAATACAGGCGAACAGCGAGGATGAGAGCAAAGAGTAGAAAAAAGAAAAAAACAATTCTTATTCTATTCTTTTCACTATTTTGATTCATATGGCTTAATTACCACTTGTTAGCAAGGAGACACTAGGATAAGTGACAGTGCGAGTGACAAATTTCTGATTGACCGCCTCTTTGAAGCCCAAATCCCTGGCAATTTCTGGTGTAATGGCATTTTTGGCCTTGATATAACCAGCTTCTAGCTCGATAATATGTGAATTTAGAACGGCAATTTCATTTTCCATATTCTGCCTATTGACCACGTTCACAATCGAGTTCTGCACCAAAAAACCATAAGAAAAAAGACTGATAGTAAATACTACCAACAGACACCAAAACCAAACCTTGGCTGGTTCAAAATTATTTATTCTTTTTTCTTTTCGGCTAAACATTAGATTTTTTCTATGATTCTTAATTTGGCACTGCGCGCTCGGGGATTATTTTTTATTTCTTCAGCGCTGGCTATTATCGGCTTTTTATTTATTAAAATGGCTTTTTTCTCTTTGGACCAATCTCGAAAATAATTTTTCACTATTCTGTCCTCACCACTGTGGAAGGAAATCACACTCATCCGCCCGCCCACGCTCAATTTTTCAAAACCTTTTTCCAAACCTTCCTTCAGGGCCCCCAGCTCGTCATTGACCGCCATCCGGATCGCTTGAAAAGTCTTGGTGGCAAAGTGAATCTTTCCCCGCTTGTAGGTGGCCGGCACCGCGCTCCCGATAATGTCCACCAATTCCCAGGTCATCTCTATCGGTCTCACCTTTCGATACTCCACAATCTTCTTGGCAATCCGCTTGGCATATCTCTCATCTCCATAACCGTAAATGATATCCGCCAGTGTTTCCTCTGCCCATTCATTCAGGATGATTTTGGCGGTGAGCAATAATTTGTCATCCGGCACCGCAAAGGTCATAAAAAGCGGTTCATCATTCTTAAAGGTAAAACCTCGGCCACTATCATCCAGCTGATCTGAACTCAAGCCCAAGTCTAGAATAATGCCTTGCACCTGCTCCACCTTTTGCTCGGTCAGCACTTCTGCAATCTTTCGGTAGTCAGAGAGAACCAAGGAATAATTGGCTGGCAGTCTTTGAAGCTTGGCTTCGGCTCGCTTTAGCGCCTCCTGGTCTCGGTCCACGGCAATTATTCTCACATCTCCTCCAAACTTCTCCGCCACATAAGCACTGTGTCCGCCTCCGCCCAGAGTGCCGTCAAAGACCGTGTCTCCCTTTTTGAGATTGAGTCCGTCTACTGTTTCTTTTAAAAGAACTGTCTTGTGCATTTTCTATAACATGCCTGCATTACCCAATTTTTCCGCCAACTGATCCGCCTCCTTTTCCACCACATTCTTATAAGCCTTCCAGGCCTCCTCGTTCCAGATTTCCACTCGGTCCTGAACGCCGATTAGGGCTACTTTGCCTTTGAGGTTTGCCCGCTCCGTCAGAAAATCCGGCAAGAGCATTCTCCCCAGCGCATCCACCTCCACCTCTGTGGCGCTACCAAACATATAACGGTTGAAACTCCTGTTATCAGCGCGAAGCATATTAGCCTCCGATAATTTGGCGGAAATATTTTTCCACTGCCCCATCGTAAAAATAAAAAGACAATTATCTAAACCGGAAGTCAGCACAATTTTCTTGCCCATTTCTTTTCTAAACTTCACTGGGAGTGACAGTCTCTTTTTCTCATCTAGTGTGTGTATATATTCTCCAATTAACATTT
>CAYVWL010000034.1:0-1645 GCA_964455475.1 uncultured Candidatus Saccharibacteria bacterium
AGTCGAGTTCTACCACGGCGCGGCCGGTATCGGTCACTGTCTGCACAAGATACTCGACGGAAGAACATTTAGCACTGCGCTCGATCTCCTCGACGAGAATGGTGTTCCTGTTCCGATGTTTTCGGTCGGCTACAGCAACGGTCCGGAACAGCCCTACCTCTTTATCTCCGACCTTTCAAGAAAGAAGGGTGTGATTGGAGAAGGGAAGCAAAGCCGTGATTCTGTGCAGAGAATCATCGTCGTCGGCGAGCAACCGGTATTGCCTCGAGAACGAGTGGTGTTTCTGAAGGACATTCTCTCGCCCTAGCGCCCAGACCCTGAGTGTTGACTAGAAAGGCCCCAAGCCCCTGGTCAATGCTCGGGGTCTTTCTTATTTAAAAAATCTAATTTTCCTAAAGTTGTTCCAATGTCATCCCGTATTTTCCGTAAAGACTTTTGCGTTTGACAGAAATAATCAAAGGTGCTATAATAGCAAAAGGTTTAGTTCACGCTGAGTAATTCAGCAAGACAACAAGGAGGGGCCGGTAAATGAGGAAAAGTCACGTTGGCGTTGGGTATGTGGCACGTGTCGATAAATTTCAGTGGGCTGAGATCAGGAACATCAAACTGAAGAACGGTAATGGCGTCTTCCGCCGATCTGACAGTGGGTCAATCAGCAAGGGAGGCACGCTCACAGTCACACTCGTCCTGAAGGATGGACAGGTCCTGGCTCGTTACAAGACCAAGTGGAACAAGATGGCCGAAGGAGCCGAACTGCCGACGGGGGCGATGATCCAGTTTGCGAGCATTGATGTGTTGCGTGAGATGAATCGCGTGTATCGACACATGTCCCTGGCCGAGAAACGTTTGGAGTCGTAGCCTGGAGATGTCAGGCAATAATAGCCTGCGGAGAAGCTCGCGCTCTTCGTGGGCTTTTTCGTCTTTATTATTTACCACTCCACCGCCTTTTGCCCGTGAGATTTTAGATATTGATTACACTGTGAGAAATGGCGACAGCCGAAAAAGCCGGAGTGGGCGGAAAAGGGGGAAGGGTGCGGGGCGGTGAGGACGAGGTGTCTGGTGGCGTCAATCAAATCTTTTTTACTTTGCGCGTATTTACCCCAGAGCAGAAAAACCACATTTTCTTTTTTGTTAGAGATGGTTTTTATCACCGTGTCCGTAAAATCCTCCCACCCACGGCCCCGGTGTGAGGCCGGGGAGTGGGCAATGACGGTGAGGATAGCGTTTAAAAGGAAAACACCTTGCCTGGCCCAAGGTTCCAGGTTTCCATCCGCCGGATTTTTCTCCCGTTTCAAATCCGAAGCGATTTCTTTGTAAATATTTTTTAGCGAGGGTGGTGGATTTTGCCCAGCCGGGACGGAAAAGCACAAGCCATGCGCCTGGCCTACATCATGATACGGGTCTTGGCCCAGGATCACTACTTTTACTTGAGAAAAAGGGGTGAGATCAAAGGCGCGGAAAATATCTGTCGGTTTTGGAAAAACTTTTTTACTTTTATACTCGTCTCGCACAAAGCGGGCTAGCGTTTGAAACTTTTCCGATTTAAAATAGTCACCAAGGGCGGATTTCCAGCCGGATTCAATTTTTACCTCTTTGGTCATGGCAGATTTGGATTTGCCGGTGGAGTGAAATCTTTTGGGGCGAT
>CAYVWL010000034.1:1745-4700 GCA_964455475.1 uncultured Candidatus Saccharibacteria bacterium
GACGAAAATTTGATGAAGAATATCGTGGATTTATGCATGAAGAATGCGGTGGAGATGGTGGTGATGGGGGAGTCCCGTGACTATCAGGGGCAGATAAACGACATTATGTGGAAGATACAGGGTTTTAAAAAGCAGTTAGAGACGATTGGTTTTAAGGTGGTGTTTGAGCCGGAGTTTATGACTTCGGTGCAGGCCAGTCAGATCACTGGGGAAAATAAAATGTTAGACGCTTCGGCCGCGGCCATAATTTTACAAAGTCATTTAGATAAAGTGAGCCAAACCTAATCAAAATTATTCGCGCTTAACCCTCTCTCCGGGGGCTCCGACGCGACGAAAAATTTTGATTAGGTTTCGCTTTAAGAAATAATAAAATGGAAGAAAATATAATAACCATAGAGAAAATAAAATACGATGATTGGAAGAAGGTAGAAATCAAGATTGGCAAGATCCTGACGGTGGAGCCGGTGGAGAAATCCGAAAAGTTACTAAAACTTTCTGTGGACTTTGCAGAGGCTACCGGTCCGCGTCAGATTATCTCCGGTATCGCCAAGTATTTTCCGGACATTTCCACTCTCGTGGGTAAGAAATGCGCTTTTGTGACAAATCTGGAGCCAAAACCGCTGATGGGGCTGGAAAGTAACGGTATGATATTGGCGGTTGGGGGTGGGGAGGAGCCTTTTTCCCTCTTTGAGGTAAAAGATGATATTTTGATAGGCACAAGGGCAAAATAAACTTGCACCGCCTAGCTATTGGCTTTGTAAATAAGCGAAGTGGTGTGTTATAATAGGGCAAGAAAACCATGCCTCACAAAGTATTATATTCAAAATTATTTACCCCACCCCAGTTTTTGGAAATGCCATCCGTTTCCGTGGAAATTTTACCAGAAGGCGTCTCTTATCTGCTGACAAAAAGTACCGCCCAGGGGCTCCGGCCGGATATTTATGGCCAGATACCATTGCCCATGGGTGCGGTCTCTAAAGGGGAAATCATAAAGAAAGATCCGGTGATAAAAGCCTTGGTCGATATCCGGAAAAAAGCCAGAGTCAGTTTTGTCCGTTTTTCTATTCCTGAAGAAAAAACTTATATTTTTAAAACTCATTTACCAAAGCTCAATCACCAGGAGATTCACGACATTTTGGATTTTAAGATAGAAGAAAATGTGCCTTTGACAGCCAAGGAGGCGGTCTTTGATTATGATATTATTCCCATCAAGCATAAGGAGGGCCTAGATATTGTGGTCTCGGTGGCACCCATAAAGGTGGTAGAAGAATTGCAACTGCTTTTTGAGCAAGCTGGGCTCACACCTATTTTCTTCAGTCCGGAGTCTAATAATGTGGCGCGGTCTGTTATCCGCCAAGCCAATCAGCAGGTGGTGGTGATAGTAAATATCAAGGAAAATAATATTATTTTATCGCTCGCAGTTTACGGAATAGTTTGCCAGACTTCGTCTATAAACTTTGGTAGCTCCACTTTTACGGATTTACTGGCTAAATATTTCAAGGTGCCACTCGAAGAGGCTTTAAAGATTAAGAGGGAAAAGTTGTACAGCGAGGACGCTTTGAATATGGAAATATTTTCTTATTTGATAAACACTATTTCTGCCATCAAGGATGAGATTTATAAGTTTATTTCCTATTGTAATGAGCGGGAAGATGTGGATTCCCAAGTGGACCGGATCATTCTGTGCGGTCGGGACGCCATGATCGTGGGTTTTGATAAATATTTATCTCTAAACTTGAATCTGGAAGTAGAGGTGGCCAATATCTGGGCCAATAATTTTGATCTAGACAGTTATATTCCAGATATTAGCAAGTTGGAGTCGGAAAATCTGGCAGCGGTAAACGGTCTTAGTTTATTTTAAAAATATGGCAAATCTAATCACCGAAAAACAAAAGAAAGAAATTCGCGTGGATTATTTGGTCCGGCTTATTGCCTTATCTTTTCTCATCCTTTCGCTTTTAGGTTTGTTCCTTTTGGCTTATGTGATTCCATATTATTTTTCTATTTCCAATAAAGACACCAAGGTGGACGAGCTTTTTAAGTCTACCATCAATGCCGAGAATAAAGAAAATGTGGGGGAAAGTGCTTCCACAATCGTAAATCAGACCTTGGATCAGCTAAAGGTGGTAGAACTCTATAATAAAGATATTCTGACGCCATCTGCCCTGTTTGATAAAATAATTTCTAATAAAAATTCTAATATCAAGCTGACCAAACTATCTTTTACCATTATCGCCAAGGGGCAAGGACAATTTTTAGTGAGTGGTTTGTCCAAAAATCGGGAAGGGCTCGTGACCTTTATTGAGGATCTAAAGACCAAAGCCGGTTTTACCAGTGTGGATTCGCCCATCTCTGATTTTGCCAAGGATAGTGACATTATCTTTACCTTAAATATCAAAATTGCGATATGAAACTGACTTATTCTAAAAGAATATTGATTCTATCCATCATCGTTTTGGCGGTGGTCCTGGCTTTGGATATTATCTTTACAGAGATGCTTTTGAGTAAAATTATTAATATCAATGAAAAAGTTAAACAATTAAACCTGTCTTCCCAGGAAAGAGAAAAAGAGCTCACCTTACGCGAGTCTATCGTAAGTTCTAAAGATGAGAGAGAGAAATTACTGACTTATTTCGTCGGCCCGGGTAATGCGGAGACAGTGGAGTTTACAAAATATTTAGAGGATTTGGCTTTGGTAAATGGGGTCACACAGAAAAAGTCGCTTGGTTATGAAGCGGTGAGTGAATTAAATTCGTCAAACGTCGTCTCGGCCATTCGTTTTCGTTTTAATGTTTCTGGTAAGTGGACAAATGTCTTCAACTTCTTACGCGCTATTGAAAATTTGCCAAAGGTGGCCTACCTGAATAGTGTTTCACTCAATGTCAGTTCTGAAGCCGTGTCGGCCAAGGATATAAAGTCTGGGAATAAAATCTGGTCCGCGGATTTGGATTTTTC
>CAYVWL010000034.1:4800-7270 GCA_964455475.1 uncultured Candidatus Saccharibacteria bacterium
TGCCCTCGTAATTCAATGGATAGAATTGCGGACTTCTAAGCCGTCAATGTTGGTTCGATTCCAACCGAGGGCACATTTTC
Organism: uncultured Candidatus Saccharibacteria bacterium; assembly: GCA_964455475.1. Taxonomy (GTDB): domain Bacteria; phylum Patescibacteriota; class Minisyncoccia; order Phycocordibacterales; family GWA1-40-21; genus CAIJXO01. The sequence goes on from CAYVWL010000034.1 coordinate 4,881, forward strand.
AAAAAAACACCTCAAACTCGAAGTGTTTTTTGAATTGTCTTGGTGGGCGGTATAGGACTCGAACCTATGACCCTTCGAGTGTAAATCGAACGCTCTACCAACTGAGCTAACCGCCCATATCTAAGGCCTATTTATACATCAAAAAGAGCATAAATACAAGGATTATTATCTTAGACCGTTGAACTATTTACTATATATGATATACTCTACTTATGAAGATATTAGAGCGAAATATAGCGCGTGCTTTACGGAAGAAAGGTATGTCTATGAATGAGATAATTGAGAAAACTGGTTATTCAAAGTCTAGCGTGAGTGATTGGACTAAAGATATTGTTTTAACAAAGAGGCAGAGAAAGAGACTTTCTTTGAAAGGCCGGAGTATGGAATCCGTCGAAAGGAGAAGAAAGAGCCGGCTGTTTAATGAATCAAAGAAAAGACAAGTGACGACAGATAAAGCCCGAGGAGATTTTACTGATTTGTCACAAAGGGATTTGAAAATAATTGGCTCTATGATTTATTGGGGTGAAGGTGGAAAGACTAAACGAAACATGGCAAGAATTTCAAATAGCGACCCTATTATCATAAAAGTAATAATGAGATATTTTAGGGAGATTTGTGGCGTGCCAGATTCTAAATTTCGTGCTAGTGTACATACGTTTACTCATGCCGATATTGAAAAGACAATATGCTATTGGGTAAAAGTGTCGGGTATTCCAAGGGAGCATTTTTACAAGCCTTATGTAAAGCAAAGCAGTGCCAGTTTAAGGAAAAGAAAAACTCTGCCTTTTGGAACCCTGGATATTTATATTTGTGACACTAAGATTTTTCTTACCATTATGGGCTGGATTGAAAAGATTTCTGAAATTTTATTAAAAAAATGAACAATATTGAAATCCTATATGAAGATAAGAATCTGCTGGCGGTGAACAAGCCGAGTGGTCTTGTTATCCACACGGATGGCCGGACCAAGGAGGAGGCACTCACGGACTGGCTCAAGAAAAAATATCCGGAGACGGAAAAAGTGGGTGAGCCATTAAAAATTGGCACGGGAGAAACTATCAAGCGTTTTGGTATCGTGCATCGCATTGACCGGGAGACTTCTGGTGTGGTTCTGGTAGCCAAAAATCAAAAAACTTATGATTTTCTGAAAAAACAATTCATTGATCGGGAAATTGAAAAAGCTTATCACGCGGTGGTGTATGGGGATATGCGTTATGATGAGGGGATAATAAATTTGGGCATCGGGCGGAATAAAAGTGATTTTCGAAAAAGGGCCACTGGTAAGGAAGTGCGGGGAGAGGAAAAAGAGGCTGTCACGCATTATAAAACCCTGGCACGGAAACAGAAAATCTCCTTGATAGAAGCTAATCCGCGGACGGGGCGCACGCATCAACTCCGTGTGCATTTTGCGGATATGGGTCATGGGATAATTGGGGATAAAATGTACGGGGTGGCCAAGAAATCGCCGGTGGATATTTCTCGCTTGGCCTTGCATGCTTATGCTATTGAATTCACAGTACCTGGCGGTGAATTAATAAAAATTATTGCCCCTTATCCGCCAGATTTTGCAAAAGCCGTGGAGTTTTTCAAATAGTAATCAAACTCCGCAAAATACAGTACTAACCGGAGCACGGATATTTTTTTGCTAAAAAATTCCTCGTGCTCGCGCCAGTCGCGCTCCCAAGTCTCCTCTAGCACTGTATTCTTGCTTCGTTTGATTAGAATTTGCAGAAACAGTGTAAGTGTGCTAGATTACACCACATGAAGATTTCAAGCATAAATATTGAAGAAAGGAAGAAACTGGTCCTCAAGGCCGGGGATACGGTGCGTGTGCACCAGAAGATTGTGGAGGGGGACAAGAGCCGAATTCAGATTTTTGAAGGCCTGATCATTGGCCGAAAACATGGTAATGAAGCAGGTGGGACTTTTACTGTTCGCAAGGTGATAGACGGTGTGGGGGTGGAAAGGATTTTCCCATTTTATTCTCCGAATATTGATAAGATAGAAGTGGTCCGCAGTTCCAAGGTACGCCGAGCCAAGCTATACAATATTCGCGACAAAGCTGCCAAGGAAATCCGCCGTAAAATGAAAAATATCATCAATGCCAAGGAGGTGGAAGTGACGGAGGCTCCTTTGGAAACTAAGTAATAATAAGCCCTGAGGTATATCCAAATTATTCGCGCTTCACCCTTCCCGAGTACGGGTGGGTCCTACGCGACGAAAAATTTGAACATACCTCAGGGCTTTTTCGTTTGAGTTTTTCTTGTTTTTAAGCTATATTTAGTCTTCAAATGCCTGGGTGGCGAAACTGGCTAGACGCACTACCTTGAGGTGGTAGCGGGAGCAATCCTATGGAGGTTCAAATCCTCTCCCAGGCACATTATGTTATA
>CAYVWL010000035.1:0-7210 GCA_964455475.1 uncultured Candidatus Saccharibacteria bacterium
TTCTCATACTTTTTCATAATTTCGGCTTCGACTATTTCCCTATCCTTGCCATATTTTAGATAGGATAATTCCTTTATCTTCTCCACTCTCTCGGCCTCCCCGCGGGGTGGAAATGGCACAAACAAATTAAAGGGTTTGACCGGCCGGCCAGCTGACAACAGCTTAGCATAACAATTCAAATTATCAATATTCATGAGATCCTTAGCCGTAAAGACCGGAGCAAATTGCTTTTCCAAATATTCCGCATCCTCGGAACTCACCCGGAAGGAAGCAATAGAGCCCACGTTGCCAAACACGGAATCACGAATGTCTTCTTCCAGCTGGGCGATAAACTGATGCGCCACGGTGAGCGATAATTTGTATTTTCTAGCCTCGGAGAAGATGGTGGAAATAGAGTCCGTGGTAATGTTTTGGAATTCATCAATGTAAAGATAAAATGGCGCCAATTCTTTGCCTAGTGAATCCACGCGCGACAGCGCCGCCATCAGTATCTTGCCCACGATAATAAGACCAATCAAATTGGCATTGATATCACCCAAACGCCCTTTGGACAAATTCACCAGAAGTATTTTCTTATTATCCATTATCTCCCGGAAATTGAAGGACGATTTTTCCTGGGCAATAATCGGACGCATAATATCGTTTTGCAAAAAGACGTCGAACTTGCTCACAATGTAAGGCACAATATTGGCCAGTGACGCTTCCCCGCCGGCCTTTTCGGCTATCTCTTTCCAAAACTGCACCACCAAAGGGTTTTTACATTTGGAAATTTTCAAATCCCGAAACTGCTTGTTGGACAGGACGCGAGACACATCAAGTAAAGTATTACCGCTCTCCGGATCCTCCAAAACGAGCATGACCGAGTTACGGAAATATTGTTCAAACATTGGTCCACCCGCCACCTTCATATCAAATAATTTATTAAAGATGGAGAGCATCTCGTTTACCACGAAAGTCTTTTGTTCCGGAAAACGAATATCATATTCCAGCATATTTAGCCCCATCGGTCGGGCGGTATGAGATGGATCAAAATACACTAGGTCATCCAAACGCTCTTTTGGCACATAGGAGAGTACATCTGCAATATCGGAACCGTGCGGGTCTATCATACACACGCCATCCCCGTTCAAAATATCCTGCCGAATCATCTGCTTCAATAAAGTGGTTTTACCAGTACCGGTCTGACCGATAATGTAGAAATGGCGGAGCCGGTCTTCTGGGGACATATAAATATCCGTCTCAATATTGCGGTGAATATTTTTACCCAAGGAAATTCCGGCCTTAGGCAAGTCCAGTGGGGCTTGGGCGGTGCCGGCCTTGCTCTGCTTCAGCTGGGACGTGCCTAGAATCTCATTTTCCGGCAAATGCATCATGGTGGTGATCTCCCGAATATTTAAAGGCATCTTTTGCTCATCCTTGAAAACGCGGAAGGAAAATTCTCGGAATAATTGACGCAAGTCTTTACCCGACAGGCGATTAAAACTAATTTTGTTGCTACCGGTATTTTCAAATTGATTAAAAGCACTTTCTAAGTCAGACAAGATAGAATTTGCCTCGCTCTCCGTCCGGGCGGAGGCAATGATGCGAATATTTGTCTCCACGGTAGGCGTGCTGATTTTACTATTCAGATTTTCAATAATCCCCTTGTCCATCTCCAAGGACTTTTGATCCGCCATCCCTTTTTCTTTCTCCTTTTCCTTTTTATTACCAGCAAAACCATCGGCAATCTCTTTAAAAATTTTCTTCGTCTCACCAAAGAAGGACAGGCGATTCATATCAATAGCCTCTTTCAGCTTCATCCCTTTGGAGAAATCCTTCAAAGCCTTTTTATAGAAACCGGTGTATTTCTCTCCGGCGGGCTTAATGACTATCTGAATCCCCGCCCCTTCATAATCCCGACTGATTTTAGAAAAGCTGTTTAAAATAACATTCAGCGGATCATAATCAAATTGCTCATAGGTCTTTAAGGGATAGATATGATTGCTCCCCTGCCGGGCATAGGAACCCACAGACACGCCTTGTTCATTGAAAACATTATAATCATCTTTCTTTTCTAAAATCTTAGCCTCCGGAAAAATAGACAGGATTTGTTTTTCAAATAAATTCTTTTTGGTATCCGGCACGGACACATAGAAAATAAATTCTTCACTCTTGTTCGCATTTGCCAATTCAATCGTAAAATAATCTGGCCCCTCTTTTTCCCCAGAGACGGACAGCATACCGGCATAAAACTGCTCCATTTTGGAAATCAATTCTTTCAGATTTTTCTGCTTACCCTCCTCCTCTGCGGACTGGGGCAAAGCAATTTCATATAAAGTCATCTTCAAAGCGCGGAAAAAAGGGCTTTTCTCCTGGCCGTGCGAAATAGGTAAACCGGCTTTGATATACTGGACCAAAAAGCGGTGAAAATCATCATCTAAATGCGCGTCCTTTAACCGCTCCACGATAGTCAAAGCATTCATCAAGCCCTTGGTCTGAAGCACACTGACCAATTCTTCCATCTTGCTATCATGCTCTTCGGGAGATAGGTCTAGGACAATAGCCTCCACTTCTTTTTTATTCAGCTGATAATCTGGTTGTAATATTTCTTCCGGCTTGACGGCTTTATAATCAATAATCTTGTCTGTAATAATAGCCTCGCGCGGAACATTTTCCCCTTTTTCTAAAAGTGTTTTCTCATGCCGAGCCACCTCGTTGCGCAAATAATCCAGCTCTTCTTGTGGTGAAGAAAACTTCTGCTCAATTTTTTCAAAACCTGTTTCCATTGAGGAGAATTATACCACACCTCTCATTGTATTAAAAATAGCCCTGAAGGGCTAGATTTAAGTTTGATTACTTAAGGAATTAGGCTGCGTCACGAACCAAACGAATATGTAGAACACTTGTCTTACTAGTACTCATCAAGCTACCGTCGTACATATGAACACTATAGACGGCGTCATGTTGAGTAGGGTATTCAGTACTTGAATAGTAACCACTACTTTTAAAACCATTCGGGGTTGAATCAGTTTTATGAAATTCAGCCAACAATTCATCTTTTGTCGGTAATCTCCAAGGTTTTTCCCCTTCGGCTAGCCCAGCATTAAATTCGACAATTTTCTCTTGTGCTTTATTCCAATCTACTAAATCAAACTCTGGTCCCCATTCTAACTTGGACACTTCAATACTTTCTGTGGCTTCTTTCATATTTTATAAATTAGTTATTAAATTTCCGACTTGATTAATAATATCAGGTGCAATAAAAAAAGCAAGATTCCGCTCTTATTACAGGCAGGACAAATTGGAACCCAAAAGGTTGCGGAAATTGGTGGTTCTCCCTGTTTCCTTAATTTCCCTATGTGTAAATAACAAAGCTATAACTTCCTTAGTTACACATCATAAATACACCTTGTCATGCTTTGACGGCCGTCCAAATATGATAAGGAGATTCACCATGGTGAATCTTACACTTATAATCCAACTGCCATCAATCCCTCCTTAGCTAAGGAGGGAAAGGTGAAAAAAAGACGTAGCCGAAGCAGATCTCCTCCCCTCCTCAGATGAGGAGGGGCTGGGGACGGTTGAAGAATCAGAGTTCAGTCAAAATCTCGGCGCCACTTTTGGTGACCACCACGGTATGTTCAAAGTGAGCACTGCGTTTGCCGTCCGCGGTACGGTAGGTCCAGCCATCAGCATCCAGCTTTATATGCTTCCCCCCTTCATTTACCATCGGTTCCAAGGCCAGCACCATCCCCGCTTTTAGCCTTTCCCCCTTGCTCTCCAAACAAAAGTTTGGAATGAATGGATCCTCATGCACTTTATGTCCCACACCATGTCCGCATAGTTCCTCCACAATACCGTATCTCTTTGGCCGAATATGGCGCTCAATGGCATAGCTGATATCGCGCACATAAGCCCCTTCCTTTATTGCCTTTATTCCTTCCATCAATGATTGTCTGGTGGTCAAAAGCAAATCATTTGCTTCCGTATCTACCACCCCCACCGGCACTGTAATAGCGGAGTCCGTGAAAAGGCCTTTATGATTCAGCCCCATATCAATAGACACAATATCCCCGTCTTTCAGAATTTTCGGATTTTCATTTGGTATACCGTGCACCACTTCATCATTGACGGACACACAAATAGCCGCCGGATATGGGCGCTTCATCCCCGCTGGTTTATAATTTAGAAAGGCTGGCTTGTCCCCACCTTCTTCCGCCAGCTTCCGGGCCAGATTATCGAGCTCCAGAGTGGACATGCCTGGTCTGACCGCCCGTACCAGCTCCGCCAAAATAGAGGCCAATCTCTTGCCCCCCGCCCGCAATATCTCAATTTCCTCCTTAGTCTTGATGGTAACGGCCATCAACTAATAGTATAGTTTTTTGATAAAATATCAAGTCACACACAACCTCACCCCCAACCCCTCTCCTTGACTAAGGCGAGGGGAGAAGAAAAAAACTAACAACCAAAACCCTCTCCTTTTCTAAGGAGAGGGTGGCATTCTGATGACGGGTGAGGTGATCTTACAAATTCAGGCCTAATTTAGCAAGTATCTCATTCTGCACGTCCTCTATTGGCTGTTCGCCATTCACATCAATAAAATTATAATAAGGGTCCGCCCGGTAGAAGTTTAAGGTAGGCACCACTTCCGTCTCAAACCAGTCCAAACGCCGTTTGATGGATTCTGGCTTGTCATCCTGACCACGCGCCCGGCCCAACAGCCTTTTTTCAGACCAATCTCGGCTGACATTTAGGAACAGGACATTTGGTTTTTTAATATTATAAAAACGGAGAGCATTATCCAATAATTGAGCTTCATGAAGCTTGCGTGGCGCGCCGTCAAAGACCAAGTTTTCAGTACCGGTAAAATTGTTCACCAAATAATTTGACCACAAGGCCACCACAATAGATTCTGGCACCAAAATGCCACTGCGCACCACATCATTTATCTTTTTCTGGGTATAACCATCCTCCTTCATAAAATCACGGAGAAAAGCCCCGCTCTCAATATGTAAATTCTTACATTTCTTGTCTCCAATCTTACACAAATGTGTCATGAGTAAATCCGCCTGCGTCCCCTTGCCCGAACCACTGCGCCCCAAAATAATATAAACCTTTGGCTCATTTGGCTCCCCCGTCACCTTGTCCGTCAATTGTTTTTTAAAAATATTTAGCATGAAGATAGTATAACACAACCACCCCCGCTTCAGAAAGCGACCCCTCCTAAGAAAGGCGGGGTAAAGAACCACCCCCTGGCCCCCTCCTAGGATGAGGAGGGGGAAAGAAATACACCAGAATTATTCTCTCTCTCAAAACCCCTCCTTTCTTAGGAGGGGTGGTATTCTGATACCGGGGTGGTTTGGATGAATAGATGGTCATTATGCTATTATTATCGTATGGTCATCCATATCAATAATTTAAACCAACTGCTTATTGCTCGCCGTGATTTGAGAAACAATGCCACGCTAGAAGAAGATGCTTTGTGGCAAAAACTGAGAAGTAGTAAGCTGGGATTCAAATTCCGCCGTCAACATAGCATTAAAAATTTTATCGTTGATTTTTACTGCCCTATTAAAAAATTAGCAGTTGAACTGGATGGAGAACAACATCTAGATAATAAAGAATATGATAGAGAGAGAAATGATTTTCTTGAGAGCTTGGAAATTAGGACTATTAGATTTTGGAATAGTGAGGTGAATAAGGATATAGAAATAGTGGTGGAAAAGATTAGAAAAGAATTAACCAATTAAACCACCCCCGCCTTCGCAGACTCGGGTCCCCCTCCTTAGAAAAGGAGGGGGTTTAAGAAAATATGTTTTGGGCTTGCTTTTTTATATAAAGTATGCTATACTTATAGAAGATAGAGGAGAACACCAACAGGAGGAGTCGGACATGCCGAACATTGAACTACACGGGTTTGGACGTCGAGGCAAAGCGATTGAGGGCACAATCTTTTCGCTGATTGAAGGGAAAGCTCCATCCATCAATATCAATGATGTGGTGGTGACGATCATCTCGTCAGTTGTCCACGACAGCAAAGGAAGAGTACGCCCATTCGTCCGTGTCGCAAGTACTGACACCAGGGATCGCGTCAGAGTCGCCAGACTCATTCTGAAGAACATGGAACTCGATGTGGAGTGGCTTCACCTCGACGGTTTCTTTGAGGGGGTGAGCTGATTCACCTCTCACGCCCACCAATCAAAAACGGAAAAACCACCGTTGGAGATGGTGGGTTTTTCGTTACCCCTCCTTTCTTAGGAGGGGTCGCTTTCTGAAGCGGGGGTGGTTTTCCCCCTCCTCATCTTAGGAGGGGGTTAGGGGGTGGTTTAGGGGTGACTAGAGGTGGTCTACTTCTTCTTCTCTTCCTTCTCCTCCCCTTTTTTGAAAGGAAAACCAATATAGGTGAGGAAGGCTAATGCGTCTTTTTTATTGGTAGCGGTAGTGCCCACAGTGATAGTCATGCCGAAAACATCTTTCAAATCCTCATCCGCGGTCTCTGGGAAAATAGTATTTTCCTTGATACCGATAGAATAATTACCCATCTCATCAATACCCTTTTTAGCTAATCCACGAAAGTCCTTTGTTCGCGGGAAGGCGACAAAAATCAGCTTATCAATAAAGGCAAACATCCTGGCGCCACGGAGAGTAACAGAGAGGCCCACGGGATCCCCCTCGCGCACCTTAAAGGCGGCAATGCTCTTCTTGGAACCGCGAAGTGCTGGCTTTTGGCCAGAAATCTTGGTCAAGCGGTCCACAATCACGTCAATCTTCTTTTTATCCTTAAGGGAGCCAATACCCACATTGATCACCACCTTGGTAAACTTTGGCGCTTGCATGGCATTCTTATAACCCATCGCCTCCTTTAGATGATCAAAAGCTTTATCCTGTTTTTCCTTGGTTGTTAATATTTTCATATATTTAAAATTTAGATTTCCTTACCAGTCTTCTTGCTGATACGGACATTTTTATCCCCAATCATTTTCTTACCCACGCGCACACCTTTCTTTCCCTCCAAAAGCATGACATTGGAAACATGGATAGGCATGGCCTTCTCCACTATCTGCCCTTTGGAACCGGATTTTCGAGCGCGCTCGTGTTTCTTCTTCAAATTTACGCCTTCCACGATAATCAAACTATCCTTAGGAAAACAGCGTGCCACCTTGGCGGTTTTACCTTTATCCTTACCGGCAATCACTATTATATTATCGTTTTTCTTTATTTTCATATGTTT
>CAYVWL010000036.1:0-6836 GCA_964455475.1 uncultured Candidatus Saccharibacteria bacterium
GCCCGCCTTTCCAAACTCAATATTTTTCTGCCCTGAATTATTTTCTTGAAATTGATTACGGCGGTGGGTTTTACCGTTTTGTTCCACAAAACTTCCACACTGGAAATCACCCGGCCCGGCAGGGCCTTTTCTAGTTCTCTTTTTATCGTTTCTACCTCTGGTAATTCTGGCATATTTCAAGTTTAGGCCTAATTGTATTAATTTGCAAAAGATAATAGAATAACACTGAGATGTACAGCATTAGAGAATTAAAAAATACCTTTGAAAATGAACCTTTTTTGGAGGAGAGGGGTGCGTCTTTTACTCAAAGTGGCATTTATGCCGGATGGCAGGTGGGGAAGGAAGTGCGGAGATTTGTTATCGAAAAAGACGGGGAAATTCAAGCCAGCTTTCAGGCCATTAAATACCCTCTGTTGCTCGGTAAGAGTTATTATTATCTGCCATATGGTCCGGTGATCAAGGAGTCCTCTGAGGAGTTACTGAATTTTATAAAAGAAAATGTTTCTGTTTTAAAGGAAAAGGATGTTGTCTATGTACGCTTGGATTTTTTTCCGATAGTTTCAAATTCAAATATTTTTTTCAAAGTGCCAAAAAAGCTTTCGACCGGTTCAAATTTCCAACCGCGTCAGGAATGGGTACTTGATATAAAAAAAGAAGCGGAAATTTTACTTGCGGATATGCACAAAAATACGCGCTATTCTATTAGAACAGCCGAGAAGAGAGGAATTAGAGTGGAAATTATTAGGGAAAATTTTATGAAATACTTTGCGGATTTTTACCGTCTAATGGCGGAAACCGCTGAGCGAAATCACTTTTCTCTCCACTCAGAATCATATTACAAAAATATTTTTATGAATTTGGATAAGGAAAATAAAGGACAGGGCTATCTCTCTGTGGCCTTCCTGGACAAGCAAATTTTGGTAATTGATTTGATTATTATTTATGGAAAAACTGCCAATTATGTCTTTAGTGGGTCAAGTAGTGAGCAAAGGAATTTGATGCCCACTTATTTGGCCCAATGGCAGTCAATTCTGGAGGCCAAAGCCTGGAATTGTGAGGAGTATAACTTTGGTGGAATTAAAATGAATGGAGAAAAGGAAAAAAAAGACTGGGCAGGGCTCACAGATTATAAAATGAAGTTTGGTGGGCGCCTGGTAGAACATTCAGATTTTTATGATATTATTTATCAGCCGTTCTGGTACGCTATGTATTCCTTAAGAAAATTATTTAAATAAAATGAAAAAAATATTAAAAAAACTGACGCCAACTTTTGTTTTTACCGTCTATTATTACCTTGTCGCTTTGGCTGGCGCCATCATTTATCGTTTTCCCAGTGAGAAGATGGTGGTAATAGGGGTGACTGGGACCAAGGGTAAGACCTCCGCTATAAACTATATTTGGGCATGTCTCACCGCTGGTGGTATAAAGACCGGCCTAATAAGCACTGCCAATATCAAGATCGGCGAGGTAGAGGTGCTAAACAAATATCATATGACTATGCCCGGCCGTTTTGTTATTCAAAGCCTCATGGCTAGGATGGTCAAAGCCGGTTGCAAATACTGCTTGGTGGAAGTGACGTCTGAGGGAATAAAGCAAAAGAGAAATACCGGCATAAATTTTGATACGGCCATCTTTACCAATCTGACGCCAGAGCATTTGCCGTCCCATGGTGGAAGTTTTGAAAAGTATAAGGAGGCTAAATCAAAATTATTTTCGAACCTAGCTAGGAAAAGCAAGATTGTCGACGGACAAAAAATAAATAAAACAATCATTGTAAATAATGATAGTGAGTATGCTGAGTATTTTAAAAAATTTCAGGCGGACAAGAAAATTTCTTTTGGTATAAAAAAGTCGGCGGATTATCAGGCTGAAAATATTTCTGATCAGGAGAGCGGGGTGACCTTTACTCTGAAAAATAAATCATATCAGCTGTCCATTCTGGGTTCCTTCAATGTATATAATGCTTTACCGGCTATTATCGTAGCCCAAATAGCGGACGTGCCTTCAGAAAAAATCTCCGCTGGTTTGCAAAAGCTCAGTATTATTCCTGGCCGAATGGAAAAAATAAATGAAGGGCAAAAATTTATAGTCCTGGTGGATTATGCCCATGAGAAAGAAAGTATTACCAATGTTTTAATGACGGCGAGAAATATTAGAAAGCCGGGTGGGCGTATAATTATTCTCTTGGGCGCAGAAGGTGGGGGACGGGACAAGGCCAAGAGGCCAGTTATGGGTGAGCTTTCAGCCAAGCTGGCGGATTATGTCTTTGTGACAAATGTGGATCCCTACGAAGATGATCCAAAAGAAATAATTGAGGATATTGCGCGGGTGGCAGAAAAAAACGGAAAAATTCGCGGACAGAACCTCTTTACTATTGAGGACAGGCGGGAATCTATTAGAAAAGCTTTATCCCTAGCTCAGGAAAACGATGTGGTGATCGTGGCTTGTAAAGGGGCAGAACAATCCATGATTATTGGTGGAAAATCTATACCCTGGGATGATCGGATAGTGGTTAGAGAGGAATTGAAGAAATTACTTGCCTAAATGTTTTAAAGCGGCTTTGACGCGCTGACTGGTGGAGGTGAGGCTTTTATCTATTTCCTGCAGGGCTTCACGACTTTCTTTATGAGTGTAGCCAAGCGATTTCAAGGCCTCCAAAGCATCTATTTCTTCTTTTAGCCCTAGCGCCACTTCTTCATAACTACCCAGTTTACCTTTTAGTTCTAGCACAATTTTATCTGCCATCTTTTTTCCCAGACCGGAGACTTTGGTGAGGTGTGCTGTCTCCCCAGTGGACACGGCCCGGCGCAAAGAGGGGACATTGGCCACATTTAATATTCCCAAAGCAGTTTTTGGTCCGATGCCGGAAATGGTGTTTAATAATTCAAAGAAATCCAATTCTTCTTTATTTGCAAAGCCGTAAAGGTCCATAGCGTTTTCCCGCACAGCCAGATAGGTCCAGATTTTAGCTTTGTCACCTTCCTTGGTTTTGCTTACGAGCTCGGTTGTGCCAAATACCTTGTAGCCGACGCCGGCCACGTCTATTATTAGAAATTTATCGGTTTTGAAGGTTATGGTTCCGGTTAATTGAGAAATCATAGTTGAATTGTAGCAGATTTGATTTTTTTTACCATCCGTGCTACTCTCTCCCCATGCCAATAACATCATCAGCTAAAAAGGCCTTACGAGCCTCCAAACACAAAGCCGTTTTCAATGCCAAGAGAAAGGATGCTATTTCTGATATTGTCAAAAAGGTCAAGAAACTGGTTTTAGCCAAGGATATCAAAGATGCAGAAAAGCTGATGCCTAGCGCTTTCCAGGCGATCGACAAAGCTTGCAAGACCAATCTGATTCACAAGAATACCGCTTCCCGCAAGAAAAGCCGTTTGGCCAAAATGCTGGCGAAGGCGTCTAAATAAGATTTTAAAATATTAAAACAAAAAACATTCGCCTTATCAGGCGAATGTTTTTTGTTGGCCTTCTAATTTTTGAATTTTTATGTTAGTGTTTTCTCACACGCTCTTGTCGTTCAATGGACCCCAGTACAAAGAAATCAGAATTTCTTTTACGGGGCGAGAAGTGAAGGAATTAGAGTATTATATAAATGTAATGTTTCGTAAGTAAAATATGCTCTTGTCGTTCAATGGATAGGACACTCCCCTGCGAAGGGAGAAATGCAGGTTCGATTCCTGCCAGGGGCACATTATAAAAAAGGTCCACCAGGACTCTTTTTTGTAATGTGCCCCTGAGCAAGCAAACAATTTTGCTTGCGTGCAGGAAGCGAAAGGCGGAACGATGTTTTGATAGCAATCAAAACCGTGAGCCGGTGCCCAGCTTAAAATTTCTGACGAGAAATTTTAAAGCGAGGGAGATATTCCTGCCTGTCCATGTAATGGAAGATATACTGCCAGCCGGAGCATGACTATTGATTATTTTGTCAGATAATCCATCTGATTATTTCCTTTCAAATTATTTATATTATGTTATCATATTGCTATGGAAAGAGTACCTAACCAAATACCAGAAGATAATGGTGATAGTAAGCCAAATTTTCACGAAGTTTCGGAAAAGAGAAAAGAACTCCGAAAGGTGGTGGCCGAGCTTGCTGGTAAGGGGCCGGTTTTTGATAAGCATTATAAGGGACCTTTAGAGGAAGCAAATAAACAGGCGTCTGGGTTCAAGGTACCTGATCTGGGTAATAATTGGGGTGGAATGAAAGTGGCAGTTGAAGCACTTAGAAAACAAAAAGCCGAATATGATGCCGAGGTTGCCAAAGATGGTGCGCATATTGATTATGAAGAAATCTTGAAAACCACGCCCGAAGTTGGTCAGGTGCAAAAACTGATGGAAAATATTGCCGACTTGAAAGACTTTAGAATGAGGAGAATGTTTGAAATCTTAAGTCCGGGTACTTCGCTTTCCGCCAAGAAAAGAAATGAAGCTGTTCTTAAAACAGTGAAGGAAGAAATTGCTGTCAATGAGGCCGAGATGGGAGAAACGGATCCGCTGGTTTTGCGTCAGGCCGAGCTTATAGAATACAAGGAAAATTTGGCCAAGAGTGGACACATTTGCATCACGCCAAACGTGGAAAAGGATTTGGAGGCGATTGGGGATAGGATGCTTACTGGCAAGCCAATGTTTCTGCATGGGCCCACCGGAACGGGTAAAACTTCCTTGGCCCGGTTTGCCGCCACGCACTTTACCGGTAAAAATCCGGAAATGGTCTTTTGTAATCCGCAGACCAAAGAATCAAATGTTTGGGGCAAGACTGGTATCAAGCCAGCCAAAGGCGGAGCAATAGAAACGGTAGAAATTTATGGCCCACTAGCTAAAGCGATGATTGAAGGCAAGACCGTTATTTTTGACGAGTTTACCGCGTTGCCAAAAGAGCAAATGGTTTTTATTAAAGGTGTTTTTAATGCCAAGGTGGGGGATAGAATAAATATTGTTGGTAACGGTATTGTGGAAATTGCCCCCGGTTTCCAAATGATTTTCACCGCCAATTTAAAATCCGAGAAAAACCCAGAACGACAGGACTTACCGCCAGAAATTGCTCGTGAATTTGAGCAAAATAACCTGGAGGTCAAATATACTAGACCAGATGAGGCTTATGATATTATGTTGTCTAGACTTTTGAATAGCGATGGTTCCCTGGACATGTCTTTCTATGATTTAAATACCACCTTACCGAATTTGTGCAAAGTGATGGCGGAGATTCAAGAAAGTTATACCAATGAAACTGACAAGGAGGTGGCTAGGCGGGCGGGGGCGATGGATGCTTCCGGCAAGGTATATTCTCTAAAGAAATTCGTTATGACCCAAGGTTCGGTGGAAGCCATTTTGTCTTCCTGGCTTATAGAAAAGCAGACCGGCAAGCAGGAGAGGACGTTTGCGGAATTTCTGGATGAGCGATTCAAAACCGCACTGACTTTTAAGGAATATCCAAAAGAGGACAGAATACTTGTCGCCAAAATCTTAGCCTCTAAAGGCTTTTTGCTGACCCTGACCGCCGAAGATTTGGATTTGCCAGAAGATATTTTCAAACTGAATACCATCAAAGCAATGCGGGGTGAGGACGCGGTGGAAGAATTGAAAAATGAATCCGGGGCCGTTAAACATTTAACTCTAAAAGATATAGCCGAACTTGATCCGTTTGAAAAAAGAGCGGAAATATTAAAAGGCCAGGCGGAAGCCCTTTTGGGCGGTGAAGCTGAAGCAAAAGATCCTTTTTTGACAAGTTTGAACAAAAAAATGGGTAAACTATTTGGCAAAGAAAAGAAAGGCCAAGCCACGGAAATTTCCACAGACTATGAACACCCCGATGGCAAAAAAGAAACTATTACTTTGAATTTTGAAACTAAACTTCAGGATTTTTTAACTTTCTATCAGAAAACAAAGATTGACTTGCCTGCTGATTTTGAAGACACCGCCTGTGACCTCTGGGACCGAAACCAGACCGAAATACAGCACGCCATTGAACAAAACGGTTTTGACGACCTCTTAATTATCCCCGGAGGAATTCCACTTACTGAACTTAAAGACAAAATGACAATGGAAAAGGGTTATTATATCACTTCAAATTTTGATGCCGGCGGTGGTTTTGCTGGAGCCGTTAGTCAAAATACGGACAAAGCACGTCTTATTCTTGTCCATAAAACCCAGAATCTTAAAGACCGTCCTGAACTCAAAAAAACCTTGAATATCAAAGGTAAGGACGTAAAATTAGACGAAGCTCTAACCTTGGAAGATTACCTTATCTTTCAGAAGAAATATTTTGAGGAGACCAGCAAACATTTAGACGAAGATGGCTGGACATGGCTTGCTACCAAATCGGGCGCTCGTCTCGTCAACTCGCACTGGAACCCTAGCAGTCACCAGCTCGCTGTGAATGCTAATGACCTGACGGCTCAGATTGACAATCTGGGTGTCCGCCCTGCCCGCTGTTTCTTTTAGATTTACCACGTCTCTCCGTAATTTGAGAATTTGTATTTAGTTTTGATTTTATTTTTCTTTTATTCCGATTTTTTCAACAAAGTAGCCTTCGGTGAGTATGGTCTGCGAGTCGGGAAACAGGCCTGCCGAAGCGCTCAAGAAAACCAAAGACGGCAAAACTGCGACGAGGCTGACGAGCCGAATCGCATAGTTTGCCGCAAGGTTTTAGGTTATGAGAGCGATAAGTGAAAAGAAACAGCAGTTTTGTGTTGGGGATGTCCTAAAGCAAATTAAATTTGCTCGGACAAGTAGCCCTGATAAACAGAGTCTGGTTTCCCTGGAAGCACGAATAACGCAAAGCTAATGTGGGGCGGGCGCTCGTCTCGTCAACTCGAACTGGAACC
>CAYVWL010000037.1:0-6800 GCA_964455475.1 uncultured Candidatus Saccharibacteria bacterium
AAAGATTTTGAATGTTATTGTGGTAAATACAAAGGTATCCGTTATAAAGGAATTATCTGTGAAAAATGCGGCGTGGAGATTACCCGGTCTATAGTACGCCGAGAGAGAATGGGCCATATCGAGCTCGCTTCTCCGGTTTCCCATATTTGGTTCTTGCGTGGTATTCCATCTAAAATTGGAACTATTTTGGGTATGACCACAGCCGATCTGGAAAAGGTAATTTACTTTGCTGGTTATATTATCACCGTCACTCATGAAGCGGAGCGAGAGAGGATTCTCCATGATATTGATAATGAATTCAAGCAAAAGGTCAAAGCCGTCCAAGATGACAAGACCAAGGAGGCGCTAAAGGAACTTTTAATCAATGCTAAAAAAGAAGTGGAAGATATCCGTGAAGGCACGGTGATAGATGAAGTGCTGTATCACAAATATTCCATGAAATATGGTTCGCTCTTTGAAGCGTCTATCGGGGCCGAGGCGATCTTTGATATACTAAAAAATATTAAGTTGTTGGATTTGGAGAAAAAGCTGGAAGGGGAATTGGAGAAAGCCGGCTCTTTGGATCGCGAGAAAATAAATAAGCGCATTTCTCTCGTGCGTTCTATGCGCGAGGCCAATGTAAAACCCGAATGGATGTTCCTTACCTCTGTGCCGGTGATACCACCAGCTCTGCGACCGATGGTGCCACTGGACGGTGGTCGCTATGCTACTTCTGATGTGAACGATTTGTATCGCCGAGTGATAAACAGAAATAACCGACTTTTGAAATTGAAAGAAATCAAGGCGCCGGAAGTTATTCTCCGAAACGAAAAAAGAATTTTGCAGGAAGCGGTGGACTCACTGATCGATAACTCTATCAGGAGTGGTAATGATGCTTTCTCGGCGGTGGGTAATTCTCAAAAACGAGCTTTGAAATCCTTGGCAGACAACCTAAAAGGCAAGCGTGGTCTCTTCCGTGCGAACCTCCTGGGAAAGCGTGTGGACTATTCTGGCCGTTCCGTGATCGTCGTCGGTCCGGAGCTCAAGCTGAATCAATGTGGTCTGCCAAAGCATATGGCCTTGGAGCTTTTCCGACCATTTATTATTTCGGAATTATTGAAAAAAGAATTAGCCTTTAATATTCGTGGGGCTGGCCGTCTGATAGACGATGGAATTCCCGAAGTGTGGGCCATACTCGAAGAAATTATTGAAAATAAATATGTGCTGTTAAACCGCGCACCTACTCTGCACCGCCTCGGTATTCAGGCCTTCAAGCCCGTGCTCATAGAAGGTTCGGCTATCCAAGTGCACCCACTTGTTTGTACCGCTTTCAACGCGGACTTTGACGGTGACCAGATGGCCGTGCACGTACCACTGGGTGAAGAAGCGCAGATTGAAGCCCATGAAGTGATGGCCGCCGATAAAAATATTTTGAAGCCAGGAAATGGTGAGCTCACCGTCTCCGCCAAGCTTTTGGATATTGTGCTTGGTTGTTATTGGATGACCAAGGATGTGAAAGGCGAGCCAGGTGAAGGTAAATATTTTTCTTCCCCAAACAGTGCCATCACTACTTATGATTTTGGTGGTATTTCTGTCCGCGCCAAGATCCATGTCCTAGGAACAGACAAGCCAAGGTATGCCCAGTTTGCTGGCAAGCCTTTTGAAACTACTGTGGGCCGAATTCTGTTCAATAGCACCTTGCCGACCGATTATCCGTTTGTGAACAAGGAGATTACAAAGAAAACCATGTCCGCAATTTTGGATGATTTGATAAACAAATATGGTATTGGTAATATTCCAAAAGTGCTTGATAAGATAAAAGCGTTTGGTTTCAAATACGCCACTTATTCCGGTGTCACCTGGGGTATAGATGATTTGAATATTCCGGTGGAAAAGCCAGAAGTGATTGCCGAGGCCAAGAAGAAAAGTTTGGAAGTTCTGAATTTCTTTAATGAAGGACTTTTGACCGAGGAAGAAAAACTCCGCAAGAATATTGAGATCTGGCACGGCGCCAAGAATGATTTGGAAAAATTGATTCCAAAAACATTGGATGTGAATGGCTCTGTCTCGGATATGTGGGTGTCCGGTGCCCGAGGTTCTCTTGGTGCTATCACCCAGATGGCTGGTATGAAGGGTCTGATTCAAAATACCGCCGGTGAGACGATCGAGTTCCCGGTTATTGGTTCCATGAAAGAAGGTTTGACGCCAATTGAATATTTCATCACCACGCACGGTTCTCGTAAGGGTCTCACTGATACCGCGTTAAACACTGCCAAGGCTGGATATTTGACGAGAAGGCTGTTTGATGTAGCGCAGGATATTGTGATTACGGAAGCCGATTGTAAAACGAAAGAAAGTATTTGTATCAAGAATAATAACGAATTTGAAAGTGGAGTGTCTGTGTCCAAACATATTCGCGGGAGAATACTCGCCTCGGATGTGGTAAACAAAGCGGGTGAAGTGCTGTTCAAGAAAGGTCATTTACTGAAAAAAGATGAAGCCTTGAAAGTGGAGAATGAGGGCGTGGGTGAAGTGTTTGTTCGCTCACCTTTGACTTGTAAAACAGTGCACGGCGTGTGTGCCGAATGTTATGGATCAGATCTGGGCCGAGGAGAACTGATTGGTCTTGGCGAAGCAGTGGGTACGGTGGCGGCTCAAGCTATTGGTGAGCCGGGAACCCAGCTGACTATGCGTACTTTCCACTCAGGAGGTACGGCGTCCGTGGGTGGAGATATTACCCAAGGTTTGCCCCGTGTGGAGGAAGTGTTTGAAAAGAGAAAGCCAAAGAGCCCGGCCGTGGTATCTAGGACTGATGGCGTGGTGGTCAGTGTAAAAGATATGGGCAAGGAAAAGATCATCACTGTTTTGCCAGAGTTGGAGGAAAAATCCAAAACCAAAAAATCCGCCGAGATTGAATATGAATTTAGTTTCAAGCGTATTCCACTCGTGAAGACTGGCGATAAAGTAAAGAAAGGTCAATTATTGACTGATGGTTCCGCTGACATTGATGAGCTCTTCAAGTATGGTGGCAAGGAAAAGACCATGACCTATGTGATTACGGAAGTGAACAAGCTTTACGAACTGCAAGGTGAGGCCGTGTCTAGGAAGCATGTGGAAATAATTGTGAAGCAGATGTTCTCTAGGATGAAAGTAAAAGATCCGGGTGACACCACAGTGTCCGAAGGTGATGTAATAGATGAGCTGGATTATCGTCTAGAGAATGAGGAGGCTGAGACTAAAGGTGGTAAGGTGATGCGTGCCGAGCCGGTGGTGATGGGTATTACGGAGGCGTCTCTCGCACGTCGCTCATTCCTCTCTGCTGCTTCGTTCCAGCATACTAATAGAGTGTTGATCAACAATGCTGTTCGCGGTTCTGTTGACCGCCTGACTGGTCTCAAGGAAAATGTCATCATTGGTCGCCTCATCCCAGCTGGTACTGGTCATCCGGATTCTCCTAAGTTTAAAATGGTTGAGGAATTCATGAGAGAACTGAATGCGGAAAGAGGGGAGGAGTAAAATATTTGTCGGGCATTAATGATTCGCAAAAATAATTATGTCCACCTCTGTTGAAAAAATAAAAGAGCGGCTGAATATTGTGGATCTTTTGGGTAGCTATTTAAAATTAGAAAAGGCGGGGAAGAATATGAAAGCGCGGTGTCCTTTTCATAATGAAAAAACCCCCAGCTTTTTCGTGTCCGCCGAACGGGATTCCTATTATTGTTTTGGATGTGGCGCCAAGGGTGACATTTTTACTTTTGTCCAGCAGTTTGAAGGTTTGGATTTCTTTGGGGCCTTGAAAATGCTGGCGGAGAGGACGGGCGTGACTTTGGAAAGGGGGAGTTTTGAAAAGAAGGATGATAAGGAGGCCATATTTAATGCCCTGGAGGCCGCCTGTCAATTCTTTGAATCAAATTTACCTAAATCTAATTCAGCTCAAAAATATCTAGAAAAAAGGGGATTGAGTGAGAAGACAATTAAAGAGTGGCGGATAGGCTACGTGGCAGATGATTGGCGCGCCTTGTATGAATATCTGACTGCCCGAAAATTTACGGATAATGAAATAGAACAAGCTGGCTTGATAAAGAGAACTGATCGGGGAGCCTATGATAGATTTCGCGGGCGAATTATTTTTCCCATTCGAGATTCGGCTTCGCGCGTGGTGGGCTTTACCGGCCGGATTTTACCGGAGGCGGATGATGGTAAAAGCGCCAAATATTTAAACTCTCCGGAAACCGCGGTTTTCAACAAGAGTCGAATTTTATACGGTTTTGATTTGGCCAAATTGGCAATCAAGAAATTTGATTATTCTGTGATTGTGGAGGGGCAAATGGATATTATCATGTGCCATCAGGCCGGTTTTCAAAATGTGGTGGCCACTTCTGGTACGGCGCTCACGCCAGAGCACCTCACTCTATTGCGCCGAATTTCGAACCGCGTGATCATGGCTTTTGATGCGGACAAGGCCGGGGTCAGTGCCGCCACCAAGGCTTGGCAGTTGGCCCTGTCTCTGGGTATGGAGGTAAAGATTGCGGAATTTAAAGAGGGCAAGGATCCGGCTGATGTGCTTTTAAGTGACGGTGGAAAAGAAAAGTTTAAAGAGGCTTTGAAAGATTCTATGCATATTGTAGATTTTTATTTAGCAAAGATCTTGGCCGAGAAAACTGACGAGAGAAAACTAGGCAAGGAAGTTCAGGAAAAGATACTACCATTTTTGGCCTTGATTGAGAGCAGTATTGAGAAATCACATTTTATAAAAAAAATCAGTGGGGCAACCGGCATAGATGAGCAAGCTATCTGGGATGATTTAAAAAAAGTAAAAGTAGAAGCCGGGGCAGATGGAGCGGGAACTAGGGTGGGGACCTTTAGTGACAAAGTAGCGGTGAATAGAGTGGATTCGATAGAGCGGAGAGTGCTGGGGGTTATAAATTGGCAGGAAAAAGATAAAGAGCAGGTGATAGATATCAAAGAAGCCAAGGAAAAAGTAAAAGAGATTATCGGGGCGGAGAATTTTAAAAAATGGGAGGGCGTATCAGAACAAGTTTTAAATGAAGCCACCTTTGAAGCCGAACAATATTATGATAAGAAGAAAATTAAAGGAGTGCTAGACGAGCTTCTCATGGAGCTAGAAAAAGAGTATATTACGGGGAAGCTGGCCAGAGCCAAGACGCCTGAAGAACAAAATTTATTAATAAAAAAATTAGCAAAATTAAAATAACATGGCAAAAAAGATAAAAAAAGTGAAGAAGAGTGCTAAGAAAGTCTCCCGGAAAGTGGTCAAAAAAAGTGTGCCAATAAAAAAGAGGAAAAATAATGTAGATAAGAAGAAAGAGTTTGAATTAAAAACTTTGAAACTTTTAGCCAAGGGGCGGGAGAGGGGCTTTGTGACATATGATGAGATTTTAAAGGAATTTCCGCATATTGAAACGGATGTGATGTTTTTGGATGAGCTATACAATAGACTATCCACCACCGGAGTGGACGTACTGGAGGGTGGGGGAATGCTGGATATTGAAAAGGAAGAAGAGGTGATGAAGAAATATGCTTATGGTGGACGCAGTAGTGATTCTTCCTACGACTCTATTCAAATATATTTAAAAGAGATTGGCCAGTACCCGCTGATTTCTGCCACGATGGAAAAAGATTTGGCGCGGAAAATTCAGGTGGGAGATGAGGAGGCAAAAAATTTGTTAGCCCGAGCTAACTTGCGTTTGGTGGTATCTATTGCCAAGAAATATGTGGGCCGTAGTGCGGACCTCACTTTGCTGGACTTGATTCAAGAGGGAAATCTGGGACTCTTTAAGGCGGTAGAAAAATTTGATTGGACCAAGGGTTATAAGTTTTCTACTTATGCCACCTGGTGGATACGCCAGGCTATCACCAGGGCTTTAGCAGACCAAAGCCGAACTATCCGCGTGCCGGTGCATATGGTGGAGACGATTGCTAAATACAAACAATGTGTGCGCCGATTGTCGACCGACTTGGGCCGGGATCCCTTGCCGGAAGAGATTGCCACCGAGATGGGTATAGAAATTGAAAAAGTTTATAATATTGAGAAGATTGATCAGGATACCGTTTCGCTCGAGACGCCGGTGGGAGATGATGGTGATGATGGCAAGAGCACGCTTGGTGACTTTGTGGCGGATGATAAAATACTGTCACCGGATCAAGATTCCTCACGCCGAATTTTGGGGGATCAGGTCAAGGAAATTCTCTCCGACCTCTCGCTGAAAGAAAGAAAAATTTTGGAAATGCGTCATGGTCTTATTGACGGTATTACTCACACCTTGGAAGAAGTGGGCAAGGAATTTGGTGTGACGCGTGAGCGCATTCGCCAGATTGAAGCCAAGGCTCATGAAAAGATCCGCGTCCACGGGAAGATAAATCGATTGCAGAATTATTAATTCAATCAACCGCCCTGCTTCGCAGACTCAGCATCCCTCCTTATCTCAGGAGGGAGTTCTGATTCAGACCCCCTCGCTCAGTTGAGGAGGGGTGTCTATTCTGATAGACGGGGCGGTTGTTTTTTCCTTATTCCTAGCCCTATTTTGCCATTTCCTAAATTCGCTTGACTTTCAAACCCACTTGTGCTATACTTATCAAAGAGTTCGAAACGTATGTGATAAGCGTTTTTTGAGGAGAAGACACAATGAAAAGTTCATTCTGGATTTGTTTCTGGTTGTTTGCTCTCGTCTTGCAGATTGCCCTTGCTGGTGATCGGATCAATAGGACAATCAAACAGCAAGCAATTGCGACTGAACGGATTGCGTTCGCTCTCGAGCGGATCGCGAACAAGTAGTGGGTCACCCCACCACGCAGAAGCC
>CAYVWL010000038.1:0-6253 GCA_964455475.1 uncultured Candidatus Saccharibacteria bacterium
AATATGGCAAGGATAGGGAAATAGTCGAAGCCGAAATTATGAAAAAGTATGAGAAAAAAGAGGCACCGCCAGTCCCGGTCAGCCCATTTAAGATTTAAATGATATGAAAAATGAAAGAACCTTCGTGATTATCAAGCCGGATGGGGTTCAGAGATCACTGATCGGTGAGGTGATGAAGAGGTTTGAAAGAATTGGCCTAAAGCTGGTGGCTCTAAAAATGCAGATTCCAAGTGTGGAGATGGTGCAGAAACATTATACTTTGGATCCAGAGTGGTTGAGAAAAGTTGGAGAAAAATCTATCAAAGGTTATCAGACTAAAGGCCAGACTCCGCCATCTTTGGATCCGCTTGAAGTGGGTAATAAGGTATTAGATGTCCTGAAGAAATATATTACTTCTGGCCCGGTGGTAGTGATGTGCTGGCAAGGGGCACATGCTGTGGGTATTGTGAGAAAGATTGTAGGTGGTACGGAACCATTATCTTCTGATGTGGGGACCATCCGCGGAGACTTTGTCTTGGATTCTTACCAAATATCAGATACCGCCGGCCGGGCAATTAGAAACCTGATCCATGCTTCTGGTACGCCCGAGGAGGCCAATAATGAGATCAATCTCTGGTTTAAACCCGAGGAAATATTGAATTATCGCCTTATTCAGGACGCCATCCTTTACGATGTGAATTTAGATGGTATATTGGAGTAAAATCTATTGCATTTGATTTTGACAGGACTATAATTAGGACAGGAGTTATTTAAGGTATTTTCTAGCTTAAATAATTTTTAAGGGAGTTCAAATTGGTGACGACCTTGGTCGTTCATCTGAGGACACCCACCTAGAATAATTTCTGGGGAATACCTTCTGATAACTCCTATAAAGAACCCATCCTTCGTGCTTTGTCTCAGGATGGATTTTTTATGGCTAAATGATATAATTTACCCATGCCACAAATGTATAAGCAGAAACCATTTCCTTTTTCTCTGATAATTTTAATTCTATTAATTGTCCTCCATACGGTGGGCTCTTATTATTCTTGGTACTGGGTATATCCCTGGTTTGATCTTTTGGTGCATATTATGAGTGGCCTGTGGATTGCTCTGACTATTCTCTGGCTATCATCATATTTGGGACAGATAAATTCTCTGAAAGAATATAAAGTAAAAAGTTTTTTGATTGCCTTTCTTTCTGCTATTTTATTCGGCGTCGTTTGGGAGATGATTGAAAATATGAGCCAAATCACCTTTGTCAGTGTTGACGGTTATTATCTGGATACGGCGGGGGATATTATAAGTGACGGTTTGGGCGGAGTTTTGGCTTTCTGGTATTTTGTTCGGAGAGCCAAATGCTTAGATAAGACGGCGGAAGTACTCCATCCTTTTTATAATCAGACCAGCCGGTTGATAGAAAATTAAATTATATGGCCAAGCTTACTTTTTACGGCGGGGTAGGGACAGTGACCGGCGCCAATTTTCTATTGGACATTTACCCGCCTATCCCTGATGGGCGGGCTGGTAGCTGTAAGATCCTGGTGGATTGTGGTTTGGTGCAGGGGAGCCGATTTGCGGAAAATCTAAACCGTTCGGAATTTGCCTATGATCCGGCCGAGATTGATTATCTTTTGGTCACCCACGCCCACATTGATCATATTGGCCGTATTCCCAAATTGGTCAAAGATGGTTTTACGGGGCAAATTATCAGCACCCCAGAGACCAAAGAACTGGCCGAGTTTTTACTGGCTGACACGGTTAAAATATTGGAGTCAGAAGCTCAGCATGAGGGAATTTTACCATTATATGAAGCGGCGGATCTGGCCCCGGCTTTTGCCTTGTGGAGCACCTTGCCCTATCATACTATGAAAGTCCTAAAAGACAGTGTGAGTATTTATTTCAAAGATGCCGGGCATATTTTAGGCTCGGTTATGATTGAGATTTCTCGGAATGGTAAAAAGATGGTTTTCACCGGGGACTTGGGTAATTCTCCGTCAGTCTTGCTAAAGGATACCGAGTGGATTACAGATGCAAATTATATTTTGATGGAAAGTGTGTATGGAGACAGAAATCATGAACCAAAAGACGAGAGAAGGAATAAATTAAAAGCGGTGATTCAAAGCACGATTGATCATAAGCGCACCCTGATTATTCCAGCCTTCTCTCTAGAGCGCTCCCAGATGATTATTTATGAAATGAATGAAATATTTGAGAATAAGCCTGCCTCGACGCAAGGCGGGGGAATTAAGACACAACTGCCAGTTTTCCTGGATTCACCATTGGCTATTAAAATTACTAGTGTGTATGAAAAATATTCGGCGGATTTTAATGATAAAGTGCAGGCGGAGATAAAGGCGGGAGATGATATTTTCAGTTTTCCACGCCTAAAATTTATTGTCCAAGGCGGGGAATCACGGCTAATTGAAAAGGTGCCAAATCCCAAGATTATTATCGCCGGGTCCGGCATGTCCGTGGGTGGGCGGGTGATCCTGCATGAAAAACATTATGTTAGTAATCCGAATGCGGAGATACTCTTTGTGGGGTATCAGGCGGTGGGGAGTCTTGGCCGTCAATTGCAGGACGGGGCGCGGGAGGTGGAAATATTTGGGGAGAAAAAAGAAGTACGCGCCAAGATAGAATCCATCAGCGGTTATTCCTCGCATAAAGATTCGGATCATTTATTGGAATTTGTGGAAAAGGCGGTGGAGGGTGGCCAGCTCAAGCAGGTTTTCTGTGTGATGGGGGAGCCAAAGTCCTCGATGTTTCTAGTCCAAAAATTGCGGGACAATCTGGGCGTGGACGCGGTGTATCCAGAGTTTAAGCAGACGGTGGAGATAGAGTTATAAAAAAACCGCCAGCCGGCGGTTTTTTTAATATTTAATTTATTTTACTTGGGCCACTACTCTTTTGAAAGTCTCGGGATTGTTTTCCGCTAGGTCAGCGAGGATTTTGCGGTCCACGGCGATATTCTTTTTATGGAGAGCGTCAATAAAACGGCTGTATGAGAGGCCCTCAGGGCGGACAGCGGCATTTATCTTCACATTCCAGAGATTGCGCATATCACCCTTTTTGTCTCGGCGGTGGGCAAAGGCATAAGCGCCGGCATGCATCATGGCTTCCGTGGCGTTCGCCTCCTTGGTGGAACGGCCAAAACGATAGCCCTTCACTTGTTTCAAGAGATTGCGTCTGGTCTTGGTCTTTAATACTCCTCTTTTTACTCTGGTCATGTTTTTCCTTTCTTGATTATTAAATATACTTTATTAAATTACGCTCCATTCAAGAATCTAGCCTTGGCCTTGTTCTTAAAGTTGACATTTAGGCTTCGGCGCTTGGCTTGCTGACTACGTCGGCTTTCTTTGGAATTGAAGTGATTTTGACCCGCCTTTCGACCGATAATTTTACCGGTTCTGGTCACTCTCAATCTTTTACTAAATGATTTGTTTGTTTTCATCCCGTTTGAAGTTTTAATTATTAACGACTATTAAATTCTAATGTGTACTTGATAATTTTTCGTTTATTCCCGTTATTCTCCTCCCTGAACTTCGAACGGGATTCATTTTCTTTATAACTTTTCTATTACCATTGTTAAACCTTTCAATCCTTTCTTTGGTGCCTCGGCCACTTTATATTTCTCGGTGATTAATTTTAAAATTCTCTCTAATCGTTCATTTAAAAACTTGAAGTCCATATACTTGGCTCGGCCGGTGACAAAAAGATCTATCTTTATCCGGTGGCCTTCTTTTAGCCAAGCGGACGCTTTGCCAGCCTTCAGTTGTAAATCATGCTCATCGGTGGCTATTTTTACTTGCAAGCTCTTGGTCTCAATCACTTTGACCTTGGTCTTGGCTACTTTGTGCTTCTTCTTCTCATCATACTGATACTTACCAAAATCAGTAATCTTGCAAATGGGCGGAACGACGTTTGGGGATATCTCCAGGAGGTCCAAGCCAAGCTCTTCGGCTTTGACTAGGGCATCACGCAAGGGGATAACTCCAAAGTTTTCTCCGGTGGGACCGATCACGCGGAGCTCCGGGGCCTTTATTTGATGATTTATTCTGATTTTTATATTACTCAACTTATTTATATCAGTTATTTGGAGCCTTATTTATAGCATAGTTTGTCCTTGGGAGCAAGCGTTTTCCGGGCTTGAAAAATGGGCAAAAAGGTGGGCCGCGAATCTCCGTAGATTCGCGGCCCAATCCCGTCAGCACCCCACGACCCAATCAGGCTCATCCCCGATGGGTTTCTTGTCATCGTCGTCCATGGCAAACTCCTTGGGGTTATTAGTCATACTCCGTTATCGTGCCGTGGTCGATCCGCCTGGCTTCTTCCTCGATTCGCGCTCTTCGCTTCTGCCACCAGCCTCCTCCTTTCCGCCAAAACCAGCGGACGAAGTAGCAGGAAAGCATGAACAGCACGATGAGGTCGACCAGGAAGATGACTATTCCCGGAACCCAGAGCCAGGGGCTAGCCTTGTGAGCGAACACATAGGAGGCCCACAGTATCCCGAGTAGCACAAGAGCAAATGCTGTGCATACCCCACCCAATATGACATTGAAAAGGCACAGCTGATTTCTCACAGCGCCCACCGAATCCACAATGAAGGATCCAATGATTGCGCCAAAACTCTCCGTCTCGCTCTCTCCAAGCTTCTTCACAGCACTCTCCTAGTATGGGGTTTCGAACACTGACAATTTGCAATCCGTTGACCATCCTATCACAGTTTGACTTTTTATGCAAATAGTATATAATAGGGGATAACGGGTCGATTTTAATAGGGTTTAATTTACCCACCTAAGTTTTTATTAAAACTTTGGCGGGTTAAGAAAAAGCCATGATTCTGTTCATTATTGGGGTAGTGGAAATGTTTATCGTCGCTTATTGGACCAAGACGGTGGTAGAGTCCCGAGTCTATATGAGCGGGGCCGTCACTATCGTAAACATTTTGATCTGGTATTATGTCCTCCAGACTTTTGTGGAAGATATAAATAACTGGTATCTGATTATCTCTTATGCTTTGGGTTGCGCCGTGGGAACTATGCTTTCGGGCTATGTGTCCAATCTGGAGACCAAGCGCCGGGGGAAGAAGAAGGAAATGGCCATAACTCAGCTGGAGCCAAAAGCTCTGGTCACCAAATAAAGCTATGAAAAATATTTTGGTGGATGAGCCACCGCCCAAGCGGGCAAAATAAAAGACTGAATTTGTTGAAAGATAAATTCAGTCTTTTATTTTGCCCGCTTTTCCGTCTCATTCAATTTTATATAAAAAAACAGGGACCCCGACGCGCGTGCGTGGGGTCCCGAGTGGCGCTATGGCGCCGGTGCTGCTACTCGATACCGTGTACAAGGAGCCAGAGGAAGCGAGTCACTGTCTCTACAGCCATTGGCCCTTTTTGTATGATTCCGAGAATCACCATGGCAAGAGCCAGAATCGCTGCCAGTTGCAGACACTTCTGCTCTCCGACAGTCGGCGGGTGAAAGACACTGCATTTTCCCACCAGCCTCTCCCTTCTGGTGAATCGATTCTTGCTCTTGATCCACGACACAAGTCCCATAGCGAGGATCAGAATCAAGGTGATGGTGAACACCACGATGAGCTGACTGTCGTTCTGGATGAAGGTTCCCAGCCACACGAGAAAAGTGAGTAGGAGTGCGCCGACCATATACCCCAGTCGGTGCCACTCTTCTCTCTCGTATCGACTACGGAAATCCATCCACCACAAGTCTAACTTCTCCATCTCCGTCTCCTCCTGGTTGTTCCCGTCGTTTACAGACCGTACACTCCTTCATCACCCTAGCACAAAACCCCATTTTGGTCAAATGGAAAACGTGGCGGGGAGAACCGTGAGTACACTTTCGGTCAGGAATAAATTTTATAAAAAAAAACCGCCCGCTAAAAAGCGGACGTGTTTTTTGTTACTGTGGAAGCGGGGAGAATTGAACTCCCGTGCAAAAGATATCCTACATTGGATCTACAAGTTTAGCCGGTCTGGTATTTTTCGGAGATTGACCTATGGATAGGCAAAATAATCAATCTCTTATTTCCTTTGTGTCAGCGAAAGCCGGAAAAGAATTCGCACTATCCCGATTTTATTACACCAAGTCTCTCTTATCGGAAGTCCAAGAGCTTGATGTCACTTAGGCTTGCGCGTAAGCGAAGCTTCTCACACCAGCTTGGTATGGAGAAAGCACTGAAAGAAAATTCTTTGCAGTTGAATTTTCTAATTATTTTAAAGAGTAAATTAGAATTCTCTACTTGCGCAAAATAGGG
>CAYVWL010000039.1:0-6203 GCA_964455475.1 uncultured Candidatus Saccharibacteria bacterium
AGGAAACCATTACCGGTACAGCGGAGGCCGAGCATAAATATATCAAGCAGTCTGGTGGCAAGGGTCAGTATGGTCACGTGAAGATCAATATCAAGCCATTAGAGAAGCTGGAAGAAGGCGCCAAGATTCCGAAAAATGTTTCTCGTTCCGAAGGCTTTGAATTCGTAAACTCGATCAAGGGAGGAGTGATTCCAGTAGAATTTATTCCGGCTGTTGAGAAAGGTATTATTGAAGGCATGGAACGGGGAGTGGTGGCCGGCTACAAGATGACGGATATTTCCTGTGAGCTGACCTATGGTTCTTATCACGATGTGGACTCGTCCGAAATTGCTTATAAAATTGCTGCTTCCCAAGCTTTTCAAGAGGCCGCCAAGAAAGCCAAGCCGGTGATTTTGGAGCCAATTATGAAGGTGGAGGTGGTGGTGCCAGAGAAATTCATGGGTGACGTGGCTGGGCACTTAAACTCCAAGCGTGGAGTGATAGAAGAGATGGGTGAGCGCGGTATGAACAAAGTTATCAAGTCCAAAGTGCCATTGTCTGAAATGTTTGGTTACATTACCACTTTGCGTTCCATGACTGAAGGCCGAGCCTCCGTGAACATGGAATTTGATCATTATGATATTGTGCCACCAAACGTGGCCAAGGCGATTGCCGAGACCAGGGGGGTAGCTGCAAAGTAAACCACCCCCTAGCCCCCTCCTAAGAGTAGGAGGGGAAGAGAAACCCCTCCCAAACCCTCCCCTTGTCAGGGGAGGGTTTTCCGATTCCCCCTGACAAGGGGGACTAAGGGGGTTTCTACTATCTCGGGAACACATCTAAAAGTTCACTGGAATAGTAAAATTCATAAGCTAACTGCCCAAAGCTATATTTCGTACCAGCAATTTCTATCTCTGCCCCGCCTACTTGTGGATTAGCTTTGGGTAGGGAATGGGTAAAGCCAATATTGTAGAGAGTGGCTAGGATTTCCGGCTTGTCTGAGATGTCGAAACCCGCTTCCTTCCATTGTTTATTAATCTGTTTTAAAAATAAGGCAGCATAAAGATAAGTATAATAATGATTATGTTCGTCCGTCACTCGGATAAAACGCTCCTCATCTGGTTTGGTGGTTGTAAAATCAAGGGCTCTTTCATAATCAGCGCCTAAATAATAAAGGGAGCTGGTTGCTTTTAAGTTATTCTCAATTTCAACTAAAGTATCTTGTTTCAAGCCCAAAATTCCCCAGGAAAACTGGCTCTGTATACCTAGAATTTTTAAGGGCTCAAAGATTTGTTTAAAAAGCTCTCGGTCAGAGGTAAAAAGACGCATTTGCTCTACAAACAAAATGCTGGCCAATAATCGGCCTTTAATACTGGTCTCCTTTTCTATTCGGCTTAAAACCAGCCCTTCTCCTTTCAGGGATTCCTTCAGGGAAATATATTCAGGTGTATTTAGCCAAAGATAGTTCTTATTATCCACCAAATCTCGGCTAGTATTGAAATAGTCAGTATTCTTATTGGTAATTCCGGCCTGATCAGTCAGTCCAGATTTGGAAATAACATAACCTAGTATTAGGGTGGCGCCGATAATGGCAAAACTATAAATGATAAAATTAAAAATTTTCTTTAACATTTCTGCATTCTAACATAAGTTATCCACAGTGGGTATTTGGTGGAATAATTTCCTGGTGATATAATATTTGAGAAGTCGGAACCTTTTTATTAATTTGTTATATATAATTATGAAAAAATATTTTTCTCGAGGTGTACTCGCCACTTTTATTGTATCTGGGCTCTTTCTCTTTAGTATTTTATTTCCTGTGACGCCCGCCAGTGCTCAAACCGTTACTCTGTCAAGGAATATGGACATTTGCCAATTCCTTGAAATCTTAATTTCTATGGGTGTAATTCCTGAGTCCAATGCCACGGCTTTACGAAGCGCCCTTGGTTGCCCCACACCCCCTGTTCCAGTACCAGTACCAGGACCAAATCGACCCGTGGTTAATATCATAGGCACTCCGACAATTTCTTTGTCTTTTGACGGAAATGGCCGGGAATCATCACTGATATCAGTATTTAAAGTTAGAATTGATAATCCCGGATCTGGAGATGCCTATATTTACCGAGACTGGGTTGGTGTCAGGTTTGTTGATGGTAAAGGAAATACTGATGGCGGTCCTTTCTCGAGCGTCTTTAGTAGTACATCGGGTTTGCCAGAAGTGATGGATGAGAAAGGTCAGGTTATGTATACTCTCAATGCTGGTCAATCCGAGGGTTTCACTTTGACCACACGAAAGACCCCAAGCAAGATGTTTGCTGGTTACTATTATGCCGCGGTAGATTTTATTTATGCCAACACGGGTATCAGGGCATCCAAAAGCTATTCTCTGACTATTCCACAGAATAGGACAAATATGCAAGTGATTACTGGTGAGTATTCACCATATATAAATTCCGCCACTTTTACACAAAATATCGTCCCCGGTTTTGATACAGTAAAAGTGACAGGTGTGCGATTATCAAAGGTGGATCAAGCGGTGGTGTCCTGTAGTCTTTCTGGGCAAGGAACAAATAAGGTTCATTCTGCAAATACCTCTGAAGCCGTTGTGATCTTGGCGGCGTCTGGTAAATATAATAATGGTGAATCTTGCTGGGTAGAAGTGTCTGATCCAAATGAAGGGGCTAGCAATCGTTATGGCTTTATGATTAACGGTGGTGGCCCGACCGCCACATCATCTGTTATTGTTATATCTCCATCCGTGAGTAGTATCTGGCCTATCGGTTCCCGTCAAACAATAAGCTGGAAGAGCTACGGTGATGCCCTGAGGAATAACGTTCAGATAGGTTTAATTGACAATAGATATAGCACTGAAGTCGGCGACAGGGCAGAGCAGATAATAGATTATTCCACAACTAATACCGGTTCTTATTCTTGGACCGTGCCAGCTCGATTAGGTACGATGGATCTAGCGGTGGCTACTTCTGCTGTCTATCAGATAATAGTCCACTCTTGGGCCACTTCAACACCCGGTGTTAGTGGCGTGAGCCAGCCTTTCTCAATAATTACTTCAAGTGTGCCTGTGCCGTTAAATGCTTCACCAGACATAGTTTCATCAATGACAGTTCCTTCAACTATTCTCCCTGGTCAGGTGGTGAATTTGGGTTGGAAAGCTTCGGATGCTGATAACGATGATTTATCTTGGCAGGTTGATTTCGGTGACAGTGCTTCAATGGGTACTCCTTGTCAGATTCCACATCTACAAAATGGTAAGGATAGGGTATTTCAAACAAATCATGCTTGGAGCCAAGCCGGGACATATCAAATAAATGTGTCTGTTTCAGACTGTGTTGGTGGCTCTGATAGTGAATTATCCTCAATCGTGATTTTGCCGGCCACAAGTACCCCACCAGTTCCACCTCCAACCCCTACCACCATCAATTGTAAATTTGATCCGATAAAATACGCAGATTATTACGCAGATGTGAAGAAGACCTTTGGTTATGATGTTGCCAAGCTGAATAATCACTGGATTACCTGGGGTATTTCAGACGGCCGAAGCCCCTGTGGTGCTGATATGCCAAGCTGTAAATTCAGTGGTGAAAATTATGTCAGCCTTTACCCTGATTTAATCAAGGCTGGGGTGAATGGCCGAAATCATTATGTCCAATATGGTTTTAAAGAGGGACGGGACGTTTGTCGCAAAACCATTGTCTCCGAAGCTCCTGGTGCTAATTACGCCACTGCCTCTGTGGGTTTTGAGAACTTCTTGAAATTACTCCGGGCTTTGAGATAAACCTTATATATTTATTAACGGCAAAAGAGAGTTCCGTCGTGGAACTCTTTTTTGCGTTATGGTATACTATTTGTTAGTCGGAATTTATTAATTTTATCATTTTGAATATGAAAAAATATATTTCACGCTATTTACTACTTGGCTCCATTATCGGTGTCTTGGTTTTTGGGGCAATTCTCACTACTCCAGTCAGTGCTCAAAATATGTCCACCTGTCAGTTTATTGAGACACTGATACTCATTAATGTTATTCCTGTTCAGAGTAGCTCCACCGCCCGCACCGCTTTTGGCTGTACAACACCAACAATTACTGCTTCATCTACTGCCACCACCACAATACCAACAGATGATGGGCGGTTTTACCCTAGTGTCACCTTGATTGATCCGGTTATTACTAACAATTCCGTCAGCTTAAATGGTGTGGCCTACCCTGTATCCGGAGAATTGAATGATGATTGGTGCAAAGCGACAAATCGTAATGCTGGCAGTGGACCATTTGAATTTAATTGGGGGGATAATAGCAAGTCCTGCTCATCTTTCCCGGCCACCCATATTTATCAAAACGGCGGGCAATACCGGATCGAGGTTCGAGTGAAAAACTCTCGTGGCCTTATTTCTTCCCGAGATAAATATGTCACCATCCTCGCTTCTACCACCCCAGCCGCTACCACCACCCCTTATGTCACCGTCCTCAGTCCAAATGGTGGAAATGACTTTTTGCAGGATCAGAGAATCTCTATATCCTTTGCTACCAATCTGACCAGTGCGGATATGAGTGGGGTGAACCTTCAGCTCTATAATCCTAGCGATTCCAATTCTGTGACGGCTTATAAAAATATTGTTTCCAACTGGAATGGTGGCTCACCTTATTCTTGGACCATTCCTACCACCATCGCTCCCGGTAATTATAAAATGTACATCACTCCGCAGTTATTAGGTACGGCGGTGAACAATGGTCTGTTTGATTTCAGCAACTCTACCTTCAAGATCTCTTCTTCCACACCTATTGTTCCTGTCACGGTAGCCAATACCTGCGTCTTTAATCCGGAGAAATATGCTAATTTCTATCCGGACATCAAATCCGTCCTTGGTTTTGATAGTGCCAAACTGAGAAATCATTGGTTGACCTATGGTATAGCTGAGGGCCGAACCCCTTGTGGCGCGGAAATGCCGGGTTGTAAATTTAATGGGGAAAATTATGTCAATCTGTACCCAGATCTAAAGAGGGCCGGAGTCAACGGTAAAACTCATTATACTCAAACCGGTATAAATGAAGGTCGTTATATCTGCAAGGAAAGTGTCACTATTTAATAATAAATAAAATATGAAAAAAATTACAAAATTATCACTCCTCACCCTTGTTGTCGCCTTGGTTTTAGCATTCAATGTCTCTCTTCCGGTCAGTTCCGCTGCCACCATGACCATCTCACAGTTTGTGGAGCTTTTGATCACTGTTGGGGCTATACCAGCTGATAGGGTAGTGGCCGCCCGGGCCATGGCGGTGACCTTGAGTACCGCTACCACCACCACGGCCATCACGCCAGTAGTTGTTGTGGCTCCACCCACCGATATTATTTCCACTAGCACCGCTTATATCCAAGTTTTAAAGCCGAATGGTGCTGAAAGTTGGGATATTGGTCTCGGTTTGCCTTATACCATTTCCTGGGGATCCTCTGGTTTGACCAAGGCGCGAGTAGCCCTCGTCAATAGTAAAAATGCTCTGTGTGAATTGACCTTAAATCCTGTTGCTTCCAAGGATGGTGATCATAATTTTAATGTTCTCTTAAAAACGGCCAAATGTTATAACCTCACCACCGGCACTTCCACTCCACTTACCGACGGTACCTACAAGGTGCGGGTCTATTATACGGATGTAAAAAACAATACCGTGAAGGATGAGAGTAATGCCACCTTTAAAATCAACCCAATTCCAGTTCCAAGTATGAAAGTGACCTATCCAAACGGTGGGGAAACACTAAATCGGAACAACGATTATGAAGTCAAATATTCTCTGACCAATGTGACAGATAGTGAGGATGATTTGATCTATCTGTATTTGTTGGACAATGCTGGTAATGTTGCCTTTAATAGCCGTAAGACCTTGAGAGGCGGTACTTATACCATGGAATTACCGGGCAATCTGTCTGCCGGGGCGTATAAAGTGAAATTAAAATTGACCACCAAGAAGGAACATGTAGAGCTGATAGACACTAGTGACAATTTCTTCTGGATTTCCACTGGCCTGTAAAATATTTCCATTTGACTTTGTTTTATAATCTGCTAATATTATCTTTACTGTATTTTACTGACTTATTTTAATAAGTGCGGTTTAATATCGGTGTCGAATTTATTAGTTTTATTAATTAATTATTAGTTGCATGGACTAAGTTTGCGTTCTCGCGCACTTTGTCCAGACAATTAAAAAATAAAAAAAT
>CAYVWL010000040.1:0-6079 GCA_964455475.1 uncultured Candidatus Saccharibacteria bacterium
GGGCGGTAAAATTCCTGGGGCTATTTGGATGGATGTCTCCAGTCGAGAATTTATGCAAAAAATCACCGCTCTACCAAAAGATAAAACATATTGTCTTTATTGTGCCTCTGGCGGAAGGACATCTATGGTAGTTCCTTTTATGGAGCAGAACGGTTTTACTAAAGTTCATGATCTTGAAGGCGGAATCGTCTCCTGGATGATCGGTGGCAATCCCCTAGAGTCGTTTACGTTTTAATGATATTATTATATCTATGAAAAAAATATATATCAAGATTCTTGCGGTAGTGGCTTATATTGCTATGGTGGTTGTGAATTTCTTGGCAAATGGTTTGCCAATTAATAATAGGGGAACGGGTGAAATATCAGACGCCTATCCAAATCTGTTTGCACCGGCGGGTCCTGCCTTTTCTATTTGGGGTCTCATATATCTACTGCTTGGTATATATGTGATTTACCAGTTTGTTAAAAAAGAGCAGAAGGCAGAAGAAGTTATAAATAAAATAAATCCTCTTTTTATTATCACCTCACTGGCCAATATTTCTTGGATATTTGCTTGGCACTATGATTATATTGCCCTCTCAGTCTGTATTATGGCCGTGTTGCTGATACTCCTCATCAAGATTGCGGATGTTCTTCGTGCAGAAAAATTCTCATCACTTGAAAGACTTTTTATTTGGGCCCCGTTTAGTATCTATTTTGGTTGGATCACCGTTGCCTCTATTGCTAATATTTCAGTGTTTTTGGTGAGCATTGGCTGGAATGGATTTGGTATTACGGACTCTGTTTGGACATGTATTATTTTACTCGTCGGAGCCCTGATTGGAATTTTGCGGATGTGCAAGGATAAAAATATTGCCTATGGCCTAGTACTCGTCTGGGCCTATTCCTGGATACTCTTTAAACACCTGTCTGTCAGTGGTTTTGATGGACAATATCAAAACATTATTGTGACTGTTATTGTCTGTCTGGCTTCCTTTCTGTTCTTTGTCGGAAGAACAATTTATAAGAAATAAATTAACACCATGTTTATAAAATTATACGCCATTGCTCTTCCCGTATTTTTTGCTATCGATATGATTTGGCTTGGAATAATAGCTAAAAATTTTTACCGCGCCCAAATTGGTACACTTATGAAGCTGGATGTAAATTGGACCGCGGCAATTATTTTTTATTTGATTTTTATCGTTGGACTTATTGTGTTTGTCATCACTCCGGCTATGGAAAAAGGCTCATGGATACAGGCACTTTTGTTTGGAGCTTTGTTTGGTTTTGTCTGTTATGCCACTTATGACCTGACTAATTTGGCAGTGGCCAAAGATTGGCCACTGTTAGTCACTATTGTTGATTTGGTCTGGGGGGCCGTGCTGGCCTCTTCTGTTTCTGTTGTAACCTATTTCATCGCCAGTAAAATTGGTTTATAGATCCTTTGTTGTGATATAATTCTATTTATGAATATTTGTAGGAAATCTATATTTTTTCTATCTATCCTTTTTCTTGTATTTCCTCTATTTTCTCTAGCTCAAGATAATTTACCGGCAAAGGCAGGAATAAGTGCCTGGGATGAGGCGACTAATTTAAATGACCAAGGTCTAGCAATAAAAAAGACTGATCCAAAGCTTGCTGAGGAATTATATAAGCAGGCAATTGAAAAAGATCCTACTTTTTATTATGCCTATAATAATTTAGGTATTTTATATAGTGATGGTGGGAGATATCAGGAGGCCTTTGACATGTACCAGAAGGCGATACAGATAAAACCAGATTATGCCAAGGCCTATAATAATCTGGGCGTTTGGTATTATGAAGCAGGAAATAAGGAGAAGGCTCTTGAGACGTATAAGAAATCAATTACTTTCAGTCAGACAGATCCTAATCCCTATGGTAATATTGCTCTTATTCTTGATCGTGATCTGGGAAAAACAGATGAAGCAATCTCTTATTATAAGAAGGCAATTGAACTCGATTCGTCAAATTCATATATCATAAAGAGAGCCAAGGAATTAGGTTTACTCCCAAAGGAAAGGTCATATTTTATAAATGATTTTATTGCTAAATTAAAAGTAAATTTAGACAGTACGGTAGATGTCGAGGAGCAGATCACCTATAATTTTACCGGTGTATATAATAGGGGTTGGCGCCCAATTTCTCATAAGGATATAAGTGCAATTACTGATGTTTTCATTTTAGATTCAGCCGGAAAGCCACTTGAGTATTCACCAGATAGATTAGATAAAACCAATCCATCTAGTTGGGGAAAATATACTTATTGGGAAGAGAATGGCTATACAAATGTAGAGTGGTATTACAATGAAAAGGATAGTCTGCAATCTTGGACGATTGGTTATAAGGTTCACGGCCTAATCGGTTTTTATCATGATTATGATGAGATCTATTGGAATCTCTTTACCGAGTATGATGTGCGTGTGAAAAATATTGTGGCAGAGGTTTTTCTGCCAGATGGGGCAAAATTCATTCAGAAAGCTTTTTATCGATTATATCCGGGTCAGAAAGGTCAGGGCAAAGGTTATTCATTTTTTGAAGGAGTAGATGGCGGATTTATTTTTAAAACCAGTGATGCTCTGCCAATGGAAAAGGTTACTCTAGCTATTGGATTCAGTAAGGGGGCAGTAACCCGTTTGGCCTATTTTAAGGATTTTTCTAGGTTATATTGGGGTGTTATTGCTGGAATCTTAATTCTAATTCTAACAAGTATATTTTTACTGATATCTTATTATTTTAGGGAGATTAGACCACGGAAAAGTAGAACAATAATCGCTGAATACGAACCACCGCTTGGCTTGAAACCGGCCGAAATGGATTTGATTTATCACGAAGGGTTATCAAAGAAGGCCTGGCCAGCAACCATTATTGATTTGGCCACCAGGGGGTATGTACGAATTGAAGAGGAGCCACGAGGCAAAGGGGCTGTTGGTCTAAAGATATTTTTAGTAGTTCTCTTGATACTAACCTTATTAATAATGGGTTTCCCATATTTATTATGGGCAATAAATCCAATTGAAAGTTCAAATTATGGGGGTTTAATTGTCTTACTGGTACTTTCTGTAACTCTATTAATAATGATCTTTAAAAAGAGAATTGATTATAAAGTTCAACAGACAAAAGATCACCTTAATCATACTGATCTGAATAATCACGAGGAAGGATTTCTTTCAGAACTATTTGATGGAAGGAGTACATTTTCTACAAAAAACATGCGAGAAAATCAAACTGCCTCATATAATTTATTTCTTGCGATGAAAAAGATAGAGGAAAGTTTCCTAGAGCAGATTTCTCAAAAATACTCTATAAATTATAGCAAGCCGCCATCTCTGAAAAAGAAGCGTCAGGGTGTAAAATTTATTTTTTGGACAGTGTTTATTGTGCTATATGTTTGCGCTTTATATACAAATATTCTATTGGCTCTTGATTTGAATATACTATTTATTGTGACTAATATTGTTCTCTCTATTTTATTATATCTCTATTTTATAACATTCAACCCTACCTTATCTGACAAAGGTAATGACCTTTGGAGACAGATTGCTGGCTTTAAATTATATTTGGAAAAAGCAGAGAAGTATAGAATGCAGAATTTAACACCCGACATCTTTGAAAAATATTTACCGTACGCAATGATTTTTGGTATAGAGAAAAAATGGGCGAAGCATTTTGAATCGATCGTAACCCAAAATCCTAATTGGTATGATTCTGGTATTCATGCTGGTGGCCTAAGTCATGGAGCATTTTCTGGCGGTGATTTTTCTATTTCTGGATTCTCAACCTCATTTTCAACTAGTTTTTCTTCGGCCTTCTCGTCCTCTGGGGCCTCAGGCTCAAGTGGAGGCGGTGGAGGTTCTGGTGGCGGTGGTGGAGGCGGTGGAGGAGGAGGGGGTGGCGGTGGCGGAGCCGATTAGAGTATATAACCTTTGTCCGGACGTCTGAGTATTTGTGCTATAATCAAAACATGATACAAAATCAATCGGGGAATAGGGGTATTCCTTCTGGTAATTTAGGCTTAAAGTTTGGCATATTTGCGATCGGTGCATCAATCGTGATTGCTTGGATGATGTATTACTTACCGCCCGTGGTACCACCATTAAAGGTCTTTCTCTTTCCGGTCGTAATCCTTGTCTTTGGGCTAGAAATTATAT
The DNA here is from genome assembly GCA_964455475.1 of uncultured Candidatus Saccharibacteria bacterium. GTDB lineage: Bacteria > Patescibacteriota > Minisyncoccia > Phycocordibacterales > GWA1-40-21 > CAIJXO01. The sequence continues at coordinate 4,152 of CAYVWL010000040.1, forward strand.
TTGAGAGTTTGGGCAGGCTTTCCACCTCACATAAATTAATGGGTTTGGCATTTATCCTACTTAGTGTCGCCTTTATGAGTATTTTTAATAATGCCCCTTGGTATGCTGTTATAATTCCTATATTATTTATTATTGCTGGTCTCGTCATACTGTATCAATCCTTCTTTTTAAAGAAATAGACTTCATCATTTAAATTAATATAATAAAACTCCTCGACAACCTTTACTTCGCGGTCGCTGATGAAAGGTTGTCCGTAGAATGATGATTTTGTGGAGATTTCATGTTAAAATTTCACTATTATGGCAAAAATCATTTTAGCCTCAGATATCACATTCCTCATGAAGCATGGCTACGCTCTAACCGGGATTCCAAAGAGTGAGGTGCGGATAGGGTATGTAAACACCGCCGCCCAAGTGTCCAGGAACAACACCGCTTTTTTTGAGAATATCAAAGCCATATTAAGGGCCGAAGGCTATCAGATTGATGAGATAGATATTGTGGGCAAGAGCCAGGAAGAACTCCGAGACTTTTTCCAGGATAAGAATATTATCCAAGTGGATGGCGGAAGCACCTTTTACTTATTGAAAGCCATCAGAGATACCGGCTTTGCCGATGTGCTAAAAGAACTCTTGGATCAAGGCAAAATATACATTGGCACCAGCGCCGGATCCTATGTCATGTGCCCGACCATAGAAGTGTCCACCTGGAGTGATGATGGCAAGGATAGATACGGCCTCACGGATTTCACGGCTCTGAATTATGTTCCTTTTATTCTGAAAGCGCATTACAAGGATGAGTTCGAAAATCTGATGCGAGAAAAGATGAAGACTTCAAAATATCCACTCCGAATATTACGAGACGGGCAGGGAGTATTGGCCGAGGATGGCAAACATACTTTTATCGGTGGGGAGGAGACAAAACTAAACTAAAATAAGATGACAGAAATCGAACAACTACGCGTAGAAATAAATGAAATCAAAGAGCGGAATGCCCGAGTAGAGCTTGATAAAGCCTGGGAGGTCAGCTGGACGAGACGGCTCTTCATTGCCTTAATAACCTACCTTGGCGCCAGCCTCTGGCTACTCTTAATCAACGATGACAACATTTTACTCAAAGCCGTAATCCCCACCGCCGGCTATTTACTCTCCACAATTTCCATACCCATTCTCAAAAAGCTCTGGTGTAGGAAATAACTAATCTCATCGGGCTGTACCGGTTCTCTGGAACCATTCGTACGAATGGGTAAATTGGTCAGAGGAGCCAATGGTGATGATGGCAAACATACCTTTATTGGCGGGAAGGAGGCAAGGACTTAATATTTTTGAAGTTGAAAAATAAGTAATAATCCTGTAATATAGTATGGCGACATATTAATTGTTATTAAATATTTATGAATCCATTTGAGAAAAAAGGGGACAATGGTTTGGTTCAAAGGATAGAAAATTGGACTGGTAAGTTTAGTATTGTTACCACCAATCCCAGTGCCGGTGAACTGACAGAACAGGAATTGGAGGATTTATGTGATCCTAAGCCAGATGCTACGGGGACATGCCTTGGTATTGTAGAGGAGATTGGGCAGAACAACAGCCTTAACCGTGGAGTTTTGATTGATAAGATGCTTGAGGGCGTAAATAGTAATGATATGGAACAAACTTATGCCTTACGCGAAAGGATTTCTAGGGCAATTGATTTGATGATTCAATACAAATTTTTAAAGGTTAATCCTACAACAGGATCTATTGATTCAAATGTCAGTATAGTTAAGCCTGCTTGAGTATCGCACAAAGGTGAACCTTTTGAGGGCCCTGTCACCAAGGGCTAGGCCTTACCCCTGGACAAGTTTTGGCTAGGTGATATCATGTGAATATGAAATTGAATTGCGGTTTCCAGTCAAATATTATTGCCATCATTATTACGGAGCCTTCCTC
>CAYVWL010000041.1:0-5693 GCA_964455475.1 uncultured Candidatus Saccharibacteria bacterium
GCCGAGATAGAATCTCCGGCGCTATTAAAAATTCCGGTTATAAATCACCAAAGCAATGTAATCAAAAAGTGGTGATTTCCCTCGCGCCGGCGGATCTGAAAAAAGAAGGGCCGGTCTTCGATCTGGCCATGGCCGTGGCTTACCTTTTAGCCAATGAAGAAATTAATTTTGAGCCAAAGGGAAAAATATTTTTAGGTGAACTGTCCCTGGACGGAAATCTACGCAAAATCAGCGGGGTTCTGCCCGCGGTAGCCGAGGCCAAGAGAAAGGGCTTTACGGAAATATATTTGCCAAAGGAAAATGCCCGTGAGGCGGCCTTGATTTCCGATATTATGATTTACGGAGCGGACACGCTCAATGAAGTAATCACGCACCTCACCTTGGATGATGATGGTAAGGGTGATGATGATCCAGAATTTTTTGAAGCCAAGGAAAATAAAAACCGCTTTCACCAGAATCAAAAGAAAATAAAAGCTCAACCTAAAACCAAGGTGGAATCACCGGACGAGGAAAATGAAATTGATTTTACGGATGTGGTGGGGCAGGAGAGTGCCAAACGCGGTTTGGAAATTGCGGCCGCCGGCGGGCACAATATTGCCATGTATGGCCCGCCCGGCACCGGCAAAACGATGCTGGCACGCGCTTTTTCTGGTATTTTGCCTCCACTCTCCTTTGAAGAAATAATTGAGATTACTGGAATTCACTCCGTAGCTGGCGCCTTGCGTGGGGATTTGGTTTCTCTGCCACCGGTGCGCTCCCCGCATCACACGGCCTCTTATGTTTCACTCGTCGGCGGTGGCACCGTGCCAAAGCCCGGGGAAGTGACTCTGGCCCACCGCGGAGTATTATTTTTGGATGAATTTCCAGAGTTTGATAAAAAAGTACTCGAGACCTTACGCCAGCCATTGGAAGAAAGAGAGATCAGCATTTCCCGTGCCCGCGGTTCTATCACTTTCCCGGCCAATTTTATTTTGATTGCCGCCATGAACCCTTGCCCTTGTGGAAATCACGGCTCCAAGACCAAAGAATGCATCTGCCGAGCGGTGGATCTCTTAAAATATCAACGAAAATTATCTGGACCAATTATGGACCGCATAGATATGTGGGTGGAAGTGTCACAGATCAATCATGCGGATCTGTCTGGCCGAAAGAGTGACAGCCAAAAGAAAAGTAATCCACAGATTCGCGCCCGCATACAAATGGCCCGCGAAATACAGAAGGCGCGCTTTGCCAAATTAAAAAGAAAAGTAAAAACGAACAGCGAGATGAATTCCAAAGACATTTCTAATCTGATTGAATTATCAAAAGAAGTAAAAGAAGTTTTAGACAAAAGCGCTGTCCGGCTGGATCTCTCCGCCCGAGCTTATCACCGCGTCATCAAGCTGGCCCGCACGATTGCGGACCTGGAAAAAAGCGTAGAAATAATGCTCCCCCATATTCTAGAAGCCCTGCAATATAGGCCAAAGAATTAGTCTTTGATCAGACCCATCTTTCTCTCCAAATCTTTTATCTCTTGTTTTTTAGCCTCCACCTCTCTCTGCAATTTAGTAATTTCCTGATTAACTCTTTCCGCGCCCTGTTCCGCCTGCTCCAAAATTCGCTTTTTGAAAATCAAATCTTGATTACCTTTTTTAATCTCATCTGTTTTCCCCTCTGCCTTCTTGATTACCTGCGATTTGCTTCCACCAACCCGTTTAACCCCCTCCTCCAAACTTTTTATTAACTCCTCTATCTTTTTGGCCTCCATCTCCTCGTCCCGTAATAGATTTTCGCGGTCAATAATTTCTTTTCTTATTTTATTGATTTCCGCCGTCACATTTATTTGCTTTTTTCTAGCCTCCTGTAACTCGGCTTCTCGGGCAACAGCTTGGCCTTCATGGCCTTCCTCTTCTTGTTTCAAATAATGCACCTCACCCTCTTGTTTATTTATTTCTTGACTAAGGGAAAGCACGGCTTTTCTAGCGTCTTCTGTTTCACCGTTTTTCCGATTCAGAAAATCCTCTCGCAAACGAAGGTCTTGTTCCAGCCTTTTTAATTCTGTTTCGCGATTTTGAATTTGTAATTTAAATTTTGCTTTTTCCTGCTGTCTTTGTCTGGCCTCTGCGGCTTCCTTTTCTTTCTTAGCTTGTTCAGCTATATTTTTCTTATCAAAAGGGTCATCAAATTTGCCACTAGTGGGCGAATTCTTTTTTGGGTTATTAGCGTAAAACATAAGACAATTATATCAGCCATTGGAATAAAAGAAAAATTAAAACGGATTCTTGGCACCGCGGATCTCAAAGTGTAAGTGTGGACCGGTAGAATTTCCGGAATTACCGGAATAACCAATGAGCTGATCCTGGGAGACAGTCTGGCCCACAGATACTACCGTGCTTAGCATGTGACCATAAACTGTTTGCGTATGATTAGGGTGCTGAATAACCACATAATTACCATAACCACCATTCCAACCGGAATTCTTGCTGATGATAACGGTTCCACCGGCAGAAGCATAAAGGGGATTACCCACTGGCATACCATAATCCACACCATTATAACCATGGAGGCCTTGGGTCTTATGCCCGCCGATAAATGGTTTATGAAAATATGAGCCCAGGTCTGGACCGCCGGATTTAATCAATTTGGATGTGCCATTGCTTGAAGCGCTAGATGGGCGAATAGAGGAGGAGACTTGACCATCTGGAATCAGGACCGTATCACCAACCACTAGATTATCTGTCACTTTCAAATCATTGAAGAGGGCAATTTCATCCACATCTCCACCATATTTCTTGGCAATTTTGGCCAGCGTATCACCCTTGACCACCGTATGCATCACACCGGAAATAGGTAGGATCACCAAGGTCTCGCCAACTTTCAAAGCTGAACTTTTTGTCAGATCATTGGCCCAGAGAATAGTATTTACGGAAACGTCAAACATCTTGGCAATGCCGGCAAAAGTATCACCTTTTCTGACAATATAAGTGCTGATTTGGCCGTTGGAATTGTCTACTTTCTCCGGCGCCTCGGTGGACGGACCAACCTCTGGTAACAGCGCCATACCACCATCAATCACCACTCCGGCATTCACCTTGGCTAGGGGATCAATATTATTGGCGGGCACCGGCAGGATCATATCTTGGGAGCTAGAGCTCTGGCCAGATTCAATAACGGTTTCAGTCTGAGCGGAAGCATCTTGCCCAGAAAATAAATCAGTCAAAAAAGAAAAGACCCCGGCGTGGGTGGCGCTGGGGGTAAATAATATGCTTAAGATAAAGCCAGAAACTAAAACAGCCTTTCCAAGGGAAAGCTGAATACGCTTATTTAAATTAGTTTTTGAATTAAAATCCATAATCGAGGCAGTTGTGATTCAGACGAGCGGTAATTAGCGGGGAAAAGTCATAAAGACTGGTGAACTGCCTACCCGAATATGATAGCAAAAAAAGGGGTCAAAATCAATCTGGGAGGGGTACCCCTGTGGATATCTTTGGCGATTTTTTGGCTTAAAATAAGGGTATTTTGGCTAGGTAAGTCAGGACAAGTATGCTACAATGCGTCAATGAGTACGGAAAATGATACCAAAGATTATTTGGCAGGCCTAAATCCGGGTCAAAAGGAGGCGGTTTTACACCTGGCTGGACCGCTTTTGATCTTTGCGGGGGCCGGGGCGGGTAAAACCAAGACCATTACCCACCGAATTATGCATTTGATCAAGACCGGGGTGGAGCCTAAAAATATTTTAGCTATTACTTTTACGAACAAGGCAGCCAAGGAAATGCGAGACCGGATCCTGGGGGCAATAGAGCGGGACAGGGGACTCGCCGGTACTTTTCCCAAAGAGAAACCCTTTATTAGCACCTTTCACTCGCTTGGTGTTCATATTTTAAAAGAAAATAGCCGAGAGATTGGCCTGACCCGGCACTTTTCCATCTTTGATAAAAGTGATTCACTCAAGACGGTGAAAGATATTGTCCGAGACATGGGCCTAGACCCCAAACAGCATGAGCCAGGCAAAATCCTAAATATTATCTCCCGCGAAAAGGGTAATTTGAAAAATGCCGAGGATTTTGCTGAATCAATTCGAGGGGAAAACACCACCTCCCAGCATGAATTTATCTCCCGCATCTGGACGGAATATGAAAGAAAACTGAAGGAAGAAAAAGCTTTGGACTTTGATGATTTACTCCTTAAAACTTATAAATTACTTAAAAGTAATAAGGAGATACTAGAAAAATACCAAAATATTTGGACTTATATCCATATTGACGAATATCAGGACACCAATAAAGTGCAATATATGATAGTCAAACTTCTGGCCGATAAACATAAAAACCTGTGCGTGGTGGGGGATATTGACCAAAATATTTATAGCTGGCGCGGGGCGGATATTAAAAATATTTTAAATTTTGAAAAAGATTATCCAAACGTGAAGATTGTTTTGTTGGAAGAAAATTATCGCTCCACGCAAAATATTTTGGCGGTGGCCAATGGTATTATAAAGAAAAACGTGAATCGCGTGGAGAAAAATCTGTTTACCAAAAACGGGGAGGGGGAGAAAGTGACCGTCTATGCTGGCTACAACGAGGTAGAGGAGGCGCAGTATATTGCAAATAAGAGCAGGGAGCTGATTGCGAGCGGTATCTCCCCGCGGGAAATTGCCGTGCTTTATCGAGCCAACTTTCAGTCCCGGGCGTTGGAGGACGCTTTTCTGACAAAGAGTGTGCCATATCAAGTGCTGGGTACAAAGTTTTTTGAGCGCAAAGAGGTAAAGGATATTATTTCCTTTGTCCGGGCCGGACTAAATCCGGACAGTCTCACAGATATAAAAAGGATTATCAATGTGCCAGCTAGGGGCCTGGGTAAAGTGACTATTTTAAAAATTTTTGCCGGCCAAAAAGAGGAACTACCAGCCGGAACTAAAATAAAGGTGGATCAGTTTTTCAATTTATTGGGAGAAATAAAAAAAGTGGCTACAGAGAGCAAGCCATCAGAAGTCATAAAATTTGTCATTAAAGAAAGTGGTATTGAAAGAGAATTAAAAGATGGTAATGATGAGGATAAGGAAAGATTGGAAAATATGCGCGAGCTCGCCACCTTGGCGATAAAATATGATCATTTACCAGTGGGCGAGGGAATTGAAAAGCTGATTGAGGAGGCGGCCCTAGCCACGGATCAGGACAGTTTGGAGAAAAATGAGGAGGCGGTAAAACTAATGACGGTGCACGCCTCAAAAGGTTTGGAATTTGATTATGTTTTCATTACTGGCCTGGAAGAAGATTTGTTTCCGCATCAGCGAATGGGTACAACAAAAAATAAGGAGGATGGGGAAGAGGAAAGGCGCCTATTTTATGTGGCGCTCACGCGGGCGAGGAAGAAAATATTCCTCACTTATGCCAATACCCGCACTATTTTCGGCTCCGCGCAGGTAAATGCGCCGTCGCAATTTTTGGGGGATATTGAAGAGGAATTTTTAGAAGAGGATAAATCATTTGAATATCGGGAGAAAATAATATATCTTGAACTGTAGGGATTTTTCCTCAAGGTGAATTTTCCTTTTTTAAAAGTCCTCGGATCTCCTCGTCAGAACTTCGGCCAGACATTTTAAAAAAGCAAAATTCACCTCTTAGAAAAATACAAAATAAAAATCATGACAATTCCAGCAAAAAAATCACTCGGGCAGAATTGGCTGAAGTCTAAAACAGCCTTGTTCAAGA
>CAYVWL010000042.1:0-5647 GCA_964455475.1 uncultured Candidatus Saccharibacteria bacterium
GGATAACCGTGGAAGTTGAAAATCACCGGCTTATCCTTGGTAAAATATTTTTCAAAATCCGCCTCGCTGATACTCTTGTCATGCCCCACTGTGTTTGGAGACAGCTCCAACACATTTACAAAACGGGCTTTTACCTCTGGCGCTTCCACTTTTAGTAAGTCAATCGCGGCCAAAGCCTCCTTCACCAGATACTGCCCACAACCCGCAAACACCACATCCGGATTTGGATCACTAGCAAAATCCCAAATGGAAATACCATCCTCCACTTCGCGCCGAGCATCATGCATTGATAGCCAAATTGGTTCAATTGTCTTCTCCACCACAATCACATTTATTTCATTCTTAGAGGCCAGACATTTCTCCGCAATTAAGACCGCTTCATTGGCATCCACTGGAAAATACACATTGATAAAGTCATGATTTTTCTGCAACACACCATCAATAAAGCTGGGGTTCTGATGAGAAAAGCCGTTATGCTCCTGACGCCAGCCGGTGGAAGTCAAAATATAATTAAAGGATGGCACATCCCCCCGCCACTCCGTCTTCCTGGCAATTTTCAGGAATTTACTATATTGATCCGCCATACTGGAGACAATCGGAATAAAAGCTTCATAAGAGGCAAAGAAAGCAAAACGGCCGGTCAAAATATAACCCTGGGCCAGGCCCTGAAGAGACTGTTCAGAGAGCATCTCTATAATCCGCCCATCACGAGACATATCCTTGTCCCACTCTTCTATCTTGCCCACAAAGGCACGGGTGGTTTCCTTGAACATATCTTGCAGACGGTTGGAATAAGTCTCATCCGGTGAGAATAAACGGAAATTTCTTTTAGCCTGATTTAATTTTACCACCTCCGCCAAGTATTCACCGATCCGCTTCATGGCCCCTGTTGGCACCGTCCCCGCCTTCTCTATTTTAATTTCAAAATTATCAATATTGGGCAAAATCAGATCTCGGCTGGTATCGCCTTTTTTAATTCCAAAAGATTTTTGATTGTCACCCATACGCCGGCCCTCCTTTGGCACATTGGCCAGCACATCCGCATCAAAACCGGTTTGCGAATTAAATAATTCTTCAAACTTGTATGAGTGTAACCACTTCTCCACCATTTTTAGCTGGCTTTTGTCCGTCTTGGTTTCCTTGCCCACCACCTGATGAGACAGAGCATTGCCCTCTATCTTGTCTCCACTCCCTTCTATCTTTGGTCCGGTCAGATATTTTGGTCCGGTCCAACCCTTTGGTGTTTTCATGATAATCATGGGGAAGCGTAAATAATCATCCAGCTTTCTGTCAGGATTTTCTCGGGCTTCTTTTTGGATTTTCTGAATCAGGGCATAAGCGGTATCTAGAGCCTGTACCATCTTCTCATACACTTTGTCACCCTTACCCTCCACAATTATCGGCTCATAGCCATAACCCTTGAACAAGGATTTCAAATCGGCATTTTTCATTCGGCCAAAAATAGTCGGGCCGGAAATTTTATAACCATTTAAATGTAAAATAGGCAGGACAGCACCGTTTTTAGCGGGGTCAATAAATTTATTTAAATGCCAGGCGGTGGCCGCTGCTCCAGTTTCAAATTCCCCATCACCCACGAGGCAAGTGACAATCAGATCCGGATTATCCAAGACGGCACCATAAGAAGTAGCGAGGGAATAACCCAGCTCTCCACCTTCCAAAATCACCCCCGGTGTAGCTGGAGAAGAATGGCTGGGAAAGCCATAAGGCCAGCTGAAATTTTTTGTAATATAGGCAATACCTTCGGCATCTACTTTAGCCTCTTTATAATATTTACCCAGTGTCCCCTCTATAAAAACATTGGACTGAATGGCGGGAAAGCCGTGGCCGGGGCCCAAGACAAACATCATATTGGCGCCAGTTTTCACAATCAGATTGTTCACACAGGCATAAGCAAAGTTTATACCCGGGCAAGTGCCCCAGTGGCCGAGGAGGCGGGATTTGATATCATCAAAAGTAAGCTTGCGCTCTAATAAAAAATTATCTTGTAAATAGATCTGCCCGACTGATAAATAATTTGTGGCGCGCACAAATTTCTTTATTCTTTCAATTTCGTTATTCATCCCGTTTGAAGTTATAATATTAGACATTTAATAAACTATTAATGATTACTTAATAAATAATAAAAGTTTGATTATGTTTCCTCTCTGAACTTCGAACGGGATCATGCTCTGAATTATATCACAAGCGGTATTTGATAAAAAGGCCAATATGTGCAAGTATTAAAAAAGATACGAGAACAATTTCAACGGGAGGAAACCGATGCCTATCAGCGATCCGGTGGTTGTTCCACCGCAGATTCTGTTTGTGGGCTCTCGGACTAATCAGTGTGACCTGTTCATATACCAGGTGCAAGATCGATTGGTTCGGGAAGGCTTCAAGCTTGAGTATACCTGGACCGACACAATGGCGGGGATTACTCTCCTCTGCATTGGCCTGGTAAACCTGGTAAAGGTGGTGATTATAGGGGGGTGGTCAAGATAGAGAACAGAAGATTCATCCCCCGCACCAACAATATAGTGCCCACGATTAAGGAGGGGCTCAGTCGCAGAAGTGTTCAAGTGGAGATCATTGCTTCCACGATGAGCCATGAGAGCAATGAGGCACTGGGAAAGGAGGATTGCACAATAGTGCCACTCGAACAACTCCCAAACCACATTCTAGGCTTTATGCAGAGCGGTACAGCACGAAGCTGGAGGGATGGTGAGCTCATCAACTGAGGCCACAGCCTTGCGCGCCGGCGACCACCTATACTTGGGGGGGTCGCCGGCTATTTCGTATAAAAAAAGCGGACCCCGGGGCAACCCAGGGTCCTGTGTGATCCGCACTCCGCTAGCGCCTAACGGCTCCATGCTCCGTGGGACGGAAGATGTGTGTCGGTTTCGCCACGATCGGCGCTACCGCCGGCTTCGACTCTCCGGGCCCCTTGAAGAGAAAGTTCTCCTGTGAGGCTAATCCTGATGTTGCCCCACTGCCGACTGGTGTGGGCCCCGCACTGTTGAATTGATCGACCAACAATCCGAGTCGACAATCAGCCAGCGTACAGGGTCCACCCGAACCAAACTTATCTCTCTTGTGACACATGTTGTCCCTTCCGCAACCGATCCTTTTCCACCACCAGGTGAAATCAGCTCGGCTACTATTTGTACATTCGTAAATAATCCTATACCAAAGTTTCATGGTCGTCAAATCAAAATAATATGCTATAATGGGGACATGTTAAAAGAAACAACACCAACTGTTCAAATAAATACCGGAAAAGTGACTGGTATGCATAATGAAATTTTTGGAGACTTTATAAATCTCCGGGGAGATGTGTCCAAAATAAAAGGCAATGTAAGTATTCATAAAATCACCGGTGATGCCTCAAATATTTCTGGGCAGATAGACGGTGTGTCCGGTGATGTCACAAATTGCAAAGGTGATGTGACGGATATTGTAGGTGACACTTCCAATATTCGCGGTATGATTTCCCCCATCGCTGGCGACATCAGCGGTATTGTGGGCAATGTCTCAAATATCAGTGGTGACGTGACAAAAATCCGCGGAGATGTGAGTAAAATTTCAGGTGATACAACAAACATAATTGGTAATGTGAGTGACCTCTCGGGCGATGTGAGCCGTCTCTCCGGCAATGTGACGGATCTGAAAGGCTTTGTCAGTAATATTTCTGGCTTTGTGACAAATGTAAAAGGTGATGTGACAAATATTTTTGGTGATGTCACTGGCCTAGAAGGAGACGCCACCGGCCTTTCGGGTGATGTACAGTCCCTATTAGGGAAGAAATAAATAATCTCCATATCCCCCACCTTGCAATAGAGGCTATTTTACTGTATATTTATGAGCTTATGCAAATACGAAATATCGCCATTATTGCGCACGTGGACCACGGCAAGACTACCTTGACGGATGCTCTTATGAAGCAGGCCGGTATGGGTGAAGAAGGTGTGTCTATGGACTCTAACAAGCTGGAGCAGGAACGCGGTATTACTATCTACGCCAAAAATACTTCTATCTATTACAAGGATACGAAAATAAATATTGTGGACACTCCGGGCCATGCGGATTTTGGCTCCGAGGTGGAGCGCGTGCTCCGCTCGATTGATACCGTGCTTTTGGTGGTGGATGCCCAAGAAGGCCCCATGCCTCAAACCCGCTTTGTGCTAAAGAAATCTTTGGAGCTGGGCCTCAAACCAATTGTCGTTATAAATAAAATTGATAAGAATGCCGCCAAGCCCGAATGGGCGCATGAACAAGTGCTAGAGCTTTTTATGGAGCTCGGCGCCAACAATGAACAGCTAGACTTCCCCACTATTTACGCCGTTGGTAGAAAAGGGGTGGCGATGAAAAATCCCACGGATGAGCAAGTGGATCTGACTCCGCTTTTGGATTTGATTTTGGAAAAGGTGCCAGTGGCGGCCAAAGCCGGTGATGAAGCCCTTCCACTCACCGCTCAGATTTTTAATTTAGCTTATGATAATTTTATGGGCCGTCTGGGTGTCTGCCGAATTTACAAAGGCACATTAAAGGCCGGACACAAAATTTTCTCTATCACGCACGAGGGCGCTTCCCGTCCGTTTAAAATCACCAAACTCTTCACTTTTGAAGGGCTGAAAAGAAAAGAGGTACCGGAAGCGTATGCCGGTGATATTGTGCTCTTTGCCGGACTAGATGATGCCTATATCGGCGAGACGATCTGTGAAGATGAAAAACAGGCCACTCTGCCGTCTATAAATATTGATGAGCCCACTATCTCCCTAAACTTTTTAGTGAATGATAGTCCTTTTGCTGGACGCGAGGGCAAGTATGTGACGGGCCGGCAGATCCGTGAGCGCCTAGAAAAAGAATTGGAAATAAATGTGGGACTAAAAATTGAATTTACTCAGGACACCATGAAAGTGTATGGCCGAGGGGAATTACATGTGGCCATTTTAATTGAAAATATGCGCCGAGAAGGTTTTGAACTTCAAGTGTCTCAACCGCAAGCCATTATCAAAGATGTTGACGGCGTAAAGAGCGAGCCATATGAAGAAGTGACTATCGATGTGCCAGAGGAAGCCTCCGGAACCGTGATAGAAAAGCTGGGCAAGCGCCGAGGCATTATGCATGATATGAAAACCAAGGATGGCCAGGTGCGGATGATTTTTGAAGTGCCCACCCGCGGGCTCCTGGGTTTTAAGGGACAGTTTATGGTGGACACGCGCGGAAACGGAATATTGTGTAGCCGTTTTATTGGCTTTAAACCATTTGCGGGTGATATTCAAAAACAAGAATTTGGTGCCATGGTGTCTATGATGGATGGCAAGTCCTCGGCTTTTGCGCTGTGGAATCTACAAGAGCGCGGAGTGCTGTATATTGAACCAGGCGTGGAAGTGTATGAAGGAATGATAATTGGTAATGTGACCAAGGGTGAGGATATGGATGTGAATCCGATTAAAGGAAAAAATCTGACGAATGTGCGCAAGACCAGTTCCGATGAAGCTATTTATCTAACGCCAGCCATGCCGATTGATATTGAAAAAGGGCTAGAGATTATGGGTGATGAAGATTATTTGGAAGTGACGCCCGCCAACACCCGTTTGCGTAAAAAATATTTAACAAAGATTGATCGGGCAAGAGCGGTGCGGTA
>CAYVWL010000043.1:0-5316 GCA_964455475.1 uncultured Candidatus Saccharibacteria bacterium
TTAAATCATTAAAGCTTGGCTCGGCGGATATTATCACCGTGGGTAAAAAGGGTGACGGAGCCATGCGCCGAGTGGGGCAAAATGTAATTGCTTCTTATGTAGAGTTACCGGACACCATTAAATTAGCCGATATTGTTCCACTCTCCGCTCAATTGATCAAGGAATATCAGTCCTGTCAGTATGGAAACATTTATATTGCTTATACGGATTTTGTTTCCGCCTTGTCTCAAAAGCCAAAGGTGAGAAGGATTTTACCGGTGTCCAAGGCTGAATTTCGAGAGACTTTGGAAGGTAATGCTGGAGAGAAATTGGCGGAGCTGAAAGGTGTGCCGTATACCTTTGAAGGTGAGGCGGATAAATTGTTGGATTTGTTGGCGGAGAAATTGATTCGGATGCAGATCTATCAGATGCTTTTGGAATCAAATGCGTCTGAGCAGTCCGCGCGCATGCTGGCCATGAAAAATGCCAATGAGGCGGCCGGGGAGATGATTGATGATTTGACCCTGATGTTTAATAAAGCCCGTCAGGCCGGTATCACCAGAGAAATATCGGAAATCAGCGCGGGGATGGCCAGTGTCAGTTAAAATTTATTATTTAATTTATTAATTTAAGAAAATACCATGAGCACAACAGGCATTATAAAAAGAGTTATCGGTCCGGTGGTGGATGTCACATTTGAGGATGGTTTGCCGGATATTTATAATGCCCTGACCGTGATGAACGGTAAAAAGGAATTGGTCCTGGAAGTGGAACAGCATGTGGGGGAAAATACCGTGCGCGCGGTGGCCATGGATTCCACAGATGGACTGTCCCGCGGACTCACGGTGACTGATACGGGCAAGCCCATTTCCGTGCCGGTCGGACCGGTTACTTTGGGACGAATGTTTAATGTATTAGGTCAGCCAATTGATGAAAAGCCTCTCACTAAAGGTGATAAATATTTGCCGATTCACCGCCAGGCGCCGGAATATACTGCTCAGTCTATTAAGGTGGAAATTTTGGAAACCGGTATCAAAGTGATTGACTTGATTTGCCCAGTGCTCAAGGGTGGTAAGGTGGGGCTGTTTGGTGGCGCCGGGGTGGGTAAGACGGTGGTGATCCAGGAGCTCATTCACAATATTGCCGCCAATCACGGTGGTTATTCCGTTTTTGCCGGGGTGGGTGAGAGGACGCGTGAAGGTAATGATTTGTATCATGAGATGAAAGCTTCAAAAGTGCTTGATAAAGTGGCCATGGTGTTTGGTCAGATGAATGAACCACCAGGTGCGCGCTTGCGCGTGGCGCTGTCTGGTCTCACCATGGCCGAATATTTTCGAGATCAGGAGAATAAAGACGTTTTGTTTTTCGTGGATAATATTTTCCGCTTCACCCAAGCCGGTTCCGAGGTGTCCGCTCTTCTCGGCCGTATTCCATCGGCCGTCGGCTATCAGCCTACGCTAGCCACGGAGATGGGTAATTTGCAGGAACGCATTACTTCGACTAAAAATGGTTCCGTGACTTCCGTGCAGGCGGTGTATGTACCGGCGGATGACCTCACGGATCCGGCACCGGCCGCCACTTTCTCTCACTTGGATTCCACGGTGGTGCTAAACCGGTCTCTCACGGAGATTGGTATTTATCCGGCCGTGGATCCACTGGATTCTTCTTCCACTATTTTGGATCCCAACATTGTCGGTCAGGAACATTATGAAGTGGCGCGCGAGGTGCAGAGAGTGCTTCAGCGCTATAAAGATCTGCAAGATATTATTGCCATCCTCGGTATGGAAGAATTGTCCGAAGCGGACAAGGCGCTCGTGGCGCGCGCCAGAAAGATTCAGCGTTTTCTCTCTCAACCCTGCTTTGTGGCGGAGCAATTTACCGGTACCCCTGGTCAGTATGTGCCATTGTCCGAGACTATTCGTTCCTTCAAGGAAATCTTGGACGGCAAGCATGATGATAAATCAGAAAATGATTTTTATATGAAGGGTGCACTCTAAAAAATGTCAAAACAATTACTATTAAAAATCGTCACACCGGAAAAACTGATCTTGGAAGAGATGGTGGATTTGGTGACTCTACCCACGACCGAGGGGGAGATCACTATTTTGCCGGATCATATTCCACTTATCGCCGGGCTCGGTTCTGGTGACATTGTAGCCATGAAAGCCGGGGAGCATATACCACTGGCGGTAGTGGGTGGCTTTGCGGAAATTAAAAAAGAGAAGGATAGTACGGCGGTGATTATTCTGGCGGATTTTGCGGAGCATTTATCCACCATCACCGAGGCCGAGATACAAAGAGCCAAGGCCCGGGCCGAAGAATTGCAACGGCAGGCCAAGAACAATGAAATTGTGGACTTTGAACATTTTGAAACCGAGCTCGAGCGATCACTTACTCGTGTCAAAATCGCTGACAAATGGCGTTCTAAAAAATATCGAAAATAGGGTTTTTGTGCTATAATGCTCGAATGAAAGAAATATTACATAAATACACCATGAATCCCAAACTATGGCCTATTATCAGGGGTATTATTCTGGCCCTGCTTGTTATCTTGCTTGGGGCCACCATTTATCAGTTTATTATCCTCCGCAATTTAGGTCAGGAATTTACCGCCACCAAGCAAAATTTGGCTGACCGGGTAGCCACTCTAGAGGCTGGTTTGGCCACTAGTACCCTCACCAGTCAGGAATTGGCTCAAAAGCTCTTGGAAGAACAGCAAAAGAGCAGTGAGTTTGAGGAGAGTATCAGCGATATTGCTGGCACGGTGGGCACCTTGGAAAAGTTGTCCAAGACGGACCGCGAGCTCCTGCAAAAATATTCCAAAGTCTATTTCTTGAGTGACAATTATGTGCCGATGCGTCTAAAAGATATTGATAATAATTATTTACTGGATCCTAAAGTAGATTTGCAATTTCACGGTTTAGCTCTGTCCTATTTGGAGAAGATGATGGCGGCCGCCGAGGATGATGACGTGATCCTGAAAATAGCTTCCGCTTATCGTTCCTTTGGTACACAGTCTGCCCTGAAAAACGGCTATTTGGTGACTTATGGTAGCGGGGCCAATCAATTTTCTGCGGATCAGGGTTATTCCGAACATCAGCTCGGTACCACGGTGGATCTGACCACCCCAGGCCAAATACCGGCTCTGGCTATTAGCCTGGAAAATACACCAGCCTATGCGTGGCTCACAAAAAATGCTTACCGTTATGGTTTTGTCCTGTCTTATCCAAAGGGCAATGCCTATTATCAATATGAGCCTTGGCATTGGCGCTTTGTAGGCCGGAGCCTAGCCACCAGATTACACAATGACGATATGAATTTCTCGGACATGGATCAGCGGGATATTGATAAGTATTTGGTCAAGATTTTTGACTAAGGGTTGCATTTTTACCCCTTTTCGGCTATAGTGTGGGGGCTAAAGAATAAACATATGTCACAAGACCAATTAATCAAATTATCCTGCAAAACCTGCAAACGGACCAATTATTGGACCCGCAAAAACAAGAAGAAAGTTGAGCGCAAAATTGAGCTCAAGAAGTTTTGTAAGTGGTGCAAGAAAAACACTCCCCATAAAGAAAGCAAAAAATAACCCCGAGGGGTTATTTTTGTTTGGGATTGTTTTTAGATTAGTCTAATTATTTTTCAATAATCGCAGTCACTTCAATTTCGACTTTCGCTCCTTTACGGGTCATTCCTTTAACTTCAACCAGGGTACTTACCGGTTTACTATTTACAAACCACTTGTCTCGAATGGCGGAGACTTTTGAAAAGTTTTCAATATTTGTCAAATATATTTGAGCTTTTACCACGTCATCAATAGAAGCACCAGCAGCCTTTAATATATTCTCAATAGCTTGGAAGACAAGTTCGGTTTGCTCTTCAATATCATCCGTTATTACCTCATTATTCTTATCCTTAGCAACTTGCTGACCGGATACGTATATCAGATAAGCATTTCCTAGATCAATTTTTTTTGCTGGTGAGTAAACACCCCGCGTATGTTGCCAATCTTCTGGGTAAATATTTTCAATCATATATCTATATCTTTACGGGATGGAGTAGATCTCCCTCGACTAAATTTTCGCCGTCGCTCAAATTTGTCTGGTCACCGGCTCGTGGTTTTGATTGCTATCAAAACATCACTCCGCCGTTCGATTCCTCCAAATAAAATCAAATAAATTTGATTTTGGCGGGGGATGGAGGAATCGAACCCCCACTAAAGCGTTTGGAGTGCCTTGTGATACCATTTCACTAATCCCCCTTACTTGCAAAATCTTAGCACAAAATAAACTTTTCTACCAATTTATCAGCTCTGGCCATATCATTCTTTTTTAGCGGACTGAGCCAGATAATATTTTTGTTATGGCGGAACCAGGTGCGTTGGCGTTTGGCATATTGGTAGATTTCGCGATTTAGATTTTCAATCAATTGTTCCTTATTTATTTTCTTCTGCAGAAGTAAAGCGCAGTTTCGATACTCCAGGCCAAACTTTTCTAGCCGGCGGTATGAGACACCGCCTTTCTGCAATCGGGCCACCTCGGCCACCATGCCGTGATCCAGACGCCTTAGAAGCCGGGCTCTAATACGCTCCTTGAGGCCAGAATCTGGCAAATCTAGGCCAATCCAGATGGGGTCGTATGGTTGACCGCTCTCTACTTTTGGCACCACCCCGAGACTCTTGGCTATCTCAATGGCCCTTACAAGGCGCACTTTATTGTGCCTATCAATATTCTGTGCCCGGGCGGGATCTAGCTTCTTTAGCATAGCAAAAAGTACAGCTACACTTTTATTTTCCAAACTTTTTCTTAATTTTTGATTTGGGGGCACATTTGGCAAAGTAATATTATTCACCACCGCGTCAATATAAAAACCAGTTCCGCCACAGATGATGGGTAATTTTCCTTGTTCTAAAATATCAGCAATTTCTTTTTGCGCCTTGATCTTATATTTTTCTACATTGAAAACACTTTTTGGGCTGGCCACATCCAGTAAATAATGGGGGACGCCTTGCATTTCTGTCTTGGTAATTTTCCCCGTCCCAATATCCATCCCACGGTAAACTTGCCGGGAGTCAGCCGAAACCACTTCGCCATTATATTTCTTGGCCAGCCTGACCGCCAAGTCGCTTTTTCCCGTGGCCGTCGGTCCCACCACGATCAAGATCTTGGGTTTAATCTGCTTCATTACCTAAAGATTTGCACATCATAATCTAATTTGCAAGAGACTTGGTCACGAGTATTTTTCTGCTGAAAAATCTCTCGACCCCGACTCGCGCCGTCGCGCTCCGTCTTTCAAGTCCCTCCCCGGCGAAAAACAAAAGGTGAAATGCTAAACGCA
>CAYVWL010000044.1:0-5139 GCA_964455475.1 uncultured Candidatus Saccharibacteria bacterium
GCAAACTGCTTGGCTTTACTGTACGGATAATCCTTCATCCCCACTTCCCCGGCAGATTGAGATAGGAGAGCAGACAACATGGCCCGCACCTGCCAAAATAAAATACCGTGCACTTCTTCCGCTGGCACTTCCTCCGCCAAAGCGTCCTGATACAGGGTCCACAAAGCTTTCTTATTCCTCTCCCCCAGGGCATCCGTAAATTTAAAGAAGCTTATTTTTTCCCCTTGGAGTGCCAGCTCCTCTTTCTCCGTCAGTTTTTTATATGGCTTTACACACTCCTCCACCTTATCCGCTTGCTTTTTAAAAGCCTCCAATTCTTTTTTATTGAGCTCCCCCTCCAAAAAAACAAAAAAGTTTGGCGACTCTTTTATTTCCTTCAATTTCTTTATCACCACTTCAAAAATCTCTTTTTCCTCACCTAGATTGTCTACCAAGATAACAGAGCCAGAATAAAAAAGCCCTTGGCTGGCAATCAATTCATCCAGTTTATTTACAGAAAAATTTTCAACCGTCAATTTAAAAAATTCCGCCTCGGCATGCTTTTTCCGCGCCGCCGTGACCGTCCTCTGCGCTACACCACGCGCCTTTACTGAATCATTTCCATAAAATAAATACAGCATCTTGTTTTATACTCATACCTTATACCCATACTTATACCATATTTTCCATCTCGCCCCAATTGTCCCCCACCTTATATTCCACCTGGCAGACCACGCCCTTGGTTTTTTCCAAATCCGTCACATTTTCCATACAGTCTTTTATTTTTGGCACCATCTTTTCTACCATATCAGTCGGCATTTCGTAAACCAGTTCATCATGCACCTGCAATAACAAATGAACGTCACTCTTTCCCTTCCCCTCCTTAGTTAAGGAGGGGCTAGGGGCGGTTGTGTTCAAAAACTCCTCCACCTTGATCATCGCCAGTTTTACTATATCCGCGCCGGTGCCTTGAATGGGCGCATTGATGGCCATCCGCTCGGCCATGGCCCGGATAAATGGCAGTTTGGACTTTATTCCTTCAAAATAACGGCGCCGGCCAAACAAAGTTTCTGTATAACCAGTGCGCACCGCATCAGATTTTACCGCATCCAGATACTCCGCTAAAGTTTTAAACTTGGTAAAATAATCATCATAAAATTTCTGGGCTTCTTTCCTATCTGTCCCTAGATTTACCTTCAAGGCGGAGACGCCCATACCATACATAATGCCAAAGTTTATCACCTTGGCCCGCCGGCGCATTTCCCGATCCACCTCCCCCAGAGGAACCCCGAATACTTCGGAGGCCACCGCGGTATGCACATCCTCGCCTTTGCGGAAAATCTCCAGCAGTTTTTCATCACCGGAGAGAAAGGCCGCCACGCGTATTTCAATTTGTGAGTAATCAAAGGCTACCAATTTATTTCCTGGACCAGCCTTAAAAGCCTTCCGCACCTCCCGCCCCAACTCACTTTTGTTCGGAATATTTTGCAAATTTGGATCACTGGAGGCCATACGACCGGTAGTGGTACCGGTCTGCAGGAAGCGCGCATGCAGGCGCCCATCCGGACCAATCATATTTGGAATATTATCAATATAGGTAGAGAGGATTTTTTGCAATTCGCGATATTCCAAAATCAAGCCAATAATGGGGTGTAGATCCCGCATTTTTTCTAATTCACTTTCCTTGGTGGACACTTTACCGCCGGCCGTTTTTTTCTGATTCTTGACGGTGAGTCCCATTTTTACAAACAGCACCTCCCCCATCTGCTTTGGGGAATTAATATTAAACTCGGTATCGGCCAGGCTCCAGATCTTTTTTTCCAGTTCCGCCAAGATTTTATGATTTTCTACGGACAGTTTGGCTAGCACTTGCTTATCCACCAAAATCCCTTTCTCCTCCATCTTTTTTATAATTGGAATCAGTGGTTTTTCAATTTTTTCAAACACAAAATCTAGTTTTTTATTCTTCACTTCGGCTAAAAGGGCTTGCCGGGCCATTTTCAAATCTTTTTGCCCGGATAAGTTTATAATATCTTCAGTCGTAGGATTTGTAATTGTAGAATTTATAAGCCACAGGGCAATCTGCGCCTCTTTTAGTTCTTCGGGCTTCATCCCCTCCTTTTCTAAGGAGGGGTGGCCTTCTGAGGACGGGGCGGTTCCGGTGAGGTTGTCACCGGAAATTTCCTTTTTCCCATGTATCATCTCTTTTAGCCTTGTCCCCAAAGTCCTAAATTCCAATTCGCTCCAGACTTTTAATATTTTATCTTCCTGCAAATTTTCGGACCAGGTTTTCTCCGGAATTTTAAAATCAATTGGTGCATCCCGGCGGATAGTGCCGAGCATTTTGGAAAATTGAGCCTCCTCTTCACTCGTCAAAAGTAGTTCCGCTATCCGCTCCGTAATCCCCGCCTTTTTAAACGCCTCCTTTCCGCCCTTGGCCTTAAGCTTTTTATAAATATCCTCTATTCCGCCAAAATTCTGAATCAAAATACCAGCCGTCTTCTCCCCAATCCCTTTCACGCCGATAATATTGTCTGACGGATCCCCACGCAAGCCTTTATAATCCGGCAAAAGCTCTGGTCCAAAGCCAAACCTCTCGCGTACCGCCGTCTCATTATAAATAATTGTATCTTTAATACCTTTTTTCAAGGTATACACGCGCACCTTATCATCCACCACCAGTTGCAAAGTATCCATGTCCCCGGAGGCAATCACCACGTCCATATCCCTGTTTGCTAAATTTTTCTCCACAATCGTGCCGATCATATCATCCGCTTCAAAACCTTCTTTGGCATAAATAGGAATATCCAAGGCCTCAAATATTTCCCGAGATTTTTTCAACTGGGCCACTAGCTCCTCATCCGTCTTGGCCCGGCCGGCCTTGTAATCCTTGTAGGCCTCGTGCCGATAAGTAGGCTTTGGTAGATCATAACAAGCAATAATATAATCCGGCTTTAGATCCCCAATTATTTTAAGTAACATGGTGGATAGGCCATACAAGGCACCCGTGGGCAAGCCGGCACTCGTGGCAAAATCCGGCAAGGCATGATAAGCGCGGTGAATGATAGCGTGAACGTCCAGTAAAACTATTTTTTTATTTTTTGAGGTGGTCATTAATCTTTTTTATGGCGCTGGTGGTGCATCTTGCGTATACAGGTCTTGTATTTGCCCCTCAGTCAAAGCTTCGTTATAAATTCGCACTTCATCAATTGAACCGTTAAAAGGTCTTGACCCTTGACCATCATAGATATTGCCGATACGGAAAGGCGTAGCAACTTTATATACATCCTCATTCACAGTAAGAGTCTCTCCTTGCTTTACGCCATTTAAATAATGGTCCAGACTTGTACCGTTTTTTACAATAACTAAATGTTGCCAAACATCGGCCGTCAGCTGTGTAGTCTTTGTTAGGCCATCATAATCAAGCAGCTGCCCGCCATTATTATCTCCTTTCATAAAGGCAAAGTAGAAAGCATTTGTCTCATGACTGTTTTGTTGAAGGACAAAGTTCCGCCCACCACCAGCATGAGCTGCGTCAAAAATATCGGCATCTACTGCCTGTGTCGCCCCTGGTTTTACCCAGACAGATAAAGTCAGATTGTTGTTATCTCCCAAGAAATTTGCCTCAACTGTGGCGTCAAGAGAACTGCCCGTCACCCCGTCAAATAGATAAGCAGTGTCAGCCACGCCTTTTGTGCCTGTGGTCAGGGTGGACCCGCCGGTCGCTGTCATATCATTGTTTCCCTCGGCATCATTGGCATCCCCATCGAGAGGCCAGTAAGAAACCAAACCAGTTGTTGCCGGAGCGTCTGCATCATACATATCCTGCACCTCTTGTGCAGACAGAGCGCGATTATAAATATAAACGTCATCCATCTTACCTTTTAAATGTCTAGAATATCCACCGATATCATCATCACCAAATTTAAAATTGTTGTTAGCCTGAGTCAGGGTAGCGCTCACTGGACCGGCACTGGTGGCTGCCAACTGACCATCAATATATAACCTTAAGTAATCCCCCGATGTCCAGGTACCGGTAATATGATACCAGCGAGCAGTAGTTAAGGGGTTCGATTCAGCTCTTACCGCCGAATACCCTCCATCATGACCGACTAAAAAGTAAGGTATATTGTTCCAAATCGAAGCATCCTGATATAGACCCGTGGCCATGTCACTTGATTCTCTTTCAGCTACAAGACCACAGGTGTCAGCGCATAGTTCTGACATATATACCCAAGTGGAAATTGAGAGAGCATTCCAACCATTGGCCATACCCGTGTCGCCGACAGTAATATAATCATCCACACCGTCAAAATAGTAAGCGGTGTTTGGACTTCCGCCCACGCCAGATGCCATAACTGCGCCCTCCACTGTGCCGTCATTATTTCCAGCCGAATCCGTGGCATCACCATCAAAGGTCCAGTGGGAGGAAATGTATGGCGAATCAGTATTATACAGATCCATTACTTCATCCGCCGTGATGACCCGATTATAAATACGCACCTCATCCATTGATCCAGTATAATTTATTCCATATGGATGCTGACCAAAAACAGGATCAGTATCCCAAACAACACCATTTATAGCCTGAGTCTTATCCAAAACACCATTAATGTATATTTTAATATAGGATCCATCCGTCACTCCGACAATATGTGTCCAGACTCCTGACCCAATAGTAGAATTACTATCAGTCCAAGCTGAGTTTGAATCTAGAATCGATACGATACCCGCACCAACACTATCATGATCAATATATAAAGGAAGTCCATCATATATTACCGTCTGGTAGGAATTTACACTATCCGGCTTAAGCCAAATTGAGAAGGAAGATTGTCCGCCAGAAGATATAGACATACTTGGCATAGAAATATAACTACTACCATCAAAATAGTATGCCGTATCCGCCACGCCACCCACGCCGGTGGTTAAGGTCGCTCCTGATACTGTGCCGTCATTGGAGCCAGCTGAATCAGTGGCATCACCGTCGAAGGCCCAATAGGAGATGAGACCAGCGGGGGCACCGAGTGTACCGTTTTTACCTAAGTAGCTAATACCAAATTTAACCTTGGTGGGGTCAATCAGATTCTTCAGGATGGTATAGAGGGCAGTGAGTGAATACTGACTGGAAGAAGGGGTGGTGGGTGGGGTGAAGGTATG
>CAYVWL010000045.1:0-4786 GCA_964455475.1 uncultured Candidatus Saccharibacteria bacterium
ATATTTTATTAATCTAATTTAAAAAAAGTATGTCACTATCTATTAAAAAGTTTTTTTCTGCCATCGTAATCTCTATCGCGGTCTTCTCTCTGGCGCTCTCGGCTTCGGCCCAAGCGGTATCGACCTCGAACATGATTCAGGCAACTCCAGATGAGTTATCCGCCATCAATTCTCTCCCAGAGGTTTATGTTAAGGACCTGGTCCTAGATAGGGAATTATACAAGGCTGGAGACACTATGAAGGGTTCTTTTGTTTTGGTGAACGTCAAGGATACCACTGTCTCAAATCTAAATTACCGAGCTTACTTGGTCGGTGATTTGATGGCTGGCAATATGTATCGATATGAGTTTGATGGAAAGGTATTAGGGACGGTCTTTCTGGGGGAAAAAGAAAATAAGAAAATAAATTTTGAATACAAACTGCCATTGGTTTCAAGCGCCTATACAATCGGCAAACAATTGGGAATTAAAATAAGCGCCTATTCTGGCAGTGGATCCTCGCTCGGTTCTACAGCGACAAAAGTAGCGGTTTCGGATTCCGGGATTTCTCCTGTTGTGATTAATAATCCTCTTGTTTCTGTCGGGGGGAAGACATTTAAATTAAACGAGGGACCGATGGTTTATAGCGATCAAAAAGTGTCGTTGATAATGTCTGCAAGAAATGATTCAGCTCAAGATATAAATGGTTTAACCCCCAAGATTTCCATATATGATATGGACTATGCTAGGGAACCCTTGATTGTCTATTCCGAAAAAGAATTTTCTCTGAAGTCAAAAAGCATATTGGACTTGGATTATAATTTGCCGGTTTTTGATTATACACCAAAAGTCTATGCCGGAGAGATGATTCTATTGGATAAGGGTGGTGTCGATCGAGTTGGTCCAATCAAGTTTCGATATATAGTCTTTGGGGAAGTAGTTAATATTCAGAATATTGTAGTTGATAAGGACTCCGCGAAGAAGGGCGAGATGGTGGCGGTAAAGGTAAATTATTCTGGTACCCCTTATGATATATCAAAACTGACCGTTGCTTCCACCACGCCGTCAGATTTTTCCTTGAAACTTTTTAACGAGAGGGATGAATTGGTAGGATCTTATTCTGACAAGACAAATTTTAGAGGTCTTGGGTCAAAAGAAGTAAAAATCACCTTAGAGAAAGAAGCGAGGGCTTTTGGTGTAGAGATCGTTATTTCAAAAGATGGCAAGATAATTACCGAATATCGGTCTGTTTTGACGGGAAACATGGATCAAATCAGGGCAGAATCTATGTCGGGAGACAAGACAAGAAATATTATATATGTTGGAGGGATTATTCTTCTTTTGATTATCATTGGTGCCATTGTACTTGTTAAGAATAGAAGAAAAGCGTTGATTATTCCTCTAGCGCTGATTATTTTAGGTTTTGGTGGTCTGATAAATAGAGCCGAGGCTTTTACTGTCACAAGTGTATTTAATTCACAGGGAATAGAGACCGCACCAAATGTCTTTGTGACCAGTCCGGCTCCAGAAGCAGTAAGGACTTATTTGCCCGAACAATCTTTTCCCTTGACTGGATATGTGAACACTATTATCTGTAGTAATTCTAATTATAAAATTAAGGTCTTTGCCTCAAGTAACGGCGTGAATTGGGAAAATATCGTAAACACTGGATGGGAGGCCGGAGCCGTGTGTGGAACACACTGGTGTAGCACATCGAATGTGGATTTTAATGGTGGAACCTTTAGCGCTGCCGGTACTCCTGGAACCCATCGTGTTTATTTAAAGGTTGAAAGTTATTTTGATTATGGTGGAGTTGATACTTTGTTGGGAAGAATCATTGGTTACCAGAACTATGAAGTTGCCTTACCGCCCACCCCTTCGAATTTGACCGCTTCTTGTCCCGTACCTGGATCAACTACTACCTTAAGGTGGAATGCCGTATCGGGAGCGACTTATAGGCTAGAAGTTGATAATAAGGCAAATGCTTTTGAACCGCGATGTAACATGTCTTGGTTTACTGGCGATAAGTGTTTAGTCTCTGTCCCCAATAATACTTATAGTTTTGCAAGCATACCAGATGCTAATTATCGATGGCGTGTAAACACTATTATTGAAGGTATATTAAGCGCCACCAGTACTGGACCAGATTTTACTTGTGCTTCATCGGCACCGGCCCCAGTTCTCAGTGTTAGTTGCTCATCCTCTGCCACAAATAGCGGAATAGCTCCTTCTACTGTCACTTGGATTGCTTCTTCTACTGGCGGGACGACCCCCTACACTTATTCTTGGACTGGTTCTGATGGCTTATCTGGAAATACATCTTCAGTCTCAAAATTGTATTCGTCGGCTGGTGTTTACTATGCAACGACGACAGTTCGAGATGCGGCCGGTACTACTTTGAACGTTTCTTGTCCGGGGACATTGACCGCCAGTGGTAATCCCGGCGATACGACCAGTGGGGGTTGTACTAGTAATTGCGGAAAAACCATTATCTCTGGAGCTGTGGCGGGAGTGTGTACAAATAATTTATCAGCACCTGATTTAGCGACGCTGAATTCATATGAGCTTTGCTATTATTCAAGTAGCATTAACACCCCAGTCACTGGTAGTGGGATAGCTGGTGATCTTTGGACTTGGACCTGTAGTGGAATAAATGGTAGTGCCACTAGTTCGCCAGCCTGTACGGCCACACTAAATACTAATCCATCTGGATTTAACTGTTCAGTCACTATGAAGCCTCCACAGGGTACAGTGCCAGTAAATAATAATACTCATTGGGAAGCCACCTCCACCACGCCTGGTTTTGCTGGTATGTTAAAGCAGTGGTATGTGAATGGTGGTATGACCCCAGTCTATGATGTTGATCCAGCTGATAATGTCCTAGATATTATATTTACTACAATTGGATTAAAGACTATCACCGTGGCGGTTGCTTCTACAACAGGAGGGGTATATCAAACATGTACTTCAGCTCCGGCCACTGCCACCACCACCGTCACTCAGAGCGGAGTTATCATTGAAATCTAAATTTGCTTTTGCTAGCGAGAAAAATTTGCGGTATAATAATGGTAAATGAACGTTTCTGAAAAGCAACTTAAAGATTTTCTCGTTGACTCCGGATTATTATCGGAAGCAGATTATGAATCCGCCGTGGATGAGGCCGGGAAAAGTAAAAATAAACTCACTCCTGGGCACGTCCTCATTAATAACGGCAAAATAAGTGAAAACGATTATCGCCGAGCCGAGGCATATGTCTTAGGCATTCCTTTTGTCAGCCTGAAAGATCAGAAGATTGATCCCAATGTCCTGGCCCTGATACCAGAACCGGTGGCGCGGAAAAATAATGCCGTGGCTTTTAAAAGAAGTGGGGATACTCTGGAGGTGGCCATGCTCGATACCCGTGATCTTTCTTCCATTGAATTTATAAAAAAGAAAGTGGGTCTCCGTATTTTGCCACGGCTCACGGACAGTGACTCTATCAAGAGTGCTTTACTGCAATATCAGAGAAGTTTGCGCGCCGAGTTTGGTGATATTATCCAAAAGGATGCTTCAGCCTTGAAAAATCTGATTGAAGGCCGAGGGGGGATGAATGTAGGCGAGGATTTGAAAAAGATGGCGGAGGATTTGCCGGTGGTGCGGATTTTGGACACCCTCCTCAAACACGCCATCATGCAAAATGCGTCCGATGTTCATATTGAAGTGCTGGAAAATGAGCTACTCATCCGTTATCGTATAGACGGTATTTTACACGACGCCATGGTCTTGCCAAAAAGCGTGGCCACGAGCATCATTGCCCGTATAAAAGTGCTGGCTAGTTTGAAATTGGATGAGAAACGCTTGCCTCAAGACGGCCGTTTCAAAATGGAATTAAATGATGAAGGCGTATCTTTCCGTGTCTCTATTCTGCCAACATACTTTGGGGAAAAAGCGGTGATGCGCTTGCTCCGAGAAAATGTCAGTGGCTTTACTTTGGAAGCAATGGGTTTTCACGGGGAGGCGCTAGAGACCCTGCATGAGGCTATCAAGCAAACCACCGGTATGATACTCACTACTGGTCCCACCGGCTCCGGTAAAACCACCACCCTCTACACCTTGCTCGATATTTTAAATACGCCGGATGTAAATATTTCTACCATTGAGGATCCGGTGGAATATCAGATGGATCGGATAAATCAAACCCTAGTCAAGCCGGAAATTGGTTTTACTTTTGCCAACGGTTTACGCTCTCTCGTCCGTCAGGATCCGGATATTATCATGGTGGGAGAAATTCGTGATAATGAGACAGCCTCGCTCGCTATCAATGCCGCCTTGACTGGACATTTAGTGCTATCCACCCTGCACACAAACAGTGCCGCCGGCGCCATGCCCCGCTTGATAGATATGAAGATAGAGCCGTTTTTAATTGTATCCACCGCCAAGGTGATTATTGCCCAGCGTCTGATTCGCCGTCTGAGCAGTAGCAAGGAAAAATACTTTCTATCACCGTCCGAAATTGCTTCTTTGAACAAGACCATTGATTTGAGTCGCGTTCTGGCCTTTTTGAAAAAAGAAAAGATTGTGGCTGAGACCGAGACCATGGAAACTATTCCATTTTATCGGCCAAAAGAAAGTGCTGAGGCCAAGGATGGCTATAGCGGGCGCGTCTGTATCAATGAAGTCTTGAAAATGTCACCCGCTATCAAGGATTTGGTGGTGGCTGGTCAGCCGGACAGTGTGATCAACGAGCAGGCCAAGAAGGAGGGGATGATGACCATGATTGAAGACGGTATTTTCAAAGCCGTGCAGGGCGTGACGACCATTGAAGAAGT
>CAYVWL010000046.1:0-4730 GCA_964455475.1 uncultured Candidatus Saccharibacteria bacterium
TATCGGCGTCACTATTATCAAGATGGATGAACAAGTGGACCATGGGCCAATTATCGCCAGCCAAAGTATTTCTCTTAACTCTCCATTTCCACCAAAACTAGATGAGTTGAAGAAAATTACGGCTAAAGCTGGCGCCGAATTATTAGCCAAAACACTACCAGACTGGATTGATGGCAAAATCAAACCAACTGAACAAAATCATGCCGAGGCCACCTTTACGAAAAAAGTAGAGAAGCCGGACGGACTGATAGATATAGTGAGTGGTGATCCGTATAAAAACTTTCTAAAAATTCAGGCTTATCACCTCTGGCCACGAGCGTATTTTTTTGTAGAAAAGAAACACAACCTCTCCCCAACCCTCCCCTTGACTAATGGGAGGGAGGCAGAAAAGATGAGAGTAGTCATCACCGATGCGGATTTTCAGGACAATATTCTCATCATCAAAAAAGTCATCCCCGAAGGCAAAAAGGAAATGTTGTATCAGGATTTTCTACGAGGTCTAAAGTAGACTATTTTACAATTATCTTATTTATCGTGACCGGTGTGAGGGGACGGTTGTAGGGATCACCGGTGGTTTTTACGGCCTCGATTTTATCTACCACATCCATGCCGGAAACTACCTTACCAAAAATAGTGTGCTTGCCTTGGAGCCAAGCGGTGTCCACGGTCGCGATGAAGAACTGACTACCACCGGAATTTGGCTGACCAGTATTGGCCATAGCCAAAACTCCGCGTACCATCGGCTCCCCACTCTCTTCGTCAGCAATAGTATAACCTGGACCACCTGTGCCATACACACTCGTATCTTCCCCTTTGGTATAAGGATCACCACCTTGAATCATAAAACCTTTTATCACACGGTGAAATTTGGAATTGTCATAAAAACCACTTTTGGCTAATTTTAGGAAATTCTCCACTGTCTTTGGCGCCCGCTCCGGGTAAAGCTCAAGCTCAATAGTACCCAGACTCGTCTCTAAACTCACATTTTGTTTTTTCTCAATCATTTTTTTTACTGTGATTACCTCAGTATTTTTTTTGACTGCCCCGCTATCGCCGGTGGCCCAGCCGATCAATACTGTGATGATTATTAAAATAGCAATATAAAAAATAGCCGTCGGATTTATTAATTTCTTCCAATTATCCATAATTATTCTTCGGAATTAAACAAACCTTTAATTAAATTCTTGAGCCGGACTCCCCCGCGCCTGATCAGGCTCACTTTTTTATCTTTATTTGATTGTAGAGAGCGAACCATCTCATCCTTGGCCACATCAATAGAAGCATAGAGATCATCCATCTCAGACACAGCGCGCAGATTTTTCCCGGCGATATGCAGATTGATTTCGGTCATAAAAACATCCCCTTTATTATGATGTTGAGAAACTTTTCCAAGCTCCACCTCGCATAACACATCCTCGGCTGGATTTATGAATTTTTCCAAATGTTCTAACTTCTTGTACAAATAATCCTTGATCTCTAGCGTGATCTGCATATTGGTTCCTTTTTCATTTATACGCATATATTTATTAATTAGCTATTTTAATAAAGTATCAATCATATTTTTGACCACACTATACTGTGGCACACCCACTTGTAATTTGTCACCAATAATAAATGATGGAGTGGCATTGACTCCAAATTTGGCGCCCTCTACCTTATCCGCCTCTATAGCTTGCTGATATTTAGCCGAATTTTTTGCCAACAATCCATCCAAAACCGCTACATCAATACCCGCCACTTTTTTGGTAATATTATCAATCACCGCCTTGGTGGCCCAGCCAGTATTTTCCTGACCTTGATTAGTAAACAATGTTTTATGCCATTCATAGAATTTATCAGGATATGCTTCCCACACGGCGCGGGCGGTGAGGGCCAAAGTCTGTGAATCTGGACCGAGGAAGGCAAAATCCTTGAAAATAATTTTTAACTTACCAGCTTTGACATACTCGGTGACCAGGGGCTCTGTAAGCATAGCTTCATTGTACTGACAAGCGGGGCACTGATAATCAAACCAAACGGCCATAGTCACTGGAGCATTGGGATTACCAATAAAAGGATCTACACCCACACTGACCTGATCAATCAAGGCACCGGCTGGCTTTTCGGCCACAGGCGCCACCGCCTTTTTACTATCACTAAAATACATCGCCCCGGCAATGATAATACCAGCGAGAACAATAGCGATCGGTGTAGAATAATTTGTTTTTGGATTTGTGTCCATAATTATTATTAATTAACTGCTAATAACCTGATTATAGCATGGTCTTTTTTTGTCCACAATCAATTCACACCATATGCCCTTTTAGGGTTTGTGGCTTTTAAAAACCCTATGCTACAATACGCCCATGATTCAAAGTGTTAAAAAAACTACGACGCGAATTCCGCCAAATAATATTGATTCCGAGCGCGCCCTCCTCGGCTCCATCATGCTTCGGCCGGAAGCTATCCATGAAATAATGGATATTATAAAAGCTGATGCTTTTTACGCGGAAAAACATCGCATCATTTTCCAATCCATGGGTGAACTGTTTCAGAAGAATGAGCCAATTGATCTTTTGACTCTCTCTGCCCGCCTAACCGAGAAAAAACAGTTGGAGCAGATTGGAGGTTCAAATTATTTAACGGAATTGGTCGGCCTCGTCCCCTCCTCGGCCAACGCCGAACACTATGCAGAGATTGTGGTGAAGAAACATATTATGCGACAGCTGATAGAAGCCTCCGAACATATTTCTCTTTTGGGTTATGAAGAAGCAGAGGATTTGAGTACCCTGCTAGACCTGGCCGAAAAGAAAATATATGAAGTGACGCAGGGAAAAACTTCTAATAAATTTATTGAGCTTAAAGATGCCCTAAGTGAAGCCTGGGAGCGCCTGGATAAATTACACAAAAGTAAAGATGAGCTCCGTGGTATTCCGACCGGCTTTCGAGATCTAGATGCCAAGCTGTCTGGTTTGCAAAAGTCTGACCTGATTATCCTCGCCGCCCGTCCCTCGATGGGAAAAACATCGCTGGCTTTGGATATTGCCCGCAAAGCCGCTATTAAACACAATGTGCCAGTGGCCATATTCTCCTTGGAAATGTCCAACCAGCAATTGGTGGATAGGATGATTGCCGCTGAGTCCCACGTGGATGCTTGGAAACTGCGTACCGGTAAGCTGACCCTGGATAGTGAATTTGACCGTATTCGTGATTCCCTTGGCACCCTCTCCAAAGCACCGATTTTTGTGGATGATCAACCAGCCAATAATATTTTGAAGATGCGCGGTGTGGTGAGGCGATTGAAAAATGAAAAAGGGATCGGCCTCGTGGTGGTGGACTATTTACAGCTCATGGCGCCGGTGCAGAATAAAAACAATGACAATGTGGTTC
Organism: uncultured Candidatus Saccharibacteria bacterium; assembly: GCA_964455475.1. Lineage (GTDB taxonomy): Bacteria > Patescibacteriota > Minisyncoccia > Phycocordibacterales > GWA1-40-21 > CAIJXO01. The sequence goes on from CAYVWL010000046.1 coordinate 3,370, forward strand.
AGCAGATTACGGAGATATCCCGCTCGCTAAAGCACCTCGCTCGTGAATTTGATGTGCCGGTGCTTGCCCTCTCTCAGTTGTCCCGCGCAGTGGAACAACGTGGTGGCCGTCCCCGCTTGTCTGACTTGCGTGATTCCGGTTCGATTGAGCAGGATGCGGATGTTGTGATGTTTATTCACCGTGAAGATAAGTATAAAGACGAAAGTGAAAAAACCAATATTGCTGAAATATTGATTGAAAAGCATAGAAATGGTCCAACCGGTAAGGTGGAATTATACTTTGATCAGACCAAGAGTAGCTTCCTGGATATTGATAAAAACTCGGATTTCAAGGATTTCGATGGACCAAATAAAGACAATGGACAGTTTTAATGAATTAGTGGAAATATTTCGAACTTTTCCTGGCATTGGCCCCAGGCAGGCCAAACGCTTTGTCTATTTTTTACTAACCCGTAATAAAAATTATATTAAGGAGTTTACTAGTCTAATAGAAGAACTGCAAAAAGACATCATGATCTGTCAGGAATGTTTTCAATACTTTACAAGAAATAAACAGTCTTCCCCACTTTGCCCCATCTGCCTGAGTAAAAACCGAGATGAGAATGTGCTCATGATTGTGGCGAGAGATATTGATTTGGAAAACATTGAGAAGAGTCATTCATTTAATGGAAAATATTTTGTGCTTGGAGGCACCGTGCCGATATTGGAAAAAAATCCGGAAAATAAAATACACTTGAATGAACTACTGACCACCGTTGAGAGAAAAGCAGGAAAAGCAGGGCTGAAAGAAATAATCCTCGGCTTTAGTATTAATCCGGAGAGTGAATATACCGCCAATTTTATTTTAGAAGCACTAAAGCCCTTAATTACTAAATATAATTTAAAAATATCCCATTTAGGCCGGGGGCTCTCCACCGGCACCGAGCTGGAATATTCCGATGCCGATACCATCAAGAGTGCTTTGGAAAATAGGCGTTGAAATATTTAATTATTTTTGTTAGTATTTTTGATTATGAATAATCCAGAAATATTTAAACATATGGGTCAGGATCCACACCGAAACGATTCGTACCGCCTAAGAACGCCTACAGACCATGCAGGTGAAGCTGTAGAAATTTTAAGAGTTGGTAGTCGAATTACAGTAATTGGTAATAGGTATGGCAGTTGGGGTGGAAAAATATTAGAAATCAATGATTACAATGTTGTAGTTGAATTAAATACAATGCCAAACGGCACCCCTCTTCAGGGTGAACCAATTACTGAGACTCTTAAACTTAGTGAAGTGATAAAAGAGCAATAAAACTATTTCCCACCACTAATTGATGCTTTAATGAATGCGGTGAAGAGCGGGTGGGGGGTGAG
>CAYVWL010000047.1:0-4163 GCA_964455475.1 uncultured Candidatus Saccharibacteria bacterium
TTCTGTTTCGTCCTTTTGGACTCATCAGCGAGAGTACATACTCTCGGACAGTGGGTCAGATTTCTCCGACCCTCACGGCTCTGCTTCCGTAGGCTCCAGTGTGGATTTTTGATTTGAGTCAGAGTCACCATGGATACAAACTGACTTCCTTTTTTAACGCCACCGGAATTTGTGGCAACGGGTTAGTAGCTTTCCCCGGGTATAGCGGTGGACTATTTCCGCTTTGCGTCTAAGGCAGCCGCGAGGCTCCTGTAGACGACGCCGTCCACTACGTAGTACTTCATAGGAGCACCCTCCATCCAGCCGAATAGCTATGGTTTTGGTACCCCCTATTTGATGAACTTAGGGAAGTTCGTGGTTGGTATTCATGTTTTGACTACCTTTCTTCTTTATAAGGAACATATAACGATCTGTTCCCTTCAGAGTGCCCGCGATATTTTACTTGGCGGGAGCACTCAGAAGGAAACACATCAAATTTACTTTCTGCTGTAAGTATACTCAGATTCAGTTTTTTGTCAAGCAAGAATGACATTTTCTTTTTTAAATAAAGAAAAATGGCTTCAAATAAAGATATAATACAGTATAGCATGTCAACGAGTATAAACATATCACACTGTATTTTGACACAAATTCTGACCGTTTTGTACTAATTTTAGTCTGTTTTTGCTAAAAAACACCTCATTTTTGTCGAAAATCAAAAAAACCCTTATAAATAGGGCATAATTTAGAACTCAAAGCTACGAAATGGTCAAAAAAGTCAAAAGGTCTTGACATTTGATTTTGATTTGCTATACTTGTCGGTAGAGATTTTGTTCGTCAACAACCAAACTAGAGGTGTCTATGAACGACTGATCAGCCTTTCGTCTTCAAATCCCCCTTGAACAGGTTGAGGGGGAGGACGAAGGTGCTGAAGTAGAGCTCGCCTTGTATGGGCGAAGGAAAGAGAGGAAAGGTCATGCAGGACTAGACTAATCTAAGTAGACGTCGGTTTCTCGAATGAAGGGCATGAACAACACCGTGTTGTTCATGCCCTTTCTCTATTTATCGCTTTGATCGCGTATCACTTTTATTAGACTTTTTAACGTTTCGGCTAGGTCAGCACTTTGAATGTAAATTCCGGACAGATTCTTTTTTAATGTAGCAATTCTAACTTTGTCTTTATATATTGAAATGTCACAGTTAATAGGGTAAATATTTTCATCTATCTTAATCCTCGTCGAGGTATTATCATTTGGAATCGTATTATTTTTATAAGTATAGATTGATAAGCCTTTTATTTTTTTTTCAATTCTTTTTGTTTTAAATTTGGTTGTTTCTTCCCTCTTAAATACCTCATCTACCAAATCCTTAGAATATACCATATAAGCTATCTCACCCTCTTGCGGGTTATTAAAAAGATCCTCATTTACACTTATAATTCCCTCTTTTCCCTCAAAATACTTCACAATAGGCCTTTCACCAGTCTCTCTCTGGATACTTTTGAGCTGAGGAATAATATCCACCATTTTTTTTGAATTTTCTTCAAGAAGGATTTTTTGTCTTTCAATAAAAGTTTCCAATCTATCTGGGGATTCTGCTTGATAATTAATTTTTTTATTGGTGGTTGTCTCACTAACTAACCCTTTTTCTGATAAGGATTTGATCACTGGATAAATGGTAGTGCGATTGATTTTTGTTTTTTTAGCAATCTCTAAAATAGAAAAACTATCACCTTGAAGGAGCGCTAAATATACCTCTGCTTCTTTTTCGCTCAAACCAATTTCTTTTAAATATTTTTCAAACATATTTTTATAAATTATTTTTTCTATTATAGCATAAATAAGCATTTTAATTAAAAAAGAAAGATTTCTAAGTAATACATGTCAATTTTATCCTTGATTTACAACACCATAGGTGACGTTCAGTCTAACGGACATTATGAAAAAAAGTTATCCACAGGTAAGCATGTAAATGTCCTTTACATGTCTTTTAGAAAAAAGGTATAATGGACACAGACCAACGTGAGAAGACATATCATTGCAAACATCTTTTGCAAAAAGTCATCAAGCGTTGAAGAAAAACCTGTTCTTTAACGCAAAAATGACACTTGATCCGTGTCACACATATCGGAGGTTCGATTTCCAAAAACATAATATATTTGGGTCGGCCTCAAAACCGTTCCCAATTGTTTTTCTTAACCCGACTTTTGAAAGACTACTAGGAGCGGTTTTTTAATGGAAAATAACGAGCGAAGCGACTATATTTTCCATCTATCCCGCACCAATCCCAGGACGAGGGCGTGGGCGAATAGCCCTTACCTTTTGGGCGAAGCACGAGTCCGTATGACCTCTGGTGCTGGGATGATGTATATTTTTACCCATCCCCCACTATTTTAATATTGACTACATTCAATAATTATCAATAATCATTTTTTCAAAATTTTTTATACCATTAGTTTAGGTATAGTGAAAATAGTGACGGGATTAGGGTCAAGTAAGTAAAAACAGGCTATTTTAGCCTGTTTTTACTTACTTGACCCAATGTTTCTTTCTAATCTCCTCAATTTTCTTTTCTTCTTCCTTTTCCTTAGTTTCTTTGCCGGATTCGCCTAGTTTTTGTAGCTCGGAAGCGTCCAATTTTACCAATTCCTTACTTCTTTTGTTTAAATATTCCTCCGTATTTAGGGCGGGGTTTTCCAGGACTTCTTCCAAAAGAGCATGTAAAATATAGCCTATTTTCGGTCCAGGTGTTTCATGTGTGACATCCATCAGCTTTTTACCATCAATTTTCAGCATGCCCACGGAGACTGGGTCCGTCATGGCCTCCTCTACCATGGAATGATACTTGCGCAGGCGGTAAGGGCTCTCTTTTGGCCGTCCCATGCCCATTCGGTCTGCACCGCGTAGATTCATCAAGTCCCAGATATTGTCGCGTCCTACGCTTGAAATTATGCGTCTGACGGCTGATAGGGAGATCTGCTCCGTATCCGCAAAGAACATATGCCAACGCACCAGCTTGGTCACCTTCTCAATCACTTTCTTGGGAAAACGGAGATCCGCCAGGATCTTGGCCACCATCTTGGCTCCCACTACCTCATGCCCATAAAAAGTCCATAAATTATTTTCCTTGTCCCAACGCCTAGATGCCGGCTTGCCTATATCATGAAACAGTGAAGCCAAGCGCATCTCCAGTGTGTATTTCTTGTCTGCCGAATGTTGTAAGGCGCGCAGGCTATGCTCAAAGACATCGTAAATATGAGAACGGCTCTGCTCGATACTGACCGCTGTCTCTATTTCTGGGGCAATATACGGTATCAAGCCCATCTTATGGCAAGCCACGAGACCGGCCATGGGGTTGTCAGACATAATAATTCGCTCGAACTCGTCACGAATACGCTCTTTGGCGATGTTTTTTAGCAGTGAAACGTTGTCAATTATGGCTTTTTCCGTCTTTTTATCGATTTTAAAGCCGATTTCGGTGGCAATACGCACGGCGCGCAGGATACGGAGGCCATCTTCATTGAAACGGTCATGAGCCTCACCAACTGTCCTTAAGACTTTCTCTTGCAAATCTTCATGTCCGTTATAATAATCCAAGTAAGTCCCCTTATATTTTGCCTTGCCGGATTCGGTAATATCTAGGGCCAGAGCGTTGATGGTAAAATCCCGTCTCTTCAAATCATCTTCCAAATTTTTACTGAATGTCACATGATCTGGTCGGCGATTATCCGAGTATTCTGCTTCTAGGCGATAAGGGGTTACTTCTATCACGCGCAAAGTTTCATCTGCTATTCCCGTCTGGCTAGCAGGAATGTCTTCATTTACAATACCCACCGTACCATAATTGTTTTCATAAAAAGTATCTTTAAAAAGTGGAATTATTTCTTCTGGCACGGCATTCGTGGTCACGTCCCAATCCTTTGGCTTTCGGCCAAGTAGAATATCGCGCACGCAACCGCCAATCAAATAAGCCTCAAAACCCTTATCTTTCAAGGTTTTTACGACATTTAGCACCTCTTGGGGAATATCCAGCTTTTTTATCTCATAAGTCTTTGGTGTCATAACCCTACAATTTTAATATACTTTTTGATTTTTAGCTAATTTAATGTATGATGTATCTTGTATCTATTGCTCCCGTAGTGAAATGGATATCACGCGACGCTTCGGACGTCGTATTGTGGGTTC
>CAYVWL010000048.1:0-3855 GCA_964455475.1 uncultured Candidatus Saccharibacteria bacterium
ATAGAATTTGAGAAATTTGCTTCGAGGAATGAGCACACTACATCCCCAGTATCGGTGGGGACGAGCGCTTTATTTATTTTTTCCACATAACCGCGGTCCTCAATCGTCTTGATAATAGAGGCATAGGTGGAGGGCCGGCCGATATCTCTTTTTTCCAATTCTTTGATGAGCCCGGCTTCGGAATAACGGCTGGGTGGCTCCGTTTGCTTGCCCTCGGCATTGATATCAATAAATTTTAATTCTTCACCCGCGGTCACTTTTGGTAAAATAACATCATCACCCACACCTTCCGGATCCGCCGAGAGCCAGCCCGGGAAAAGCAGGCGGGAACCATTGGCCCAAAATTCTGGCACGTCGAGCAAGAAAGAGTCCGGAGATTTCTCGGAGCGATTAGGTACTCCGTTAAGCGCAGAGAATTCTCCGGATTCTTTCTTGCTTAGCTTAACAAAAATCTTGGTGCGCATTATTTTAGCATCAGTCATTTGCGAAGCCATGGTGCGTGCCCAGATCAGTTTGTATAATCTTTTCTGTTCATCATTTTCACCAGCATTGACATTATAAATATCGGTCGGTCGGACGGCTTCATGAGCCTCTTGGGCATTCTTACTCTTGGCGGTAAAAGTATGTGGCTCTAAATATTCCTTACCATATTTTTTTATAATCATATTGTGAATTTGGCCCAAGGAGGTTTGGCTTAGATTTACACTGTCTGTACGCATATAGGTAATGAGTCCCGCTTCATAAAGCTTTTGCGCAATGCTCATGGTGCGGGAAGGGGCCAGACCCAAGCGCGAGCTCGCCGTCTGCTGTAAGGTAGAAGTAGTAAATGGAGCGCGAGCGGTTCTTTTAGCTTCCGTCTCGGTCACATCTCTCACCACCCATTTATTTTTTTTACCCGCATCTAATATTTTGTCCACCAGCTTTTTGCCAGCCTCGCCGGAGCTTGGGCTAGGCGGGTCTCGCGGTTCTTCGGAGCAAACCAATTGCAGACTCTCTCTGCGCGGAGTTAGGGTGTCTGCCGTGATCACCCAGAAATCTTCCGGCTTGAAAGCGCGGATTTCTCTTTCCCTTTCCATAATAATTCGGAGAGCGGGGGATTGTACTCGGCCGGCGGACAGGCCATAACGAACTTTTTTCCAAATCAAGCCTGACAAATCATAACCCACCAGCCGGTCCAGCACTCGGCGCGCCTCTTGGGCTTGTCGCAAATTCTGATCAATCGCTCGCGGATTTTTCAATGCCTCCAAAATAGCCTCCTTGGTAATCTCATAATACGTCACTCTTTTAACTTTAGAACTTTCAACTTTCAACTTGCCGGAATCATTCTTAATGATTTCGGCGATATGCCAAGCAATCGCTTCTCCTTCACGGTCCGGGTCGGTCGCTAACAGCACTTCCTCGGCCTTATTAGCCAAGTTTTTTATTTCTGCCACTACCTTTTCTTTGCCGGGGGAAATCTCATAGTGGGGGATAAAGCCACCAGGAATATCAATGGCTTTTTTATTGCTTTTCGGCAAGTCGCGAATATGGCCCACACTCGCGCGGACTTCATATTTACCGTCCAAATATTTGGAAATGGTTTTGGCTTTTGATGGTGACTCGACGATTAATAATTTCATCCCGTTTGATGTCTTAATAATAAACGATTGAAGACCTTCAATGAGTACTAAGTAAACATTAATTATTCTCCGTAATATCCTCTTCAGGACATCGAACGGGATTCATCTTCCAAAACAGTATGGCATAAAATTTATTTTTCACCAAATTTCGTCACTCCTTATACGCAAATCGGCGGGACTGTTTCCAGCCCCGCCGCGCTCTCTCACTCCTTGTCTAGAATTTGTCCAGTTGCCATGGGCTAACTGCATTCAGGTGGTAGTAAGAGTATTTTCGGTCAAACACCTCCCACTTTGCCGAGATTACTTTTCCATTCACATCCAGATACATAACCGTGATCATAACGTCTTCGTTACCAATCAGGTTGTAGTTGATGGGGGCCATCATTCCCGGCCCTATTGTCGTGTACCAGGTGTTTTCGATGTAGACACTGATGTCGCACCAATACAGGTTTCTCACATCAATGCATACATACGACTGATCAGAGTAACTAGTGTCCTCTGGGTGGGTTCTCCCATCATTCTCACACCCGAAAGTGAAGAACAGGCTGAAATATATCGCCAGTACTACCAGCCACAAACTCAAAGATCTTTTCATCTGATCCCTTATCCTTTCTGCGCCCGAGGGCGACTTTGTTATCTCCACCTATTATACACCTTTCATAAATCTATGTCAAATGGATTTCGCCGAGGGTTTCTTTGATGAGGCCTTTTAGCTCCATCACGGAGAGAACGGCATTGGCCTGGCCCACGGGCATATTGAGAGCGCGGAGTAGCTCGTCTTTTGGCAGGGGGGCGCGGAGAGCCTTGATCACCGCTTTTTCCTCCGGACTGCATTCATTGTATTCCAGTTCCAAATTTCTTGGCGCTTCATTTTTATTTTTAAAACCGAGGGCCTCTAGGAGTTCTTCCGGCTTGGTAATGGGGGTGGCGCCAAGGCGGATCAGCATATGCGGACCCTCAGATGTTTTAGAAAAAATATTGCCTGGCACGGTGAGCACGTCTTTATTGTATTCCGTGGCCAGGCGGGAAGTAATAAGGGTGCCAGATTTAATTTCTGCTTCTATAATTAAAACCGCGCACGATAGACCGGCACTGATTCTGTTCCTTTGTGGAAAGCTCCAAAGAGTGGCCTTGAAATCTTTTTCGTATTCAGAAATTAAACAGCCACCACATTCCAAAATCTTTTTGGCCAAGCCCACATGGGCCACCGGGTGGATGGCGCTAACGCCCGCTCCCGAACCCAAAACCGCAATAGTCTTTAGCCCATTATTTATTGCTGCTTCATGGGCAATAGCATCAATCCCAATGGCTAGGCCGGAGACAATAGCCACATCATAACCACGCAGGCCAGCAATTAGTTTCTCACAGGCTTCCTTACCATAATTAGTATAACGCCGGCTCCCTACCACGCAGAGGAGCTTGGTCTCTGGTCCAGGCAAATCTCCGCGAATAAAAAGTTTCTCCGGCGGTTGGGGTATTTCCAACAGCTGAGGCGGAAAATCTTTTTTCTTTAATTCTCGAATCGGGAAATCTTTGTCCATTTGATGCACCATTCTGCCACTATCTTATCACGATATTTTTATTTTTAAAATTTTTCAATAAATAAAAGAGGGCAGGGTTCACGGTCGAACCCCACCCTCACCGCCTAACCGCGAGAACGCCCTGAACCTACGTGCCCCGAAGGGCCTGGAAACGGAACATGGTGCACCTCTTTGGTTTTGGCTCGGAGTATCCGGAGAACCCGCACTGGTCCTCGACTCCTGCCGTTTATATATTTTATACCTCTCAAAAATATCAGGCAATATCACCCCTGTGGATAACTCCAGTAGTAAAGAAATTGAAATTTCTTACTACGGGACAGGCTTTTTTAGAATGATTTGTTTATTTTCCATTTTTCCTATACTATATATGTATAATAATAATTTAGTATAATCATATGTTAGACATAAAATTCATTCGCGAGAACAAGGATTTGATTGAAGCCGGGGCCAAGAAAAAACATTTGGCTTTTGATGTGGCCGAGCTTTTGGAGGTGGATGATAAAAGGCGAGAGCTTTTGACCGCCACAGAAAATAAAAAAGCCGAGCAAAATAAATTCAGCGAGGAAATTGTAAATGTTAAAGATCCGGTAGAAAGGAAGCAGTTGATAGATGAGATGAAAGTGGTCAAGGATGATTTGGCGAAGGGCGAAGAAGAACTAAAAGAAGTAATGAAAAAGTGGCAGGGGCTAATGCTT
>CAYVWL010000049.1:0-3671 GCA_964455475.1 uncultured Candidatus Saccharibacteria bacterium
TATGTGGAAAAAATAAATAAAGCGCTCGTCCCCACCGATACTGGGGATGTAGTGAGCTCATTCCTCGAAGCAAATTTCCCAAATTATATTAGTGACACCTTTACGGCCGAGATGGAAGATGAGCTAGATGATATTGCCAATGGCAAGCGGGAATATTTAAAAACTCTAAAAGATTTTTACGGACCATTTTTGAAAGATATAAAAGCGAAAGATAAAATTGATAAGGTAAACAATTTTGGGGCCGGGGACGCCAAATATCCTTGCCCGGTTTGCGGTGGGCCGATGATTATCAAGCTAGGCCGGACTGGTAAGTTTCTAAGCTGTGCTAAATATCCAGACTGCGCCGGCGCCAGAAAGATCACCGGTGAAGAGATGGCTGGACCAAAAGAGACGGGCGAAAAATGTCCCGAATGTAAAGATGGAAAATTGGTTTTGCGTGAAGGCAAGTTTGGCCAATTTATCTCCTGCTCCAATTATCCCAAGTGCAAATATATTAAAAAAGATGCCGAGCTGGAAAGGCAAAACAGTACTGGTGTAGCTTGCCCAATGTGTCAGACCGGGCTCATGACCGAGCGCCGAGGACGCTTTGGAATATTTTACAGTTGTTCAAATTATCCAAAATGTAAGAACGCTATCAAGGCCAAACCCACCGGTAATTTGTGTAAACTTTGTGGCGCTCTAATGATGGAGGGTACAAAAACGATTCCTGAACGTTGTTCCGTCAAAACTTGTCCGAATCATAATCCTCATAAACTGGATAAGATAAAATAATTTCCTATTTGCTCAAAATATGAGTTAGGTCTATACTAAAAGTATGGATGTTCAAGACATTATAAAGCTAGTGGATTCACCCACCCCAGAGGATACGGCCTTGATAAAAAAGGCTTATACTATTGCCGAAGAGGCCCACCGCGGTGTTTTGCGTAAATCCGGTGAGCCTTATTTTATCCACGTCTTTGAAACCGCCAAAATACTGGCCGAACTAAAAATGGATCCTCTGGCCATCTGTGCCGGACTTCTGCATGACTCCATTGAGGACGGCGTCTTAACGGAAGAAAAAATCAAAGCCGAATTTGGTGAGGAAATATTATTTTTAGTAAACGGTGTCACCAAGCTGGGTAAATTAAAATACCGCGGAGCGGAAAGGCATATTGAAAGCCTGCGGAAATTATTCGTGGCCTCCGCTCAGGATATACGCGTCATTATTATCAAGCTCTGTGACCGCCTGCACAACATGCGCACCTTGCAATATGTTCGGCCAGATAAACAAAAAAGGATTGCGCTTGAGACCTTGGAAATATTTGCCCCACTCGCCTACCGCCTCTCTATCCGCCGGCTCTCTCGTGAGCTAGAAGATCTATCCTTCCCTTATGTCTATCCAAAAGAATATGAAGAGGTGAAAGAATTGATGAAGCAAAAAAGTGCGGAGACTTTGCCAAAATTGGAGAACTTTATGAAGTCAGTGAAGAAGGCCTTGGCGGAACAAGGGATGATAAATATCAAGACCGATTATCGTCAAAAAGGTTTGTATAGCTTGAGTAAAAAAATTGCCAAAAAAGGCGGTGATATTGAAAATGTCTACGATATATTAGCACTCCGCATTTTTACAGACACTGTTTCTGATTGTTATAAAATCCTGGGCATCATACATGGTAAATGGCGTCCACTCCCCGGCCGAATCAAGGACTATATTGCCATGCCAAAAATGAACGGGTATCGCAGTTTGCATACCACGGTTTTTACTGGTGATGGATCCATAGTGGAAGTGCAGATTCGTACCCATGAGATGCACAAAGAAGCAGAGTATGGTATTGCCTCTCAACTATCATATAAGGATATGAAGAATAATGAGAATAAAGAGATGAGCTGGTTCAGCCAGTTCTTGCCAAAATCACTAACTGCTTTTTTCAAAGCTCAACCTGATATTAAAAAGACCCCAAACTGGCTAAGGGATCTGGCGGATTCTCAATCCACCTGCAATGGCGAGGAAATGATGGAGGATTTGAAAACAGATTTCTTTGGTCACCGGATTTTCACTTTTACACCAAAGGGTGACGTGGTGGACCTACCCATCGGCTCATCCGTCATTGATTTTGCTTATAATATTCACTCCGATATTGGTAATCATATGGCGAGCGCCATGGTGAATGGCAAGATTGCTTCCCTGCATGCCGAACTGAAAAACGGTGATCAGGTGGAAATCATTACCAAGAAATCCGCCAAGCCAAACCGCAAATGGCTGGACCATGCCAAGACGGCGATGGCCAAGAAGTTTATCAGGAGTGCTTTGAATATTAAGACGGAGTAGAATGAAATACGAAACGGCCCCAATAATAATGTAATTTTGGAGTGCGCATAATTTTCTGCTGAAAATTTGCTCTCTCTCGGCTACCCGCCTGCGAAGCCTCCTAAATCACATTATTATTGTGGCCTTCTTAAACTGTAAAATTATCCACGGAGTAGAGATCCTGCTCATCCTCCTTTTTTTCTTCCCTAGACCGATCATCAAGCATGACTGCTGGCTCATTTTCCGCTTGACCAGCCAAAACATCTGGCGTAGGTGGCTGATTGGCAATATGCCGATTTAACAAAGCATTTGTGCCTAGTGTTTTATTATTATTTACCGCATCCAAGATGGAGTGCAAATCATCCGTCGTGAAAAAATCAATGGTAATTTTTCCGCCCTTTTGCCCCTGCTCAATATGCACTCTGGCCCCCAAGGTCTCGGCCAATTTTTCCTCCAATTCAATGATCTCCGGATCCGGCATATGGTCTATCTTGCGGGCGCGATCCACAGCGATCTTGCGGGCATTCAGCTCGGCCTCACGGACGGACATTTTTCGGAAAAGCATCTCCTTGAACAATACTTCCTGCTCTTCCTTTCTATCCACCAGCATGAGAAGTGGCCGGGTGTGGCCCTCCGTAATCTTTCCTTCTGCAAGAGCGGTGAGCATATGCTCCGGCAAGGCCAAAATACGCAAACTGTTTGACACATATTCCCGGCTCTTACCCACCCGGCGGGCAATATCGGTATGTTTGAAATTAAATTCCGTCACCAGCCTTTGGAAAGCTTTTGCCCTATCCACAGCATTCAAATCTTCTCTCTGTAAATTTTCAATAATGGCAAGCTCTAGTTTCAGCTGATCACTCTCCTCTTGATCCCGAATCAAAACCGGCACTTGTGCCAAACCAGCAATCTTTGACGCGCGCAGACGGCGCTCACCGGAAATGAGTTCATATTCCGTGGTCAGTCCACCCCCTTCCTTTTCCACTTCTTTTCTGGTCACCACCAGGGGCTGAAGAATACCATACTGGCGAATAGAATCCGCCAAGTCTTTCAGCTTGGCTTCCTCAAACTCTTTTCGCGGTTGAAACGGATTGGGTTTGACTTTTTCTATCTCCACCCAAAATATGGAATTGCTAAAAAATTGACTCATGAGTATTTGTATTATTAGTAAGCTCTAATTTTAGCACACTTTATTTTTTACTCAAAATAAGCTAGAATGGGCCTCAAGCCGGGATGGCGGAATGGTAGACGCAATAGACTCAAAATCTATCGATCGCAAGGTCATGAGAGTTCAAGTCTCTCTCCCGGCACAGAAAAACTTAGGTGAAATGCGTTTAGCATTTCACCTTTTGTTTTTCGCCGGGGAGGGACTTGAAAGACGGAG
>CAYVWL010000050.1:0-3260 GCA_964455475.1 uncultured Candidatus Saccharibacteria bacterium
CTAGAACTATTTAAATATTTTGCAACTGTGGATAAGTTTTAAGACACAGTTATTCCTCTGTTTCAATGTCTATCACTCGGCCCAGTTCTTCTAGCGAGCTCACACCTTTTAAAATGCGGATAATTCCATCTTGTTTCATATCCAAAAGATTTTGGGAAAGGGCGGCGGCTTTGATATCACGGTCAGACGGATTGTTTATTATCGCCTCCTCCACTTCTTTTTTCATTAAAATAATTTCCGTGATGGCGATACGCCCTTTATAACCAGTTTTATGGCAATTTTCACAACCCACTGCTTGCCAGATCTTTTCGGTCTGGAGACCGGTGATATAGCTCTTGTCTGTGATGGACAACAAAGTGCGGTCTATCAAGGCTTTTTCTTTAGCCGTTGGCACTGCTATTTTCTTACAGTCTGGACATAATTTTCGGACCAAACGCTGGGCCATGGCCACGTTTACGGCGGAAGAAATAATTTTAGGATTCACCCCCAGGTCTATCAAGCGGGGGAAAGCGCCAGCCGCGGTATTGGTGTGTAGGGTAGAGAACACCAAGTGACCGGTCAAAGCGGAATTAATAGCAATACTGGCTGTCTCACCATCACGGATCTCTCCCACCATAATCACATCTGGATCTTGGCGGAGAGCCGAGCGGAGGCCGGAGAGAAAAGTATAATCTTTCTCTTCATCTACTTGGGTTTGCACTACGCCGGGGAGGTGATATTCGATCGGGTCTTCAATAGTAATTATTTTTACATCTGGTGAAAAGATCTTTTTCATAAAAGCGTAGAGCGTGGTGGTTTTACCAGAGCCGGTGGGACCCGTGATGAGGAGCATGCCGTTTGGCCGGCGGATCTGCTCCATAAGGACGGATAGGGTGCGGGTCTCAATACCCAATTCTTCTATCGGCACAGAGATAGACTTTGGATTCAAAAGTCTCATCACAATACTTTCATTATAAGCGCCGGGCAGAATAGAGGAGCGGATTTCAATATCATTATTTAATATTTTCACGCTAAAGCGTCCGTCCTGGGCGGCATTTTTTATATTTAGTTTCATGCCGGATAACAGCTTGATGCGAGAGAGCAAGAGCTCATAGGTTTCCGTGTCAAAATCAAAGACATTGATCAGTACACCATCCAGACGGAAACGAATACGCACATATTTTTCCTCCGGCTCCACGTGGACGTCCGAAGCGGAGAGGGCCAGTGCCCCGGCAATCATAGCCTCCATCATCTTGGAAATTTTGTAAGCTTTTTTCAAAGCCAAAATTTCTTTGATGATAACAGACACATCACCAATCTTTTTAATCTTACTCATATAGTCCGTCACCTGATCGGTGGAAATATCAAAAGTACCGGCGGTGGAATTTACAGCATAAGACAAATCATGATAGCGCTCCCAAGCTTTTTCCAGACTGGCGGTGGTGGCCATACTGACTTGTAATTTATAACCATCATCCTCTAGTTTTTTTAAAATAATAACGGCTTTTTCATTCTTGGGGGAGAAGACCACTACTTGGATTTTCTTACCCACCTTATCAAAGACCGCTATCTTGGCCTCACGAGCATTTTCCTCGGGGATCAGGCGGAGAGCATCCGTATTTATCGGAATAGGTTTTAAATCCACAAAATTCAGGCCATAACGGGTGGCCAAAATACGCACTACATCCTCCTCCTCTTTTTTGCGGAGTTCCTCTAGGCGTTTTTCTTGTTTTTCCTCATTATCAAAGTCCGTCATATAGGAAATATAATATCATATTCTTCTACCTCCCTCAATCCCTCCTTATCCAATGAGGGAAGGAGATCTTTCTCCTCCCTCCCATTAGTTAAGGGGAGGGTTGGGGTGAGGTTGTGTACCCCTTGACTTTTAAACCCATTGGGTGTATAATAGTAAGGAATAGATTTCGGCAACCAGGGGAGACTTTTATGAAGATGTTCTTTCAGATGATGGTGGTGTTGGTGCTGGGCCTGTCTGGGGCGGGGTGCATGACAGAGTACTTCCATTACGAGGGGGTGCGGGTGAGTCAGAACTACCCGGCCGGGAGTCATGCCGAGCGGGCGAATATGTCTACGAAGACGACCACTTGGCATTTGAACCCGTCGCTTCCGAAGTGGAAGCCAATATCTAACCCCATTCAGGGCAATGGGGACAACGGTCATGCGGATCATGACCACAACCATCACCGAGGGAGTTAGGACGAGCGCGCGCGAGGAATTGATATTCCCCGGCGCGCTCTTTCGTTTTTATGCTAAAATAGGAAGATGAAAATTTTAAGTAAAAGTTTAGAGGAAACACAAAAGGTGGCAGAAGATTTTCTTAAGAAAATTTCTGACACCCATACTCATACTAATACTGCGATGGTTGTCGGTTTATTTGGCGATCTGGGTTCTGGTAAAACCACTTTCACTCAAGCCTTGGGAAAAATCCTCGGCGTGAAGGAGGTGATGACCAGCCCTACTTTTGTGATTCAGAAAAATTACCCCATCTCTCAATCTACAATCTACAATCTACAGTCTACAGTTTTGATCCACATCGACGCTTATCGTCTGGAGTCGGGGAGAGAGCTCGAAGTTTTAGGTTTTAAAAAATTATTGAGCGATTCCAAAAATTTGATTTTGATAGAGTGGCCAGAGCGGGTGGCGGATATTTTACCGGCCGATTTAATAAAAATTAACTTTAAATTTATCAGTGAATTTGAACGCGAAATTGATGCTTGCACCGCGTAGCTTTGGCGAAGTGGTGTGCTATAATTAGGGTCTAATGAAATTTATTTTCAAAGTCATATTTGCTTGTCTAGCTGGCGTAATTCTAATCACCCTTAGCCTCTTTGTCTCCGCCGGCCCCATCACGAACTCCTCCGCTCCCACCGAGACTGGCTACACTCTCACAGACATCTACAACCTCATCCACAATCAATCAGCCGAGGAAGGTGATCACTCCATCTCCGCCCCCTCTCACCCCACCGCCACCACCTCCTTCTCCGTCTCTCAAATCTACGCTGAACTAGCTAATCTCATCCAAAGAGAAAACCTGGAAACCGGCACCACCTATCTCGGTATCACCGGTGACTATGACAACCCTGATACCAACCGTCCCACCACTGAAATCATCTCTTCCTCCCTCACCCCTAGTGGATCACCCGGTACTGCCACTGGCTATACCTTGGACGATATCTGGAATCTGACTCAAAATATCACAAGTACCGGACATACCTTCACCCCACCCACCACCCCTTCTTCCAGTCAGTATTCACTCACTGCCC
>CAYVWL010000051.1:0-2933 GCA_964455475.1 uncultured Candidatus Saccharibacteria bacterium
TTTGATGAAATAAATTTTGACTATATTCGCTTTCCATCAGATGGGGATATGAAGGATATTTATTATCCCTGGAGTGAGCAGATCTGGGCGGGGGCTAAAATCATCTCGGCTTCTACCAGCACCGCCACCACCACTGCCACCACGACCGTTCCTATAATAAAATTAAGTAATAAAGCACTGGTGATGGAGAGCTTCTTTAAATTTTTACATCAAGAATTAAAGGACGGGGGAATGAAATTGTCCGTAGACTTTTTTGGTATGACGGCGACAAATTATGATGATTTAAATATTGGTCAGGTGCTGGAAACGGCCGTACCGTATTTTGATTATATTAGCCCCATGGTCTATCCCTCACATTATCCGGTAAACTTTATGGGGTATAAGAGTGTGGCAGAAGTAAATGCTCATCCGTATGAGATAGTAAAGTTTTCTATGGATAGTGCCGTGCGGAGGGTAAAAGCGGTGGGTGGGGATCCGCTTCAGATGCGCCCTTGGCTTCAGGACAATGATTATCCAGTGCATTATACACCGGCCATGGTTCGCGCTCAGATCCAGGCCACTTATGACGCTGGTCTCACCTCCTGGATGCTCTGGGACGCTGGAAATACCTATACACGAGAAGCTTTGAATGTGATATAATCACAGCAAATGTACGATCCAGAGCGAGTCACAACTTTTGCCAATGCGGATTCTAGAAATAGAAATGTGGAATTTGGTATAAAAGCCAAGGACCGCACGCGCCATGTGTACGTGATCGGAAAGACGGGTATGGGTAAATCCACCCTCCTCGAAAATATGGCGGCGCAGGATATTGCCAATGGTGAGGGTATGGCCTTTATTGATCCGCACGGCAAGACTGCGGAACTGCTTTTAAATTATGTGCCAGAGCATCGCCTGAAAGACGTGCTGTATTTTGCCCCCTTTGATTTGGAACATCCCATCTCCTTTAATGTGCTGGAAGATGTGGGTTTTGATAAAAGGCATCTGGTGGTATCTGGCCTCATGTCCACTTTTAAAAAGATTTGGCTGGATGCTTGGTCCGCCCGTATGGAATATATTTTGACGAACACTTTGCTCGCCCTCTTGGAATATCCGGACTCCACTTTGCTCGGTGTGAACCGCATGCTTGCAGACAAAGAATATCGCAAGCGGGTGGTGGATAATGTAAAAGACCCGGCGGTAAAATCTTTTTGGGTAGATGAGTTTGCCAAATATACAGACAAATTTGCGGCCGAAGCTACGCCCGCTATCCAAAACAAGATCGGGCAGTTTACCTCAAACCCACTGATTAGAAATATTATCGGCCAGTCCAAATCCTCTTTTGATTTACGTAAGATGATGGATCATAATAAAATTATTATTATTAACCTATCCAAAGGCCGGGTGGGTGAGGCCAATGCCAATCTCTTGGGCTCCATGCTTATCACCAAAATTTATTTGGCCGCCATGTCTCGTGCCGATGTCCAGGAAAAGGAATTACAAAAATTACCAAACTTCTATCTGTATGTAGACGAGTTTCAGTCTTTTGCCAATGAGAGTTTCGCGGACATTCTCTCCGAGGCCAGAAAATATAAATTGAATCTTACTATCGCGCATCAGTATATTGAGCAGATGTCCGAGGAAGTACGGGCCGCCGTGTTTGGTAACGTGGGTACCATGATTACTTTCCGGGTCGGTGCCTTTGATGCGGAAATATTGGAAAAAGAATTTGCTCCACAGTTTACCGCTGAAGATCTGGTGAATTTGGGCTTTGCTCAGATTTATTTAAAACTGATGATCGATGGTGTCAGCTCTATGCCTTTCTCCGCCACCACCATGCCTCCAATCAAGGAGCCAGATAAATCCATGAAGGCCGAGGTGATAGAGATGTCCCGCAAACAATTTGCTATGGACCGAGCGGGGGTAGAACAGGATGTGATAAATTGGCATAGAGACGGGGGACAGATAGTTAAAAAGGAGGTCCCTAAGGTTGTGACACCGACACCAATCGTCCAACCACCACCAGTAAAGATTATTGAGAAGCCAAAATATATGAAGCGGGAGGAGGTGCGTCCAGCGATGCCCATACCAGATGAGCCAGACGATGATTTTGTACCCCTGAAAGAATTAAAGCCCAAGTCTAATCCAAACCCAGCCGGTGTTTCAAATAATCAGAATGGTAGTGGAAAAAAAGTTGTCAATGAAAAAAGTTTGGCCGAGCTTCGTGCAGTGCTAGAGTCGCTAAATAAAAACAAACCAAAAGAAGTACCGAAAGTTAATGTCGAAGAAAAGAATAAAAATACAGAAGTAAAAGAAATACCGGAGGAAAAATTAAAAGCCATGCTTCAAGTAGATAATAATCACTAATATGGAAAATATGGAAACCAAACAAATCTTAAAATATCTCATCTGGATTGGCCTTTATGCCGTGCTCATTATTCCTTTTATTGTGGCCAATGGTATGTTTTTCCCTTTTATTACCGGCAAGGCTTTCACTTTTAGAATAATTGTGGAAATAATTTTTGGTCTATGGCTTATCCTTATTATGAAGGGTGAGGAGTTCCGCCCCAAATGGTCTTGGCTCTTGGGAGTAGCGGGTATTTTTACCTTTATTTTACTAATTGCTGATATCAATGCTGTGGCCCCATATAAAGCTTTTTGGAGTAATTATGAGCGCATGGAGGGCTGGGTGACGTTTGCTCATCTCTTGGCCTATTTTTTGGTTTTGAGTTCTATGTTTAATAAGGAAAAATTATGGCTATGGTTTTTACGGGCCAATATTACGGCCGGAGTTATTTTAGCCGTCTCTAGTATTGATAAGGCCACGGAAATCCGTTTTTCTGGCCCACTCGGTAACCCTATTTATATTGCCGTTTACTTTTTATTTATCTTTTTCTTCACCGTTATCCTTCTTTACAAGGATGTTTTAGCTAAAAATTTGACGGATTGGGTAG
>CAYVWL010000052.1:0-2341 GCA_964455475.1 uncultured Candidatus Saccharibacteria bacterium
TTGGCTTTCCAAATCTTGTGATGAAGAGTGGTCCACACCTCATCAATCTCCTGATTTCTAAGCAATTTGAGGATAATAATACCCACTATTATACCCAGTAGCCCAGAGAGAAAACCCTGCATAAAAATACCAAACACCGTATTGATATTAAAGAAATTATCAAAAATATTCAAACCAATATAGGCCGCCAGACCCATAATGACGGACGCGGAAAAACTGTGAAAAAGAGTGTTTCGAAGTGACTTGGTAAAGCCGATAAATTCCCGACCAAAATAAATCCACAGCAAAATGCAGTTGATAATAATGGCTAAAGTATAGCCGAGCGGAAGCATGAGAACCGAGGTGCCGGTGATATCGCTGACGCGGAAAAGTGATTCAATAAAATATTGAAAGACTAGGCAAGAATCAAATAATTTAATAAATAAATATGACAAACCAATAATCAATCCCCCAGACAAGGTACCAATGATTAGCGGTTTTTTAGTATTCCCCATAGCATAATAACCCCGGACAAAAAGGACGATCAGGCTTTGGGCCACAGCCGAAAAGGAAAAAAGGGCCAGGGCGGCGGCCGTCAGCCTGGTATTATCCCAATTGAATTCCCCGGCGCCTAAAATAGTACGAACTATCTGGGCGCGTAAGACAATAAATAAAATAGAAATAGGGATGGACCAGAAAATAATATGCCGGGCAGAGACCAAGATTTCGGCTAAAAACTTGTCTCTCTCTCCACTCGTAAAAAAACGGGCCAAGGTGGGAAAGGCGGCGATGGAATAACTGATTCCGATGATGGACAGTGGCACACTTTGCAAATTAATAGAGAAATTAAAAATTGCCACGGAGCCTTCCTTCATAAAGGTGGCCATGGCAATTAGAAAAATAGTAGTGATCTGCGTAATGCCCAAGGTAAAAGTTCTCGGCACCGAGAGTATCATCACTTTTTTTATTTCTGCCCAATTAAAATTAAAATTGAAGGCCGGAAACATCCCTCGGCGAACGACAAAAGGAATCTGAATTATGAGATGTAGGAGCGCTCCCAAGACCACGCCATACACCAAGCCTTTTAAACCAAAGATTGGATACAAAACTGTGATGCCTAAGATGATTCCCAGATTGTAAAATAGCGGACTGACAGAATAAATAATAAAGCGCTTGTAAACTTGAGTAATACTGCCAAAGAAGTTTGACAGGCCAAGCAGGATGGGTGATAAGAGGAGGATTTTGGTCAAAGTGATAAGCTCGGGAAAATCAGATGGGCTAAAGCCCTTAAAAATGAGGGGTACGAGATAAGGGACCAGAAAAAAAGCAATTAGGCTGACTCCAAAAATCAACAGAAAGAAAAATGAAAAAATATTATTAACAAATCTCTTGCACTCATCCTCACTAATACTTATTTTTTCAATAATAAAGGGCACGAGCACGGAAATAGCCACCAGTGACCCCACGGTCACAAAAATAAAATCTGGCAATCTAAAAGCGGAATAATATAGGTCCAAATCATGCCCAGCGCCAAAGGTGGAGGCTAAAATACGGTCCCGCACCAAGGCCAAAAGCTGGGACAAGAAAGCAAAGAAACCAAGTAAATACGCCGCCTCATGCAGGCCATTTATCTCTTTATTGAACAGATTAAATAGCCTCTTCACCATATTATTTTATCTCCGTCTTAAATAATAAAGTGTTATTGGATTTTATATATAACTCCATGAGACCCTGATCAAAACAACCGTAAACCGTCATGGCCACTCTCTTGGTCTCATTTTTGTTAAAAGAATAACTATAATTTTTCTTTTCCTTGGAATAATTTATATCATAAAGCAGACGAGCATCAGCCACGAGCGAACTGTATTGACTGTTTTTATAATCAACAAAGAAAGTGGTACTCTTTAAACCATTAGTACTTGACTGGCAAGCAGAAAGATCCGTACTCTGTACATTATTTCCTAAATAATAGTATAGTCCCTTACTCACGAGCCCCACTTTAGAATCATCAGCGGTCAATCTCCTCGCGCCAGAATTAGAACCATTCCAGAATATAAAATATGCGAGGGCACCTAAAATAAGAATTAAAATTATAATCCCCACACTTAAAATCAGCCAATATTTTAATTTCCCTTTTACTTTCATCTACTAATTATATCACTTTTTTACCCAAAGCAAAATCGCCCCTTCGGGGAGCGATTTTGCATAATACCTTCGTATCTACAAGCCGAATTCTGTCTTGATACTTTTACATATCATAGACGATCATTTATCTGTCTCGCCAATTGCTTGGCGGATCAAGCGGCACTTCCCACTTGCGCGGGACACGACCTTGCACAGGGGTAAGGATTTGCTCGTTGCA
>CAYVWL010000053.1:0-439 GCA_964455475.1 uncultured Candidatus Saccharibacteria bacterium
ATCAGGAGATTGATGAGGTGTGGACCACTCTTCATCACAAGATTTGGAAAGCCAAGCCTTTGCCTGCCGATATCGCGGAGATATAGCCGAGATGTGATTTTTCTGCTAATATCTCTTCATGGATTTAAGACATATTCGGAACTTTAGTATAATTGCCCATATTGATCACGGTAAGTCCACTTTGGCTGACCGGATGTTAGAGCTTACCCATACTATTGAAAAAAGGAAGATGATGGAGCAGGTGCTAGACAGTATGGAGCTTGAGCGGGAGCGGGGTATTACTATTAAAATGCAACCCGTTAGGATGCAGTATAAACACGAGGGGCAGGACTATATTTTAAACCTTATTGACACCCCCGGGCATATAGACTTCTCTTATGAGGTATCCCGCGCCCTAAAGGCCGTGGAAGGCTCTATTTTGCTCGTAGATGCCACCCAA
>CAYVWL010000053.1:449-2242 GCA_964455475.1 uncultured Candidatus Saccharibacteria bacterium
AAGGGGTGCAAGCGCAGACTCTTACCACCCTAAATATGGCCCGCGAATCCGGGCTAAAAATCATCCCGGTTATCAGTAAAATAGACTCGCCTTTAGCCCGAATAGATGATGTGAAAATGGAGATTATTTCCTTGCTTGGGGTAGAGCCGGAGGAAATACTGGAGGTAAGTGGCCGGACTGGTGAGGGGGTGGCCAATCTCTTGGCTGAGGTGATAAAGCGGGTGCCGGCACCAGAGGATGAACTGGTTGGTAATGACTCTTTCCGTTCTCTGGTTTTTGATTTTCAATATTCCAATCATCGGGGCGTGATAGTGTATGTGCGAGTATTGAACGGTGAAGTGACAAAAAATACGCCCTTAATTTTTAAGGTGGCCGATGAAAAATTTTCCGCCTTGGAAGTTGGGATTTTCCATCCGGGGGAGATGCCCACGGAGAAATTATCATCCGGTGAAATTGGTTATATTGTGACCGGTATCAAGGTACCGGGTATTGCCTCTGTGGGAGACACGGTGTCATCATTAAAAGATAATCACCCACCACTTCATGGTTATATGACGCCAAATCCAGTAGTCTGGGCATCTGTGTATCCGGAGAGCGCGGATGATTTTGATTTTTTAAAGCAAGCTCTAAGCCGGCTCCGCCTATCAGACTCCTCTTTTGCTCATGAGGAAGAAGCCTCCGGCACTTTGGGGCGAGGTTTTAGATGTGGCTTTCTCGGCATGCTCCACCTGGAAATAATTATGGAGCGCCTGAAGCGTGAATTTAATTTGGATTTAGTGGTGACGAATCCGAGTATTACTTATAAGGTGATCTATAGAAATGGCAAAGACGAGATGATTTACTCACCGTCACTTTTTCCCGAGGATAGCACGGTGGAAAAAGTGCTCGAGCCGTGGGTGAAGGTGAAGATAATCACCCCAGCGAAGTATTTGGGAGAAATAATGCAGAGCCTTTATGATCATGAAGCGGTGGTGGGAGAGTCCGAAGACTTTGGTGATAATCGGTCGGCGGTAAATCTGACCATGCCTTTGCGCGAGCTCATGCGTAATTATTTTAATGAATTAAAAAGTTTGACCTCGGGCTACGCTTCTATTTCTTATGAAGTGGGGGAGATGAAAGATGCCGATGTGGTGCGCCTCGATGTTTTGGTGGCGGATGAAGTGGTGCCGGCTTTTTCTCGGGTGGTCTCCCGCCGTCGGGCGGAAGTGGAAGCCGAAGATGCGGTGGAAAAATTACATAAAATTTTGCCTCGCCAGATGTTTTCTTTCAAAATTCAAGGCAAGGCCATGGGGCGAATAATTTCTTCTCGATCGCTTTCTGGCATGAAGAAAAACGTCACCGCTCATATGTATGGCGGGGATATTACTCGAAAGATGAAATTGCGCGAGCGCCAAAAAGAGGGTAAGAAAAGAATGGCCGACCGTGGTACAGTAAATATCCCCCAAGACGTGTTCTTGAAGATGATTAGGAACGACTAACGAAACAGGATTGGCGTATAGAGCGCAATCATACTGATGATAATCAGGACACACAAAATGGTCCAGATGATGCTGATCTTTTTCTTGTGTTTTTGATCAAATAACATGTGATATACTATATACTATTCATGCTCGAATTTCAAGAAAAAAGAAGAGTTAGGAGATTCCTGTATTCCAAGGTCACCGTCTTTCTCCTATTTCTCCTAATTCTCTTTGTCCTAAACGCAGTGTGGAAAATATATAAAAAGCAGGATTTGAGTAAGGATAATTTGGCCAAGACTGCCGCCACTTATCAAGGTTTGCAAGCGCGGGAGA
>CAYVWL010000054.1:0-2161 GCA_964455475.1 uncultured Candidatus Saccharibacteria bacterium
CAAAAAATTTATTATCCTTGAGCCATTTCAAGGTTCTACTATCATGTTCTTCTTTTAATTTTGAGACTAAGAAAATATTATCTTTAAATTTTCCTTCATTTAATTGTTTAAGTATTTCAAATACATTTTCAGAGGGTGGAACATTAGAATATTTTTTATTCCATAAAGTTTCATCTTCCGTATCCATAATCGGCCGATGATCTATAATCACATTCCCAATATCCACTCCTAAGGCTCCGTTTTTCATATTATTTTTACACCCAGCCCAATATCACTATTCCCCCACCAATCCATAAAATCTCCGTAGTCATTACGGCTGATTATAGCATAAATCCTTATTTCTGAATAAAACCGCCGGCTTGGAGCTCCCAGAGATCCTTGTAGAGACCGCTGTCCTTGTTTGATAATTCATCATGTGTCCCTTCCTCAATAATACGGCCATCACGCATCACAATTATTCTATCCATTTTCCGAATGGTGGACAGGCGGTGGGCAATGGCAATAGTGGTACAGCCCATCATCAGATTGTCCAGCGCATCCTGAATTAATTTCTCCGAGTGTGAGTCCAGACTAGATGTGGCCTCATCTAGGATCAGAATTGGGGCGTTCTTCAAAATTGCCCGAGCGATAGCTATTCTCTGCCTCTCCCCGCCAGACAGCTTTATCCCCCTCTCACCCACCAGAGTGTCATATTTATTAGGTAAAACATCTATGAAATCATCGCAATGCGCCTGTCTAGAGGCTGATAGCACCTCCTCATTCGTAGCCTCGGGTCGGCCATAGCGAATATTCTCCATAAGTGTCCGATGAAAGAGTATTGGGTCCTGCGGGACAAGACTGATATTCTGTCTCAGGCTTTCTTGGGTCACCTGAGCAATATCCTGACCATCAATCAGAATTTGGCCACTAGTCAAGTTATAGAGACGCAAAATCAAACGGACAAAAGTGGTTTTACCGGCGCCGGATGGGCCGATAATGGCCACTTTCTCACCCGGCCTTATAAGGCAATTGATATTATTTAAAACCGTCCTGGTTTCGTTAAAATTAAAGATGGCATCTTTGAAAACTATCTCTCCCTTATTCACCACTAATTTTCCTGCTGATATTGTGTCCTGTATCTCATGCGAAGTTTGCATTATTTCCGTCATTTCTTTGGAGTCAGCTAGGCTCTCAAACACATTTCTCAAAATCATATTTATTGTCCACAACTGACTGCTCAAGGAAATCACATAGATCTGCACCATCACTATTCCACCAACAGATAATTTATCGGCCTGCCAATATTTTATGGCATAATAAAAAATTATGAATTCCATAAGATAGACTAGGAAAAGCTGAGCGGACTCGTAGATTCCGGCATAATTCCAGGTCTTGATTATTAATTTTGCCTGTTTATCTGTGGCCTCCGTGTATCTGTCTTTCTCTTTGTTAAAGCCATTAAAAAGTGATATGGTCTGACTATTGGATATGTTATCGGATAACAGGGCGGTGGTCTCTGAATCCACTTTGGCCATCTGGATATTGTATTTCATACGCCAACGAAAAAAGAGAAAGCTGGCCGTGAAATATATGGTAATCCAGAGCAAAATCACCAGAGAAAGGAATCTTGACGTGAAAAAGGTGATGACAATAGCGCCAACCACGGTAATTATAAGGGGTGCCAGATTAAAAATATAAGTATCAAAAAGCCTTTCAAAAGCTCGTGATTGCCTATTTACCTTTTGAACCAGTCCACCCGTAAAAGCATTGGAAAAAAAATTGTGTGAATGCTTGATCAGATAATTAAAGCAATTTTGCTTCAGCCGAGACATCACATTGGCCTCAATGTGGTTTGCCAGGAAGAATCCACCCCGAAAAAACAACCAGCCAAAAAAGTGAAGGACGGCAATAGTACTGATAATCTGCACTAGACTATGGACCGAGTCAGCCTTTTGACCAACTGAATTAAGGCTATTAAAGAAATTCTTATAGAAATACGGGATAAATACATTTATTAGATTTGCCAAGGCGTATATAACGAAGGTTAGAGCAAAAAGAAATCGGTACCCTTTGAGGCCGATCAAATATTCTCTCACTATTTGCTTTATCGTTACTTTTGACTCCCCTTTCATAAGGAGTCAATAATATCACAACGATAGCCATATTTCTAACTTAATCTATG
>CAYVWL010000055.1:0-1998 GCA_964455475.1 uncultured Candidatus Saccharibacteria bacterium
TGCGGAACGGCTCAACCGTATGAAATAAGCGGTTGAGCCGTTCCGGGATTTTGAGCAGGAAACCCCAACCATTCGCGCAACCGCCCCGTCTCACAAAGCCTCGACACCCCTCCTTGACTAAGGTGGGGATTTGGAGGAAGTTACTTCGTACTACTGTGTTCCGAATGGTTGGGGTTTGTGCGTTATTAGAATTAGACCAGAAAGCGGAAGAGGAGGCTGTCTTTTTCCAGTTTTTTATAGGTGAGGCCGATTTGATTCATCCTTTTTAGAAGGGATGGCAAATCACTTTTGTCTGATAATTCAATACCCACGAGAGCCGGACCCGTTTCCCTATTGCTCTTTTTTGTATACTCGAACATGGTGATATCATCATTTGGGCCCAGGGCATTATTCAGAAAATTACGAAGGGCCCCAGGACGCTGGGAAAATTCGATGACAAAATAATGCTTTAGGCCTTTGTAGGTGAGACTACGGTCAATGATTTCCGGATAACGGCTGATATCATTGTTTCCACCGCTCAGGACGCAAACCACGGTCTTGCCCTTGATTTCATTTTTAATTTGATCCAAGGCTGACACGGAGAGGGCGCCGGCCGGCTCTGTCACTACACCATCACTCTGATAAAGAGAAATCATTTCTTCACAAACTCTTCCCTCTTCCACGAGTAACATCCGGTCAATAACTTTTTTGGATTCCTGGAAGGTGAGCGCGCCGACAGTTTTTACTGCTGCTCCATCCACAAACTTGTCCAGATTTTTCAGGGTCACCAGTCTTCCCGCTTTCAAAGCTTGGGACATGGAGGGGGCACCAGCTGGCTCTACACCCACTATTTTTACCTTACTGTTTATATTTTTAACATAAGTCCCCAGCCCAGAGACGAGACCGCCACCACCCACCGGCACCACTATATAATCCGGCGCTTTTACTAACTGATGCATAATTTCTACGCCCACTGTCCCCTGCCCGGCCATGACAAAAATATCGTCAAAGGGATGCACAAAAACCTTCTTTTGCTGGTCACAATATTCCCGGGCATACTTGTTTGCTTCATCAAAGGTATCACCGATCAAGACCATTTTTACCCAGTGACCGCCAAGCACCCGAACGCGCTCTACTTTTTGTTTTGGGGTATTTTTAGGCATGTAAATAGTGCCTTGCACTTTTAATTTTTTACAACTAAAGGCCACGCCCTGAGCATGATTTCCGGCGCTGGCACAGACTACACCTTTGACTCGTTCATTTTTATTCAACAAGGAAATACAATTATAGGCGCCACGTAATTTGTATGACCTCACGAGTTGCAAATCCTCACGTTTGAGATAGACTTGCGCTTGATATTTTTCGGACAAGCGGGTGTTTAACTCTAAGGGTGTCAGGGTCACCACCTTTTTCAGGCGATCATAAGCCTGCTCCACTAACTCTAATGATAATTTATTTTTCATTTTATTTTTTATAGGCAATACAGCTTATTTCTAATAAAGCGTCTTTGGGTAATTTGGCTACCCCCACGGTCACGCGAGCGGGTAACGGTTTGGTAGTAAAATATTTTGCATAGATTTCATTCATCAACGCATAGTCAGCCATATTGGTGAGGAAGACTTCCGTTTTTACTACCCGAGAGAGATCCGCACCGGCCTCTGCCAAGACAGCCTGTAGATTTTCCAGGACTTGCTTTGTCTGTTCCCTGATTCCGCCGGTGATCAATCTATTATCTGCGGGATTCACGGCAATCTGGCCGGAACAGAATATCAAGTCTCCGGCCACGACAGCTGGCGAATATGGTCCGACGGCTTTTGGCAGTAACGGCGTTTTGGTTTTAAGTATTTTTGACATATATTTTTAGTTAATTTGTAAATTTTTGCCATAAACAAAATGAGCCCCGCTGAAGGGCTGATTTCTATCTACTTTTAGTGGTTAAAAATTAGATACAAAACAAACCTCCAGAGGAAGGCTCCGTAATAATGATGGCAATAATATTTGACTGGAAACCGCAATTCA
>CAYVWL010000056.1:0-1854 GCA_964455475.1 uncultured Candidatus Saccharibacteria bacterium
GCCAATCTAGAAGAAGTGGCCGACAAAATGATTGCCGAGGAAACAGAAAAGGTTGAAACAAAAAAAACCAAGAAATATGACGAAAATGGTTTTGAAGAACCAGAGAATCCGAAGGAATTTTAATCCTAAACGGACAAGAAAATGAGCCGACGACAGACAAAATTTTACCTAAAAGCCATAGTAATTACTCTTTTTTTGATTTGCCTGTTTGGTTATGGTGCTTTTGAAGTCTGGAAATATGCCACCGGACCAAAAATAATCGTCACTTCCCCGGCGGATGGCTCGGCGGTGTCTGAATCCCTTATTTCCATTGATGGGCAAGGGATAAATACCAAGGAAATCACCCTAAATGACCGAGCAATAGTGGTGGATGAAAAGGGCAATTTTTCGGAAAAAATACTCTTATCATATGGCTACAATGTGCTAGAATTAAAGGCACAAGACCGGTTTGGCAAGAAAACCGAACAAAAATTGCAGATAGTTTATAAGTAATTTAATAATCAAGATAATATTATTCAAATTTTTCACGCTTTACCCTTCCCGCAGACGGGTGGGTCCTACGCGATGAAAAATTCGAACAATATTATCTTAAAAAAGGAAAAATGATAAAAAAAGAAAAAAAGGAGCCAAAGGTGATGGGGGCAAATATTGATTCTACTCTGGATGAGATCCGAACAAAATTTGGCGATGATTCTATCATGAAGCTGGGTGAGAAACCGCGGGTGGATGTAAACGCCATCTCCACGGGCTCGATTGGCCTGGATGCCGCTCTTGGTGTGGGTGGTCTACCACGCGGCCGTATCATTGAAATCTTTGGACCAGAGAGCTCTGGTAAAACTACCCTCGCCCTCCACGTGGTGGCCGAGGCCCAAAAATTAAATGGTCTCTGTGCTTATATTGATGCCGAGCATGCCATGGATCCGGAATATGCCAAAAAAATTGGCGTAAAGATAGATGAACTGCTGATTTCCCAGCCAGATAACGGTGAGCAAGGTCTGGAGATTGTAGAGAGCCTAGTGCGCTCTGGCAAGATGGATGTGATTGTGATTGACTCCGTGGCGGCCCTTACTCCTAAGGATGAAATTGAGGGTGATATGGGCGCCCAGCATATGGGCAAGCAAGCCCGCCTGATGTCCCAAGCCTTACGCAAACTGACCGCGATTGTGGCCAAGAGTAAGACAATAGTCATCTTTATCAATCAGATTCGCATGCAGATCGGCGTGATGTTTGGTAATCCGGAGACGACACCGGGTGGTAAGGCCTTGAAATTTTACACTTCTGTCCGACTAGACATACGCCGTATTGCCCAGATCAAGAAAGGTGAGGAAGTGATGGGTGGGCGTATCCGCGTCAAGGTGGTGAAGAATAAAGTGGCGGCACCGTTCAAACAAACCGAATTTGATTTGATGTATAACGAGGGTATCTCCACCGAGGGTGAGATGATTGCACTCGGCGAAAAAATGAGTATTATACGAAAGACCGGAAATTCGTATGAATACGGTGAGGTAAAGCTGGGCCGAGGTTATGATGCCACCAGGCAATTCCTAAAGGATAAAGCCAATAAAGATGTGGCTCATAAGATCCTCAAGGATATTAGGGAGAAATTAAAAGATGGCGGGCTATCTTCTCCGGCCAGTGAAGAATAAAAAAATGATTAATAAAGAACATGTTTGGTTAGTTTGCATTGCTATTGGCCCGATCACGGCTTATTTGTCCGTCTTCTCCCCCGCTTTTAGCCTATTAGCGGTAGTTTTTCTCATTATCGGTCTCAAAGGAGTATTAGTGGACATTATGTAGGAAATCGGCTAAGATACCCTCATGCTTGAATACAGCGAGATAGTGGAGCGCAAATAT
>CAYVWL010000057.1:0-1854 GCA_964455475.1 uncultured Candidatus Saccharibacteria bacterium
CCAAGTGACGTGACAAAAGAATAGCAAAAGCGGTAAAAACCACAAAGAAAATTGAAATTGCCCGGCTGTAAAGCCAGCTGGCTAAATTTACTTATAAGACAAGACGGAATGAAGCCCGAAAATGGGAAAATTTTACTTATTTAGGAAAATTGCCTGGTCCCCGACCGCCAGACCGTAGGAAACGGCCTCTCCGGCATTCACTTCCAGTATATATTGAGACTTTACTTTGTTGCCAAAAATTTTAGGAAAAGAATTTGGTTGTAAATTTGATTCAATCAATACGATTTTCCAATTATTATCAAAAAATATCATATCGATCGGGATTAGCATATCTTTCATCCAGAAACTCTGATTTGCCATCCGGTCAAAAACAAAAAGCATACCGCCCCGATTATAAAGTGCCTTCCGATTTGATAAACCATTCGTCCTACTGGTATCATCAGCGGCAATTTCCACGTTCCAAGCGTTTCCGTTGATCTTGATCTGGCCTTTATTACTCAAAACGGCCTCAGAGGAGGTGGCTTCTGATAATTCCCCGCCAAGATTTTTCAAAATACCAATCTGATTGGCAGTGTCCATCACCTCTGGATACATAGCAAAGAAGTCCGAAAAACTTTTTGGTGCTAGACCGGCCCAAAAAATCAAAGTGGAGGCAATAAGTAAAACAATGATGGCAATTATTTCTAAAACTTTCTTCATCCATCAATTATATAATAATAAATATCTTATAACAATATAAACAGAGAGGGCCGAGCGCGTACGCTCGGCCCTGTGACAAACGATCAACCTCCTTACTTCCAGTGGCTAATCTGCCACCCCGAGAAAATAGCTGAACAAACCGCCAACCGGATAGTAATGACGATAAATGTCTCCCTTGTTGCCAGCATAGAAAGGGCGAGGCACTTTGGTTTCCTTGGTGATTTCCACACTGCACACCCACAGCCCGTCGTCACCTTTTTTCTGCCACGACTCGGCCAAGCTCATCACACCAAGCTTCCCAGAAGGTGGAAGCTCGGATCGACCGATCAGATCGTCGATCTCCTTGCCGGAACAGCCGAGCACCAGTTCGTAACCGGTGCACTGACGAGTTTGTCCAGCCTTCATCGCCTCCACGATGAAGCTCCCAAGAAGCAAACATGGTGGCGGAGCGGTGAATTGAAACAGCTTGTACCGAATCGGCACAACCTTCCCGTCATAGCCGATGACAGGATTCACCTCTCGTAAGCTGACTGGGCACAGTGACGCGTGTAAGGCTACTTTCGCGTAAGGATCAAGAACCCTTGCCAGGACCTCAGCGGGATTACCCGCCGGCTCATGATTCTTAGAGAACTTTCCGATCTCCGTGCAGGTTGTTGCAGACATTATTTTCTCCCCGTTTTTTCCTTAATCACCCTATTGTGATCAGGTATCCATTAAAAATGATACTCCTCCCAGCCTTATTATGCAATCTAAAATTCCCCTTGCATTTTTTTGCAGGATATGGTATACTTGAAAAAGTTCTTTGTTTGTGGTGGCTTCCTTCAGAGGCTTCTGACAGATGAGGCTGGAGCAACATGTTTACGGTCACCCACTGTGGTTTCTCGTAATCTGCCCTCGCCAACTTCACCTCTGTAACAGTCACCATTGGTCGAGGCCTCTCTGACATCGCCTTCGGGTGTTGGAGAGGTCTCTTTTTTTTATTTTAATTCTTTTCCTTTACCCGCCAATTTATTTCAAAAGAGATGGAGTATTTATTTGGGATTTTCCATTTGGAAAATCTAAAACACAAAAACTGAAATTTATTTTCTGCAATTCTGCCCAGCCCCCACCTATTCAATGTTAGTTCTATATCTATGACCATAGGGTGTATTATAC
>CAYVWL010000058.1:0-1600 GCA_964455475.1 uncultured Candidatus Saccharibacteria bacterium
GTATAGGCTAGTCACACATAAGCAAGAGTGAGTTCCGGGGGAAAGTATTTAGAAATTTACCCACCAAAGTTTTTTTACCCACCTAAGTTTTTGTTAAACAAAAATTTTGGTGGGTGAAGAATAAAAAATTTAGGCGGGTTAATAAAATCACTTGCTGATCATAAAGAAAAGATAATTTTTATCAAATGAAAGACGCCTTTGTCGGAGAGGTGTCATTTTGCGTTGTATATATTTATTAATCATTTATAAATCATGAAAACAATTAAAAGAGAGAAAAAGTATTTTGGAAAGTTCAAGGCCCCGCTCATTGGTGTGCCGGATATGGTGAGTCACCAGACGGAGTCCTTTAAATGGCTCTTGGAAAAAGGCTTGGCCGAAGTGTTTAAGGAATTTTCACCAATCAAGGACTATGCGGAAAAAAAGTTTGAACTCTCTTTTTCTGCCTTTGAGATTACGAAGCCGAAGTATGACGAGCATTATGCCAAGGACAATAAAATGTCCTATGAAGGTCAACTGAAGGCCAAGGTGAAGCTCAAAAACAAAATTCTATCCACCGAAAAGGAACAGGAAATCTTTCTGACAGATATTCCACTGATGACGGATCACGGTACCTTTATTATAAATGGTATTGAGAGAGTGATCGTGCCACAGCTAGCCCGCTCCTTTGGTATGTTTTTCACCGACAATGAAATCAAGGGTAAAAGATATTTTGGCGCCAAGATCATCCCATCTCGCGGAGCTTGGATTGAAATTGAATCTGATGCCGATGATTTGATTTATGTAAAAATTGATAAGAAGAGAAAGTTTTCGGTCACCTCACTCCTTCGTGTTTTGGGTGCCACCGACAAGCAGATCTTAGAGCAATTTAAGGATAAGGAAGTGTTACAAAAGGCTATGGAGCTGAATCTAGCCAAGGACCATGCCAAGACGGTGGATGATTCCTATGTGGAAATTTACAAGAGATTGCGTGATGGGGATCTAGCCACCGCAGAAAATGCCCGGGACTTTATCAACGGTATTTTCAGTGCGGACCGTTATGATATTTCCAAAGTGGGACGTTTTCGTTTCAATAAAAGATTTGGTAAGAGTATGGAAGTGAAAGACCTAGACCGCAAGACCATAAATCTGGACGATGTGTTTACTATCATTTCTAAAATTGTGGATTTGAATCATGATGAAGAGGCGGAGCCAGATGATATTGATCACCTTGGTTCCCGCCGGGTGCGTTTTGTGGGTGAATTATTCCAAGCCAAAGTACGTATTGGTATGTCACAGATGAAGAGAAATATTCAGGATAGAATGTCCACCGTGGATCCGGATATCACTATGCCGGTAAACTTTATTTCTCCACGACCGCTCCAGGCCCGCATCAAGGAATTTTTCACCACCAACCAGCTGTCTCAATTTATGGCGCAGGAAAATATTCTGCAAGAGGTGGAGCATCTCCGTACTCTATCTGCTCTCGGACCCGGTGGACTCACTCGTGAGCGCGCTGGCTTTGAAGTGCGTGACGTGCATCCATCACACTACGGCCGAGTCTGTCCTATCCATACGCCAGAAGGACCAAACATCGGTCTGATTTTACGTCTATCGGTTTATG
>CAYVWL010000059.1:0-1597 GCA_964455475.1 uncultured Candidatus Saccharibacteria bacterium
GGCCGGATCTGGGCGGAATCCGCTGGTGAGGGGCAAGGCGCCCAGTTTTATGTGGAGCTGCCGAGTATATAAAATTACCCTACGCAAAATATAGTACTAACCGGAGCACGGATATTTTTTTGCTAAAAAATTCCTCGTGCTCGCGCCAGTCGCGCTCCCAAGTCTCCTCTAGCACTATATTCTTGCTAGGTTTAATTTTACTCTACAACTTCTTCTGCTGGAGTAGCCACGGCTGTGCTCTTGATATCAATTTTCCAACCAGTGAGCTTGGCGGCGAGGCGCACGTTTTGTCCACCTTTACCGATAGCGAGGGACTGCTGGTCTGGTGACACTTCTACCACCGCCTTTTTCTCGGCTTCATCGATTTCCACTTTCAATATTTTAGCGGGGGACAGAGCATCCTCTAGAAAACGGATAGGGTCGGCCGACCATTCGATAATGTCAATTTTCTCTCCACCAAGCTCGCTCATAACGGTGGCCACGCGCACTCCACGCTGACCCACGAGTGACCCCACGGGATCAATGTGCGCATCATTAGACTCCACGGCCACTTTGGAACGGGAACCAGCCTCTCTAGCGATAGCTTTCATCACCACAGTACCACTGGCAATCTCCGGTGCTTCAATTTTAAACAATTCTTCCAGGAATTTTGGATGAGAACGGGACAATTTTAAGAAAATACCCTTTGGTGTTTCCTCCACGCGGTACAAATAGGCACGGACACGTTCACCTTGCTTGTATTTCTCTCCCGGAATCTGCTCTTCATAAGGCAGGATAGCGGTGGCTCGGCCCATATCTATAAAGATATTACCGCGTTCCATGCGCTGGACGCTACCGGTGACGATAGTGCCTTCCTTTTGACCATATTCACCAAGGACGGACACTTTTTCTGCCTCACGGAGCTTTTGGATGATCACTTGCTTGGCAGTCTGAGCGGCAATTCGGCTGAAATCATCTTTAGCCTCTAATGGGAAGACCATCTCTTCACCGGCTGATATCCCTTTCTTAATTTTCTTGGCATCGTCGAGCAAAATATGATGCTCGGGGTTGAAATAGACCAGTTCACCCTCCATTTCCTCTACATCACTGGCCTTGGTGGCATTGGCCATCTTGTGACCAAAACCTTCCTTTCTGTTATCCGTCTTAGCTTTTTCCATCTCCGCCTCGTCACGCATAATCACAGCGTCTTTTTCCACCACTACTTTTACTTGTTCAAATTCGGTCTTTCCGCTATTCAAGTCAAATTTAGCACGAATAATCTGCCCACGCTTGCCATACTCCTTTTTATAAGCGGTGGCGAGGGACATGCCAATAGCTTCCAGCATCTTTTCCTTTGGGACGCCTCTTTCCTGCTCTAATTGTTCCAACACTGCGTTTAATACTTTTAAGTCTACCATTTGTTTATTCTTTATTTTAATAAAAAGTCCGCCTTCCGGGCGAACTGAAACCTTACCAGGCTATTATAGCAAATCCATTGTTGCTGTCAAGCATACATATGATATAATAATAAGAGTAGTAATTTTATTTACGAACTATTTATTAATATTTTATTAATCTAATTTAAAAAAAGTATGTCACTATCTATTAAAAAGTTTTT
>CAYVWL010000060.1:0-1564 GCA_964455475.1 uncultured Candidatus Saccharibacteria bacterium
TGACGTAAATCTTTTTCCGCATATTCAATATTGTCCCGCAAATAGTCAAAACCGAATTCATTGTTTGTGCCGTAAGTAATATCGGCCGCATAAGCTTCACGCCGGGTGCAGGGTTTTAGAAAATCGTAAACCACTTTAAAGGAACCAAGCTCATCTCTCGCCTTATCCTCCTCATTAGATAATTCTTTATCAGTAATATGCTTGGCATCATAGAGAAAAGAACTTTCATGATTTATAACACCCACGGAGAGACCAAGAAAATCATATATTTGCCCCATCCACACCGCATCACGGCGAGAGAGATAATCATTGACCGTCACAATATGCACACCGTGACCAGTAAGCGCATTTAAATAAGCAGGCAAAGTGGCCACCAAGGTTTTTCCCTCTCCTGTGCGCATCTCCGCAATACCACCTTTATTCAAAATCATTCCACCAATCAGCTGAACATCAAAATGCCGTTCACCAAGAGTCCGTCGGGACGCCTCCCGAACCACCGCAAAGGCCTCCGGCAATATTTCCTCCAGCGTCTTACCTTCTTTTAATTTATTCTGAAAGTCCGCCGTCTTGGCCCTCAAATCCGCATCCGAAAGGGCCTTAATCCCTTCCTCTAGGGTATTGATCTCGGCCACAATTGGCCAAAAAGGCTTGATGGCCTTGGCATATTTATCCCCAAAAATGGTCTTCAAAAACGACATAATTCTCATATCTTATCACATTTTGGCACAAAAAAACACCGTCCTGGTTAATCAGGAACGGTGTTTTTTATAAGGCTATTTCTTCTTTCCTTTCTTTGCCTTCTTCTTTGCTTTCTTCTTTGCCATAGTAGTTTTTGAGTCAATCGATTTTATAAGAATAAAATCTTAGACACATTTTTAAATTAATTTTTTTCCTAACGAGCCCGTGATTATTTTCGACCTTAAAAATAAAAATCACTGAACTACCTATAATTTTATACTAAATAAAAATTAATACAAGAGATTTTTAATTTCTTTTTAGAAAACTGTGGATAACTTTCAAAAAATTATTTTATTATTTCCACCTCCATCTCAATTTCAATTCCGGTTTTTTCTTTCACTATTTTTTTTATTATTTCAGCAAAAGTCGAGATCTCTTTTCCAGTAGCCCCACCGGCATTTACTAAAACAATCGGTTGCCGATCATACAGGCTCACCTTCCCCTCCTTATACCCCTTAAGCTGACAAATATTATCCAAAATCCAAGCCAAAGGCACTTTAATTTTGCCCTGAGTCTCAGGAAAACCAGGTAGATCCGAAAATTCAGTCTTTAATCTGTCATATTCTGCCTGCTTTATAATCGGATTTTTGAAAAACGAGCCCGCTGTCCCCACTTTATGCCAATCTGGTAATTTTTCTGCTCGAATTTGAAGAATAGTGTCGCGAATCTTTTGTACTGTGATATCCTTTTCATTTTGTAATCTGGCCTTGAGCCCAGCATATTCCATATTTAAATTTAATTTCTTATCGAGCTCAAATGTGACCGAAGTAATTATATATTTTTTGCTTTTCTTAAAGATACTGTCCCGATATCCATACTGGCAATC